>CBIMJC010000020.1:0-23374 GCA_966244125.1 uncultured Rheinheimera sp.
GATGTTTTGCTCCACCAGCGGCGTTAAGCCGCGCACCAAATGCAAAAGCACCACATTATGCGATGCCTCTGCAACCGCCGAATAAAACTGGCCTACCGACCGCGCTTCAGCGTCCAAATCCTGTTGCTGCTGGGCAGCACAAATTTCTTCGTAACGTTGTTTGATCAAATCATAGTCCGCCTGAGTACCACGCAAAGCGGCGTAGTAAGCACAAATGCCTTCTAGGGCGTGACGAAACTCCAGTAAGTCAAATTGCGACTCAGGATGACGACCAATCAAAGCAAATAACGGATCAGTTAAACCCACAGCCAGATTTTCACAGACATAAGTACCACCGCCCTGACGGCGACTGACTAAACCTTTGGCTTCGAGTTTCTGAATAGCTTCGCGTAAAGATGGACGGGAGACATCAAATTGCAATGCAAGTTCACGCTCAGGCGGTAACTTTTGTCCGGGCGTAAAAGTCCCTTCCAGCAGCATATGCTCCAGTTGCTGGACTATTTGATCGGACAATTTGGCAGGTTTGATTCTCAGACTGGACATTGCCACCTTGATATGAAGTCGTGTTGTTTTTGTTATTTACACTTGATCACTTGTAAATTGGTCTTACCAATTTAATTTTATGCGGCATAACTTAGCAGAAAGGAATCAAACTGTAAATTAAACTGCGGAATTATGCGACCAAAGCGGGCAAATAATTAGAGTAAAAGCTCGATAAAAGACGGGGAAAATCTGAGGAGATAAATTGGTCTTACCAAGAAAACAACGGGGCAAAAAAAATGGGGTCAGGCCTTGGATCTTGAATTTCAATTCAAGATCCAAGGCCTGACCCCATTGTTTCACCATTGTTTCGTTGTTTAACCCAGCCAGCCTGATAATGTTAACACTGCTACTAAAGCCAGGAAAAACAGCACATTACGTTTAGCTAACTGCACCATGCATGCAGTTTCTTCAGCACAGTTATAGGCATCATCCGGCAATGGCTCAGCAGCTTTAGCGACTGTAGTCACCACTGTATCTGCGGGTGTCGAAAAATCGCCTAAAAAGGCTAATAAAGAAGCTGAGGCGCGGGAGAAATGACCAACCAAAGCCAAACCTACACCAAATAAACGGGCTGGCAGCCAGTCAGCCCAGAACATCAGTTGTTGAAAAACCAGAGGAATATCAGGTGTGGCCTCAACAAATTCAGAAGTTTCATCGCCCTCTTCCGCCAGCTTCATGGGTTTATCCCAGCTGGCAGGCTCGTTCATCTGACGCAGCAATGCATAAGTGATAGCTCCTGCTCCGCCTAAAATCGCAAACCAGAATAAAACTGCAGCGTAATAGCGGAAGTTCAGCCAAACCAGACGTTGGCCATAACTTAAATCAGCATCAGTTAAACCCACATCATTGCTTAATTGCTGCATAGTTAAAAAAGCAGCTTCGTTATCTGCTCTTTCGCTGGCATTTAAATACTGTTTGTACAACTGGCGATAGTGCCAGCAACCAATACACACCAGTAACACCAGCGTATTCAGCACCAAAGTCACCAGTCCGCTGTCAACCAGCCACAACAACAGCGCATACAAAATGCCCGGCAACAGTACCCAGAGATACTGGCCTTTACTGTCATCTGACAATTTAGACAAGGCTGAACTGTGGCTCAGAGACAGGTACTTTTTGGCATAAAACAAAAATTGCCATGCCTCGCTGCGAACCGCCAGCCGCTCAATAATTAAGGCGATAAGCATACTGATCAAGGTCATTTATCCATTCTCCTTTAACGCAGATTGATAACGGTCCCAGTCAAACGACGGACCAGGATCAGTTTTCCGACCCGGTGCAATCTGCTGATGTCCCACAATACGATCCGTTGTGATAGCCGGAAAGTTTTGCATCAAGTGTCTGGTTAATAACACCAGACTTTGGTACTGCGCATCGGTATAAGGCTGATGTTCAGTACCTTCTAATTCTATCCCTATCGAAAAATCGTTACAGTTTGGCCGTCCATTAAATTCCGAAACACCTGCATGCCAGGCCCGCAGGTGAAAAGGCACATACTGTCGGACTAAACCGTTTCTGAAAATAACACAATGTGCCGATACCCGAACACCAGCCAAATCGGCAAAACTACTATCAGCGTCAGTGTCCAGCACCCCCATAAATAAATCATCAATGTAACTGTTGCCAAACTGGCCTGCAGGCAAACTGATGCAATGGATCACCAACAGGCTGATTTCTGTATCTTGTGGTCGTAAATTCCAATGCGGACTAGCACTGTGTTCAAGTTCAAAGGAAATCTGCTCTTGATTCACCCCGTAGATCCTGTTTTGCAAAAACGCTTCATGCTCGGTTAAGCTGGAGCCTTTATTGTCAACCCTGAGACTTTGGAATGCAAGCATCTGACAATACAACTAAATTAGGTCGCTTATTTAGCTGGATCAGTTGGCTGCTGTTGCTTGGGCTGCTGTACTGGTTTTTTGAAGATCAGATTTCGTTACAAATAAACCCGAATCAGCAGCTGCAAAGTCAGGTTGGCAGCAGCGGTGAAAAAGTCACAGTGCTAAAACGCAACAAAGCGGGTCACTACGTAGGTACAGCCTTGTTTAATGGTGTGCCTATGGAATTTATGCTTGATACCGGCGCTACTGTAGTGGCCGTATCAGAACAGGCGGCACAAAAGCTCGGCATGAGTAAAGGCCGGCGTTATCAGGTCAGCACAGCCAATGGACCTGCAGCAGCTTATGACAGCCAGCTGAATAGCCTGCAACTGGGTGATATTGTGCTCACCGACATACGCGCCAGTATCACGCCCGGCTTGCATGGCACTGATATTTTGTTAGGCATGAGTGCCTTAAAACAATTAGAATTCAGCCAACAACAGGATGAGCTGAAGCTAATCCAACGCTAATTTTTAACAGGCTTTGTGGCCTGTCACCATACCGGAACCATAAATACAGATGATTAACGTCCCTTACCTTACTGATTTACAACGGGATATTGAACTGACTGTTCGTCAGGCACTGGCTGAGGATTTAGGCCATCTACCGCTGGAGCAAGGTGATATCACCGCTTCTCTGATCCCTGCAACCCAGCGCGCCAAAGCCACTATTATCAGCCGTGAAGACTGTGTGTTTTGTGGCAGCGCCTGGCTGACCGAAGTATTTCGTCAGTTGTCTGCTGAAGTTCAGGTGCGATGGTTTGTTCAGGATGGGGATAAGGTCACGGCCAACTCCATTTTGTGCGAACTGACAGGCCCGGCCCGTATTTTATTAACAGGTGAGCGTACAGCGCTGAACTTTATTCAGACTTTAAGCGGCACAGCTACAACAGCAGCCCTGTATGTATCTTTACTGGAAGGCAGCACAACCCGCCTGCTGGATACCCGTAAAACTTTGCCGGGTATGCGTTTAGCACAAAAATATGCTGTGGCTTGTGGAGGTGGTAAAAACCATCGTCTGGGGTTATACGATGCATTTTTAATCAAAGAAAATCATATTGCAGCTGCAGGTTCTATAGATAATGCGGTCAGCATAGCGCGGCAGAATTTCCCCGGTAAACCTGTTGAAGTGGAAGTGGAAGATTTGATTGAATTTGAGCAGGCGCTCAAAGCTGGCGCTGACATTATCATGCTCGACAACTTCCATATTGCCGATATCCAGCAAGCCGTCAGCCTGAACAAAGCTAAGGCAAAACTGGAAGTATCAGGCAATATTACTGCTGAAGCTTTGCGTTCGTTAAGCAGCACAGGGGTAGATTACATCTCCAGTGGGGCTTTAACCAAAAACGTGCAAGCTATTGATTTATCGATGCGTCTACGTAGTATCTGATGTTCAGATCTGCAGGTCAGGCTGTTAACCTGACCTGCAGTCATTCGTCGCAGCATTCAGCAAACTGAAAAAAGGCTGATACACTTTCTTTAGTGTTCCCGCAAAGCTGCGATCGCTATGACTCCTCCCCCAAGATTACAAGGCACCGTCAGTTACTGGCGTGATGATAAAGGTTTTGGCTTTGTCACAACGGACAACGCAGAACGGGTGTTTTTTCATATCCGCGATTTCAGTCAGGTTCCGGCCAGACGTCCTCAACAAGGTGACAGGCTGAGCTTTCAGCTGGGCTTTGACAAACAACAGCGCAGTTATGCCCTAAAGCTGCAACTGGACGAGCCAGCTGTCCCGTTTTCAAAATCAAACCAGAGTGCAGGAATAGACTTTTATCAGATCCGGCAACAAGCCTGGTGTTTCCGCTATCTGTTTTTTGCGCTGCTGCTCATCTCTTTATTGGCCGGTTCTTTTGTATTTACTGTGCCTTTGTTTTATCTCGAAGCCAGTCTTTTTACCTATTGGCTTTATCAGATTGACAAAAAACTGGCCTGCAGCGGACAAACTAGCCGCTTACCTGAAGAGAGCTTGCAAATGTTTAGTCTGATAGGAGGTTGGCCTGGCGCTTTATTGGCTCAAAAGCATCTGCATCATAAGGTGCATAAAGCCCCTTTTCAGCGAGAGTTCCGTTTTGTGATCTACGGTAACAGCTGTTTTTTGCTCTGGCTGCTGTCTGATTCAGGCGCAGATTTTTTGCAAAAAGTGGCATTATTCCAATAAGTTGCAGTATAGCGACCTTTTAAAACTATAGATTTAACTATTATTTCACCTTTTTCATCCGCTCTGTTTTCATCTCCAATTAAACATCAGAGCAAAGCTTGCTTAATAACAAATATTAACCAGAATTAAGTAGCCCCAAAGGTGGGCAAACCAATCAGGAGATGTTCCATGAAACGTAATCAAGGTTTTACCCTTATTGAATTAATGATCGTTGTTGCCATCATTGGTATTTTGGCTGCTATTGCTTTGCCTGCTTATCAGGACTACACAGCCAAAGCTAATGGTTCCAATGCCGTAGCCTCCTTAGGCGGCCAAAAAATTAAAGTGGCTGAAGCTTATGCGACCAGCGGCTCTTTAGGTTGTACAGACTCTTCAGGCGTGGCTATTCCGGACTGCACTGGTGCTGGTGTACTGGCTCTGACCTATGGTGGTATTACCGCTACTATGACCCCAGCTGCCCCTGCAGCTGCCGGTGAAAACATTACCTGGACTTGTGCCCTGACAGGTACTGGTGCTGTGCCAATTAAAGGCTGTGGTATTTAATTCTGATTATCTGCACTGACAACGGCTCTTCGGAGCCGTTTTTCTCCAGCTGTAACCAGACAGGGCCGGTTTTATTTTAGGGGACTGTATGGCGTTAAACCCAAGTTCGATTTTATTAAGACGTTTGCAACAGGCAAATCTGGTCGACCCTCAGATCACAGCCAAACTACTGCAGGAAAAAAGTCACCAGTATCAGACTATTGCCGATTTGCTGATTGGCGAAAAACTGATCCAGTCAAAAGCTCTGGCCGAAGCTGCGGCTTCTTTTACTTTACACAGCGCTTTGGATTTAGACTTTTTTGATATCAATGCCATTCCTGAGCAACTGCGCAACGAAAAACTGATCCGTAAACACCATATTCTGCCGCTGAGCAAAAGGCATAAAACCTTGTTCCTCGCTGTGGTTGACCCTACCGACATGACCTCGGTAGAAGATTTTGAATTTAATACCGGCCTGAACGCCGAAATGATAGTGGTGGAGTTCGACAAGCTACACAAAGCCATAGATAAATTATTTGATACCACTGCAACCGACAGCTTTACCGATACGCAGTGGGATTTGGCCAAAATGGGTTTGGCCAGTGGTGAAGAAGAAGACACAAAAACAGTGGGTTCAGACAGTGAAGATCAGCCCATTATCTCCTTTATCAATAAAATGCTGCACGACGCTATCCGCAAAGGCGCTTCGGATCTGCATTTTGAACCCTACGAAAAAAGTTATCGGATCAGGTTCCGTATTGACGGCATTTTGCATGAAGTCGCTTCGCCTCCTGTCGCCTTGTCTACCCGCTTATCTGCCCGTTTAAAAGTCATGTCCAGATTAGACATAGCCGAAAAACGTGTGCCGCAGGATGGGCGCATTAAACTCAAACTGTCGCAGAAAAAATCGATCGACTTTCGGGTCAGTACCTTGCCGACTTTGTGGGGCGAAAAAATAGTAATGCGGATCCTCGACTCCGACAGCGCTATGCTCGGCATTGATATTCTGGGGTATGAGGCAGAGCAAAAGCAGTTGTATCTGGATGCCTTAGCCCAACCCCAGGGCATGATTTTAGTGACAGGCCCTACAGGCTCAGGCAAAACTGTTTCCTTGTATACAGGCCTTAATATTCTTAATACCGAAGAAACCAATATATCCACAGCGGAAGACCCGGTGGAAATTAACCTGCCCGGTATAAATCAGGTGCAAGTCAATCCAAGAGCTGGCCTGACTTTTCCATCGGCTTTAAAAGCTTTTTTACGGCAAGACCCGGATGTCATTATGGTTGGCGAAATCCGCGATCTGGAAACCGCAGAGATAGCTATTAAAGCGGCGCAAACCGGGCATTTGGTGTTAAGTACCTTGCACACTAACTCAGCCCCTGAAACCTTAACCCGTTTATTAAATATGGGGGTGCCTGCGTACAACGTGGCAAGCTCCGTTAGTCTGATTATTGCCCAGCGGCTGGCAAGGCGTTTATGTAACCACTGTAAAGCCACTGAACAACTGCCTGAACAGGAAGCGCTAAAACAAGGCTTTACCCCTTCTCAGTTGAGCCAGCTAAAACTGTTTAAACCTGTAGGTTGTGATCACTGTACCGGCGGTTATAAAGGCCGTTTAGGTATTTACGAAGTGATGCCCATCACTGCACAAATCGCCGCTAAAATTATGGCTGGAGCCAATTCGCTGGATATAGCAGCTCAGGCGCAAACGGAAGGCTTCCCTAACTTACGTCAGTCGGCATTAAAAAAAGCTGCGGCAGGCCTCACCAGCCTGGCTGAAGTAAACCGGGTGACCAACGCTTAAGCTGTCCTGCAGCGCTAAGGATTAAAACCATGGCAGAAGTTAAAATAAAACAACAGGATGTATTCCTTTGGAAAGGCATTAACAGAAGAGGGAAAACCAGCAATGGTGAGATCAGGGCAGCTTCAGTGGCCGAGGCTAAAGCTTTGCTGCGTCAGCAGGGTTTTACCCCGTCTTCAGTGAAGAAAAAAAGCAAACCTCTGTCTTTTGCCAAACCCTCCATTAAATCCTCAGACATTTCTGTAGTCACCCGGCAAATCGCCACTATGCTTGGCGCTGGAGTGCCTTTGGTACAAAGTATTGATTTAATAGCCAGCGGCGCCAGTAATGAAACCTTACGCCAGCTGATGGCAAAAATTTCAGTCAAAGTGCAGGGCGGTACGCCTTTATCCGAGGTATTGCGTGAGCATAAAGATCATTTTGACGAGCTGTACTGCGACTTAGTCAAATCCGGCGAACAGTCTGGCGCATTAGACCGGATTTTTGATCGCATTGCGATTTATAAAGAAAAAGCAGAAGCCCTGAAATCTAAAATTAAAAAAGCCATGTTTTATCCGATAGCTGTGGTGGTAGTTGCAGGTATAGTGACCTCTATCCTGCTGATCTTTGTAGTACCTCAATTTGCTGAAATTTTTGGCAATATGGGAGCCGAATTACCAGCCTTCACTTTGTTTGTACTGGGTATTTCAGAATTCATGCAAGCCAACTGGTATATAGCCCTTGGCGCTGTGATAGCGCTGATCGTGACGATGTCAAAGTCCTATAAAAATAGCCAGAGCTTTAAGGTTGCGGCCGATCATGCCATCTTAAAACTGCCTGTTATCGGCATGATTTTAAACAAAGCAGCAGTGGCCCGTTATGCCAGGACTTTATCTACGACTTTTGCTGCTGGCGTGCCCTTAATTGAAGCTTTGGAATCTGCGGCAGGAGCTGCAGGCAATGAGCGCTACAGAGCTGCTATTTTGTCAGTACGGGAGGAAGTGGCAGCTGGCAATCAAATGCATATGGCGATGAAAAACACCGCAGCTTTTCCTGAAATGGTGAACCAGATGGTGTCAATAGGTGAAGAGTCAGGGGCACTGGACAGTATGCTGGCGAAGGTCGCTACCATTTATGAGCAGGAAGTAGACGACGCTGTTGATGGTTTAACAGCCTTACTTGAACCCTTGATTATGGCGGTGTTAGGTGTCTTAATAGGCGGACTTATTATTGCGATGTATCTTCCGATTTTCCAACTGGGTAGTACTGTGTAATGGATTTTTTCTCTCCTCTGGTGCAAGTGTTCGAGCAGTCTGCTGTAACTTTTTATACTGTGGTTGTGGTGTTTAGTCTGGCTGTAGGCAGCTTCCTGAACGTGGTCATATACCGCTTACCTAAAATGATGGAGCTGGCCTGGCAGCAGGATTATCAGCAGTACTTTAATCAGAATACTGCAGCAACCACAGCCAGATTTAATCTGGCTTTACCGCATTCACATTGCCCTAAGTGCCAGCATCAGCTATCCGTTCTGGATAATATTCCACTGTTAAGCTGGCTGGTGCTAAAAGCCAAATGCCGGTATTGCAAAGCCCCTATCAGTATCCGTTATCCGGCCATTGAAGCGTTCACGGCTTTGTTATCTGTGCTGGTAGCCCTGCATTTTGGCGTGACAGAACAAACGCTGATTTATCTGCTGGTGACCTGGTGCCTGATTGCGTTGTCTTTTATCGACATCGACAAGATGCTATTGCCGGATCAAATTACCCAGCCTCTGCTTTGGTTTGCCTTATTACTCAGTGTGACAGGCCTTACGGTATCTCCGACTGATTCACTGATTGGTGCTGCAGCAGGTTATTTAAGTTTATGGTCTGTATTCTGGTTGTTTAAGCTGGTCACAGGCAAAGAAGGCATGGGTTATGGTGATTTTAAACTGCTGGCTATTTTTGGCGCCCTGCTCGGCTGGCAATTATTGCCACTGATTATCTTATTATCCTCTGTGGTCGGTGCTGTGCTGGGTTCACTGATGCTGCTGATTCAAGGCAAAGGCAAAGCCACTCCTATTCCTTTTGGCCCTTATATAGCAGCTGCAGGTTGGATTGCGATTTTGTGGGGTAAGGATATTACGGCCTGGTATCTGGGTACTATGGGTCTCTGAGCAGGATGTCAGGATTTATAGTAGGTCTGACGGGCGGTATAGGCAGTGGTAAAACCACTGTTGCTAATGTTTTTCATGACTTAGGTGTACAAAGTGTTGATGCGGATTTAGTTGCCCGTGAAGTGGTGATGCCAGGCGAGCCGGCTTTGAATGCCATAGTTCAACATTTTGGCACTGCGATTTTGCAGCAGGACGGCCACTTGGATCGCGCGATTTTGCGAGCAAGGATTTTTGCAGATGAAGCAGAAAAACGCTGGCTTAATCAGTTATTGCACCCCTTGATCCGTCAACGAATGCTGCAAAAATTGGCTGCCTGTACCTCAGATTATGCGCTGCTTATAGCTCCTTTACTGCTGGAAAATAAACTGCAACCTTATACCGACAGGGTATTGGTTGTAGACGTACCCGAAGAATTACAACTCAATCGCACCATGCAAAGAGATCAGGTACCGGCAGAGCAAGTGCAAAGTATCCTGAACAGCCAGATCACGAGGCCTGAGCGGTTAAAACTTGCCGACGACATACTGCTCAATACTGTGCCTGTTTCAGAGCTTCAACCACAAATTCAGTTGCTACATAGCCGTTATCAGCAGTTGGCCAAGGAAAAACTAGCAAAAAGCTCTGCTTAGGTTTATGGTAATGAACATTGTTAACAAATGTTTCAGTTATGACCTCAATCATCTACGAACATCCGCTGAATGAAAAAGTACGCACCTACCTGCGTGTGGAGTATCTGTTTCAGCAAGTCACTAAGTTGCTGCCACTGGAGACAGAATGGCAACAACAGGGCTTTTTCAATTCGTTGTTTTCGTTGATTGAAGTACTGGAACGTAATGATGTAAGGCCGGATTTAATCAAGGATGTGGAACGCTGCGAGTCCGCTTTGGTGAACTGGTCACGTCACCCTTCGATTTCCGATGACATGCTGCAAAGCATGTTGCAAAAAGCGGTACGACTGCAAAGTGACTTATTGCGGTGCGGTAAGTTTGCGACCAGCTTAAAGGAAGACAAATTTCTGGCACCGTTACGACAGCGTTTTTTTATTCCGGGTGGCACCTGCTATTTTGATTTACCCCAACTGCAATACTGGTTTTCACAACCTTTAGTACAGCGGAAAAAAGCGGCCCAAGACTGGTTAGATCAATTATTTCTGGTTGAAACTGCTATCTCTTATGTCCTGACCTTTATCCGGGAACGTGGCCAGTTCCAGCCTTTAGTGGCAGAAAATGGATTTTTTCAAAGTAACACAGAGCAATTTGAATTGCTGCGTATTGAATACTCGATGGAGTACCAGAGCTACCCAACGATCAGCGGTAACAGATACCGTTACGCCATACGTTTTATGCAGCTGTGCGACAGCGTAGGCCGCACTACTATGGATAAAGCGATTCCTTTTAAACTTGCCTGTTGTTAATCCCCTTCGTACTTGAAGCCACAGCGTTGTTGACTGCCCAATCTGTTTATAAATAGCTTCGCCCCAATCACATAGACTGCTATGTTCATGGGGTCTCATTCTCTTGTCGCCTGGCTGCAACTCCAATTACTTTGGGTATTTATGCTCGCCTGAAATCCACAGTCTGCGGTACACTAACGCACTTTTAAATTTGCTTCCGGAGTATGCCTTATGGCCACTATCGTCAAATGCCCGACCTGCCAGAAAGAAGTCGTCTGGGGTCCTGAATCTGCGTTCCGGCCTTTTTGTTCAGATCGTTGTCGTTTAATAGACTTAGGCGCCTGGGCCAATGAAGAGCACAAAATACCGGATAAAGGCCGTGCCGATTTGCCGCTGTCAGAGCAGCAATTAGAACAGTTAGAAAATGAGTCATTGGAACAAGATAACGAATTCTTTAAATAAATCCGTAGGGGCGGGTCTTGTACCCGCCCGTCTGTTGACACCGCGGTACAGATGAACGGGCAGGGACAAGCCCTGCCCTTACATGGTGCCGAATTCGGCCAACAACTTATCTAGAATCGGCTGATTCGCATCAGGGAACTGATATTGATCAAGCTCCGACAAAGGCACCCAGCGCACTGGCTGCCCTTCCAGACCTTTTGCTTCTCCTTCAAACTGCTGCACCAGATGAATATCCAGCAAGACCGTCTTTTCAGGGTAAGCATACTGCAGTTCAAACCAGGCAGTGGAACCAGCAATCTCCAGATCCACTTCTTCTTTCAGTTCACGCGCCAATGCCTGACCTGTACTTTCACCTGCTTCGACTTTGCCGCCGGGAAACTCCCAGCGGCCGCCCTGGTGCAACTTATCAGGACGCAGCGCTAACAGTACCTGTTGGTCCTTTAGAATCACACCTACGGCCACATGCACTACTTTGACTGTCATCAGTTAAACCAACTTACCGTGACACTGTTTGTATTTTTTACCAGAACCACAAGGACAAAGGTCGTTACGTCCTACCTTTTCGGCATCACGAAACACAGGAGCAGGGCTGGTTTGCGGTACTTCTGTCGCCACCTGTTCCATTTCTTCGTGCTGGAATTGCATGTCTGTGCTTTCGGCTTTACGACGCTGTTCTTCTACAGCTTCCACATCTTCGGCAGCACGAATTTGCACCCGGGATAATACGCCAATAACGTCCAGTTTCAGGTTGTCCAGCATAGTAGAGAACAACTCAAAAGCTTCACGCTTGTATTCCTGCTTAGGGTTCTTCTGGGCATAACCACGCAGGTTTATGCCCTGGCGCAGATGATCCATAGCAGCTAAATGTTCTTTCCAGTGGGTATCCAGGCTTTGCAGCATGACTGATTTTTCAAACTGACGCAGCACTGAAGGGCCAACCATATGCTCTTTCAGCTCATAAGCTTTATCCACTACTTCATGGATTTGCTCACGCAGCTTTTCTTCGAACAGTTTCTTATCCTCAGCTAACCATTTAGCTATTGGCATGTCGATGGCAAAATCAGAGCGGAAACGGGCTTCTAAACCCGGAATATCCCACATTTCGTCCAATGACTGAGGAGGAATATACTGATCAATCACAGAAGCGACTACGTCATGACGAATGGCATTGATAGTTTCAGAAATATCAGCGGCATCCATCAGCTCATTACGTTGCTCATACACCACTTTACGCTGATCGTTAGCCACATCATCAAATTCCAGTAATTGCTTACGGATATCAAAGTTACGGGCTTCGACTTTACGTTGAGCGTTTTCAATAGCGCGGCTGACCCATGGGTGTTCTATCGCTTCACCCGGCTCCATACCCAGTTTGCGCATCATGCCAGCCATACGGTCTGAGGCAAAAATACGCATTAAAGCATCGTCTAACGACAGGTAAAAACGGGAAGAACCCGGATCACCCTGACGACCTGAACGACCACGTAACTGGTTGTCGATACGGCGTGATTCATGACGCTCAGTACCGATGATATGTAAACCACCAGCTTCAATCACTGCATCATGACGTTGCTGCCATTCAGCTTTCACTTTGGCAATTTGTTCTTCAGTAGCATCGGCCCCTAAAGCAGCCAGTTCAGCCTGCAGGTTACCACCCAGTACTATGTCAGTACCACGACCTGCCATGTTGGTTGCAATAGTGACAGTACCAGGCTGACCTGCCTGAGCAATGATTTGCGCTTCGTTGGCGTGGAATTTGGCATTTAATACCTGATGCGGAATTTTGGCTTCATGCAATAATTTCGACAGGTATTCAGAACTTTCAATCGAAGCAGTACCGACCAATATTGGACGCTGCAGTGCACGGTTTTCTTCAATGTCTTTGATAATGGCCTGATATTTTTCATCAACCGTCAGGTACACCAGATCAGACATATCTTTACGAACCATAGGTCTGTTGGTTGGGATAACGATGGTTTCCAAACCATAAATAGACTGGAATTCAAAAGCTTCTGTGTCGGCAGTACCTGTCATACCCGCCAGTTTGTCGTACAAACGGAACAGGTTCTGGAAAGTAATAGAAGCTAAAGTCTGGTTTTCGTGGTTAATGCGAACCCCTTCTTTGGCTTCTATCGCCTGATGCAAACCTTCAGACCAGCGACGGCCTTCCATAGTACGGCCCGTGTGTTCATCGACTATCACAATTTCGTTGTCTTTGATCACATAGTCCACATCTTTCTTAAACAGATTATGGGCACGTAGCGCGGCATAAGTATGGTGCAGCAGGGTAATATTGGCGGCGGAGAATAATGAGTCACCGGGTTGAATTAAACCCAGCTCCTGCAAAATCTCTTCGACACGGATTTGACCACGTTCAGTCAGATAAATTTGTTTGGCTTTTTCGTCAATGGTGAAGTGACCATCACCAATTTCACCTTCCTGGTCTTCTTTTTCCTGCTTCACCAGCTGAGGTACTACTGTATTGATCACACGGTACAGCTCTGAGCTGTCCTCAGCCTGGCCAGAAATAATCAGCGGCGTACGGGCTTCGTCTATTAAGATAGAATCCACTTCGTCGATGATGGCATAAGCCAAATGACGCTGAACCCGCTCAACGGCTGAAAACGCCATATTGTCGCGCAGATAATCAAAACCAAATTCATTGTTGGTGCCGTAGGTAATGTCGGCGTTGTAGGCCGCTTGTTTGTCCAGATGGCCCATACCAGGTACGTTAACACCTACGGTTAACCCCAGGAAATCAAACAAAGGCGCGTTGGTTTCAGCATCACGGCGGGCTAAGTAGTCGTTTACTGTAATCACGTGCACTGACTGGCCACTTAATGCATTTAAGTAAGCAGGTAAAGTTGCAGTTAAGGTTTTACCTTCACCTGTACGCATCTCAGAGATTTTGCCCTGGTGCAGCACAATACCGCCTATCAGCTGTACATCAAAATGACGCATTTTGAAAACACGCTTACTGGCCTCGCGCACTGTGGCAAAAGCTTCTGGCAATAAATCGTCCAACGTAGCGCCATCTGCAAAACGTTGCTTAAATTCAGCCGTTTTTAATTTGAGTTCTTCATCGGACAAAGCAACAAAAGCAGGTTCCATGCTATTAATCAGATCAACCGTCTTTTTTAGTTTCTTTAAATAACGATCATTACGGCTACCAATTAATTTGGCGAAAAATTTTCCAAACATTTTATAAATACCACTTCTTGGTTGAGACTCGCTCCGAGTCCGGCCTGAGCCTTTGTTACCCGACTCTCTGAAATTCCTGCCTCAGAACGCCGGGTATATATTATTGAATACGGCGATTAACAAACATCATAGGGTCAATTTGCTGACCATTTTTCAGAACTTCGTAATGCACATGTGGCCCTGTCGAACGGCCCGTGTTGCCCATAATGGCAACTTCCTGGCCTTTGGTCACCATCTGTCCAACCTGAACAGTAGTCGCCTGAGCATGAGCATACCGGGTGCGATACCCATCACTATGCTCAATTTCAACCATTTTACCGTAACCAAAACGCTCACCAGCCCAGGTGACTATGCCACCTGCTGTTGCAAAAATAGAATCGCCTTCTTTACCGGCAAAATCTACCCCACGGTGCACTGCGGGTTCACCACTGAAGGGGTCGCTGCGGACGCCAAAACTGGAAGACAGGTAACCACTTAATACAGGGCGGCCAGAAAGCTGGACGCTTTTTCCTATATGGTGATTCAAATCCAGAGATTCAAGCATGGCAAAGCGGGTTTGTTCGGACTGCAGATTTTGCTCCAGCTCATTAAGCTGCAACAATACCGCATTCAGTTCCGCCAGACTAATTTCTGTTGGTGTTTGTGCCGGTCCTCCCATAGCAGGAGTCTCATGCAGATTAAACTCTTCCGTCGACAAATTGGCGGCGTCAATTAAACGTTCACCGACCATATTCAGACGGTTGACCTGAGCCTGCAACGTCGCCACTTTGGCCGTTAATGCCGCCAGCTGGTTTTCAGCACGACGGCGAATATCAGCTATTTCTTCTGTTTCAGCAGCCCGGCTTAACACAACTTTTTCAAGTTCAGCATTGCCCTGCTGGAACAGTTTGGAAAAAGCCACACCTGCACCAGAGGCGATACAAAACAATAAGACGGCCGTGACTGTCAGTTGCGATGGCGTACTGCCAAAGCTGAAGTGGCGGTGTTTGCCACGATAGAAAACTGTTACACTCATGCAACCTCAGTATAAATTTATCAGTGAAGATGGCGCGCTACTCTCAGAAACCAGTGGATCTAAGTCAGTTGCTGCAACAAAGCTCTTTGTTGTCGACCATGCAGCACGCCGATCTGTTGCGCCAACTTAATACCGAATTAGCGCAGTTTCTGCAACTGGATCCATCCGGTTTTTGCAAAATTAGTACCATAAAGGCCGGTCGCTTAGTGATATTGTGCCAATCACCTGCCTGGGCAACCCGGCTGAAAATGCAAAGAGAGGCCATTCTAGACAATTTCCGCCAGAAAATCTTGCCGGATTTGGCTGGTATCGACATAGAAGTCTCACCTAATACCCAGTTGCAGTATGTCAAAGCGGAAGAAATCAAAACTGAAGGACCTAAAATCTCTGAACAAGCGGCGGTGTATTTACTGGCTTTAGCACAAAACAGTGAAGGTGAGTTAAAGCAGAAACTACAAAAGCTGGCAGAGCTGGCCCAAAAAAACCGCTCTGCCCCGAAAATTTAAGCTAACTGGGGGGCCAGGTAGGATATTGGCATTTGCGCTTCTTTATCGAAGCTGACAAATTCCCAGTTGGCCTGATCGGCTAATACCGCAGACAATAACTGATTATTTAAAGCGTGGCCCGTTTTATAAGAACGGAACTCACCCAGAATGCTGTAACCGGCCATATATAAATCACCGATCGCATCCAGAATTTTGTGTTTGATAAATTCGTCTTCGTAACGCAGACCGTCCTGGTTTAACACCCGGAACTCGTCCAGCACGACGGCGTTATCAAAACTGCCACCTAACGCCAGATTATTGGCGCGTAAATATTCAATGTCCTGCAGGAAACCAAAAGTACGGGCACGGCTGATGTCTTTAATAAAAGACGCAGCAGAGAAGTCCAGCTTCATGCGCTGTTTGGTTTCAGAAATCACAGGATGGTCAAAGTCGATCGCAAAATCCATACGGAAACCATGGTGTGGCACAAACTCTGCCCACTTATCACCGTCTTCCACCCGGACTTTTTGCTTAATACGGATAAACTTTTTGGCTTTTTTCTGTTCGCTGATACCGGCTTCCAGTAACAGGTAAACAAAAGGGTTGGCACTGCCATCCATAATTGGAATTTCAGCAGAGTCCACTTCGATAAAGAGGTTATCTATACCTAAACCGGCCACCGCAGCCATTAAATGCTCGGTGGTGGACAGGCGTACGCCTTCGTCGTTGATCAAACAAGTACACATAACAGTGTCGCCCACTAATTCAGGGGTGACTTTAAAATCAACGATCGGGTTCAGATCGACACACCGGAATACAATACCGGTATTATCAGGAGCAGGCCGGAGAGTAAGCGTAACCTTTTCTCCTTTGTGTAAACCCACCCCGATCGAGCTGATTGATTTTGCAATGGTACGTTGTTTAATCATATTTTTTCCTGTTCAAATATTGAACAAATCCAAAATGGCGGCGAAGCATAACATAGCTGACCAGCTATGCCAACCTTTGAGCCTTTTGTCAGCTGACTAAAAATTAGTCAGCTTGTTTACGTAAAAACGCCGGAATATCGAAAATGTCGATGTTCGCTTGTTTTTCCGCGACCGGTTTACTTTGCACTGCAGGAGCTTCTAACGGCGCCTGTGACAAGTCACGGGCGGCATTGCCCTGATGATGCGCATAGCTTGTACCAGCATTGCCATAAACGTGCGCTGAACGTACTGGTTCATGACGGTGATTTGGTACCAGGCTGATGTCAGGCTTACGCTCTGCGCCAATACCTGTAGCGACTACAGTGACACGCAGCTCATCTGACATATCAGGATCAATCACAGCACCTACGACCACAGTCGCATTTTCTGAAGCGAAAGCTTTCACTGCATTACCCACAGTTTCGAACTCTTCAATGCTGATATCAAGACCTGCAGTGATATTCACCAGAATACCCTTAGCGCCTGATAAATCTATATCTTCCAGTAATGGGCTGGAAATAGCTTGTTCAGCAGCTTCTTCAGCACGGTCCGGGCCTGAAGCACGGCCAGTACCCATCATCGCAGTGCCCATTTCTGACATCACAGTACGAACGTCGGCGAAGTCAACGTTAATCAGACCTGGACGGGTGATCAGCTCAGCAATACCCTGCACTGCACCTAACAACACGTTGTTGGCCGCTTTAAACGCATCCAGCAGGCTGGTACCTTTGCCTAAGACTTTTAATAACTTGTCGTTAGGAATAGTGATCAAAGAGTCCACATGTTTTGCCAGCTCAGCAATACCTTCGTCCGCATAAGTTGAACGTTTTTTGCCTTCGAACGGGAATGGCTTAGTCACCACTGCCACAGTCAAAATACCCATTTCACGGGCCACTTCAGCCACTATCGGAGCAGCCCCAGTACCAGTACCACCACCCATACCGGCAGCGATAAAGATCATGTCCGCACCTTGCAGCGTTTTCTTGATAGTTTCACGGTCTTCTTCTGCCGACTTACGGCCTACTTCAGGGTTAGCGCCGGCACCTAAGCCTTTAGTCACGCCAGCACCCAGTTGCAGGGTCATATGGGCAGACGAATTACGCAGCGCCTGCGCGTCGGTATTAGCAGCAATAAATTCAACACCTTCGATGTTGCTCGCCACCATATACTCAACAGCGTTACCGCCACCACCACCAACACCTATTACTTTAATGACAGCTTCTTCGCTGTGGTTTTCCATTAACTCAAACATAGCTCTCTCTCCGTTTTAGTACGCTTACTCAAAAAAGTTAAAATTCGCCTTTAAACCAGCTGGTGAGTCGTTTCACCATGCCGCCGACTGACTCGCGGGCAGCGACAGCTTTTTTCTGCTGGGTCCGCATGTCTTTTCCATAAATCAGTAAACCCACTACGCTGGCGTAGGCCGGGTCCTGCACATATTCTCTTAACCCTGTAATGCCAATGGGGTAACCCAAACGCACCGGCATCTGGAAGATATCTTCGGCAAACTCGATAGCACCTTCCATTTTGGCTGTACCACCTGTCAGCACTATGCCTGCTGCTATTTGCTCTTCCAGACCACTGCTTCGGATTTCTTCCAGCACCAGTTCAAACAATTCCTGATAACGTGGCTCTACGACTTCAGCCAGGGTATGACGTGACATGCTGCGGGCCGGACGACCGCCCACGCTTGGCACTTCAATATTTTCTTCTTTACCGACCATGCTGCGCAGTGCACAGGCGTATTGCACTTTAATATCTTCGGCGTGACCTAAAGGTGTGCGGAAGATTTTGGCAATATCGCTGGTGACCTGATTACCGGCCACAGGGATCACAGCGGTATGGCGTAAAGCACCATTGGTAAAAACCGAGATGTCGATAGTGCCGCCG
This sequence comes from uncultured Rheinheimera sp., assembly GCA_966244125.1. Taxonomy (GTDB): domain Bacteria; phylum Pseudomonadota; class Gammaproteobacteria; order Enterobacterales; family Alteromonadaceae; genus Pararheinheimera. Next base: position 18,455 of record CBIMJC010000020.1, read on the forward strand.
CCCATATCAACCACGCAGACACCCAGTTCTTTTTCATCATCCGTCAGCACCGCATAGCTGGATGCCAATGAAGAGAAAATCAGCTGGTCGACATGCAGCTCGCAGCGCTCAGCACATTTTTCGATATTTTTTGCCATATCATTGGCGCAGGTGATGATGTGAGCCTTGGCCTCCATCCGCACTCCGGACATGCCGATGGGGCTTTTAATGCCTTCCTGCATGTCGACTGAAAATTCCTGTGGCAGCACATGCAACATGCGACGCTCAGCCGAAATAGGCACGGACTTGGCGGCATGAATGACGTTAATCACATCTTCAGCTGTCACTTCGGCATCATTAATAGGCACCATGCCACTTTCGTTCTGGCAACGGATATGTTTGCCGGTAATACCTAAATACACAGAAGACACGCGGCAATCGGCCATCAGTTCGGCTTCTTCCACAGCGCGGCGCACAGACTGCACCACCAGGTTCAGATCATTAACCCCACCTTTGTCCATACCACGGGCGACATGAGTGCCCACACCAACAATGCTTAATTGATTGTCAGCGGTAATTTCGCCCACTAAGGCTTTTACCTGTGCTGTGCCTATATCTAAGCCAACGATAAGATCACGTTCTGTCGACTTTGTCATCTTGTTCTCTTTGTTCTGGCGCTTCGACCCAACGTACTGCGACGCCTGTGTCATAACGCAAATCAACTTCGGCGACTGCCTGAGTTTTATGTTTACTAATCACAGGGTACAAATCGATAAACCGCTGCACCCGCTTTGCCGTATCTTCCCGGCCCAGAGTCAATTTGATGCCCTCTGCTAAATTCAGTTGCCAGGCCTGACGGGCCGACACTGTGAGTCCTGTTGCCGCATGCTGATGCACGCTCAGCATTTGATTTAATTGATTGAACATGGTCAGTGCATCCTGCTCGGCCCCGTCCGGACCTTGTAACTTCGGTAATGGCTGCTTTAGTTCAGCAACAGGAGCGGTGAAGACCTGACCTTGTTGATTGAGTAAATAATGGTCATTCCATACCGCCACTGGCTTATGTTCAGTCACTACCACCACGAGCGTATCAGGCCATTGTTTGCGCACGGCTGCCTGAGCGACCCAGGGTTGTTGCTGCAGAAACAGCTGCACCTGATCCACGTTCAAATTAAAAAAGTTACCCAGATACTGTTGCTGCAGCTTTTGGTTTAAACCTGCAGCTTCGATCTGAGAAAAATCGCCATAAACCTTCACTTGCTGGATAGGCGCACTTTGTTGATCCTGACTCCAGAGCCAGATCTGATAGCCTAACCAGCAGACAAACCAGACGGAAAAACAGAAAAACAGCACACCAGCCCAGAAGGCTTTGTTAATTGGTGCTCTGACTGTCTTGCCGTTTTTGGTCATAAAGTCTGTTCTAAAATTTGTAAAACTAACTGTTCAAAAGTTAAACCCGCCGCTTTAGCCGCCATAGGCACCAATGACTTCTCCGTCATGCCAGGCACAGTATTGACTTCCAACAAGTAGAAATTGCCCTGCTGATCCAGCATGGCGTCAACACGGCCCCAGCCTGAGGCCCCCACAGCAGTAAAGGCAGCTGTTGCAGCTTGTTGCAAAAAGGCTGTCTGGTCGGCTGTTAAAGGCGCAGGACAAAGGTATTCAGTGCTGCTCGACTGATACTTGGCTTCATAGTCATAAAAAGAGCGGGGCGTACGCATTTCCACCACTGGCAATGCTTTGCCATTGAGGATAGATACCGTAAATTCACGGCCCTGGATCCACTGTTCAACCAGTACATCCGGGTCGTATTTAAAGGCCACGGCTAAGGCTTGTTCCAGTTCTTCGGCTGTGCTTGCCGCACTCATGCCAATACTGGAGCCTTCATTGGCTGGTTTCACCATCACTTTACCAGCTAACTGCTGCAAAATATCCTGATAATTCAGTTGTTTTCCAGCTTCAGCCACTAAAAACTTTGCGGTAGGTAACCCTTGCGCCTGAAACAGCCATTTACAACGGATTTTATCCATCGCCAGAGCTGAACCTAAAACGCGGCTGCCGGTATAAGGCAAGCCCATCAGCTGCAAAGCGCCCTGCATAGTACCGTCTTCACCACCACGGCCATGCAGAACTATAAATACGCGGTCAAAACCAGCAGAAGTTAAAGCACTTAACGGCTGATCTTTTGGATCAAAGGCATGGGCGTCAACACCTTGCTTTTGCAGAGCGGCCAGTACAGCAGCCCCTGAACGTAACGACACTTCCCGCTCTGCAGAGGTACCACCAAACATCACTGCTACTTTGCCAAATTTGCTGCTCATACTTCAAGCTCCCTCGTTTGGTTTTAATGCAGAAATTGCTAATTTAGAAGCGGCCAGTTGTTTGGCCAGCGCACCTATGTTGCCTGCGCCCTGCGTCAGCAACACATCCCCGTCCTGCAGCACGTCGGCTAAAGCTGCTGGTAAGTCGGCAGGTGTCGCCACATAAATAGGATCGAGCTGACCACGGGCCCGGATAGAGCGGCATAAACTGCGGCTGTCGGCGCCCGGAATAGCGGCCTCGCCTGCGGCATACACCTCAAGCAATAACAATAAATCGACAGACGACAGCACTTTGGCGAAGTCTTCGTATAAATCACGGGTTCTGGTGTAACGGTGTGGCTGATACGCCATCACAATACGGCGCTCCGGCCAGGCGTTACGAGCCGCAGCCAATGTGGCAGCCACTTCACTTGGATGGTGACCATAGTCATCGACCAGCAGCACTTTGCCACGGCCTGTATCAAACTCGCCGTATTGCTCAAACCGACGGCCTATACCTTCGAATTTTTTCAGTGCCGCTAAAATAGCCTCTGTGGCTATACCTTCATCTTTGGCGACCGCAAAAGCAGCTGTGGCGTTCAGAGCGTTATGACGGCCGGCCAGATTCAGCTCTATTTTGTTAGCGACACCTGCTTTGTCTGTGATGACAAACTGGCTCTGGGTACCGCTCTGACTAAAATCGCTGATCACATAATCGGCATCTTCACTAAAGCCATAGGTAATGACGAAACGGCCTATTTGCGGTATTAACTCACGTACCACAGGATCGTCGATACACATCACGGCGACCCCATAAAACGGCAGGTTATGGCAAAATTCCAGATAGGTGGCTTTCATTTTTTCAAAGTCACCCTGGTAGGTTTCCATATGATCAGGCTCGATATTAGTGATCACGGACGCCATAGGCTGTAAATGCAGGAAAGACGCATCACTTTCATCGGCTTCGGCAATTAAATAACGACCAGAGCCTAAGCGGGCATTGGTACCAGCTGAGTTTAGTAACCCACCGATGACAAAAGTAGGATCTGTACCGGCTTCGGCAAACACTGAAGCTATCAGGCTGGTGGTAGTGGTTTTACCATGGGTACCGGCAATCGCAATGCCATGGCGGAAACGCATAAGTTCAGCCAGCATTTCAGCACGGCGCACCAGCGGAATACGGTGTTCAATAGCGGCAGCCACTTCAGGGTTGTCGGTTTTAATAGCGCTGGAGACAACCACAACGCTGGCTCCTTCGATGTTCTCCGCTTTATGGCCAATCACAATACAAGCGCCTAACGAAGTTAAACGGTCAACCACAGGATTGGGCGCTATATCCGACCCTGACACTTTATAACCTTCATTGACTAATACTTCGGCAATACCACCCATACCAGCGCCGCCGATGCCAACGAAGTGGATCCGCTCTACCCTGCGCATTGCATTTTTCTTTTGTTGGTTGCTGCTCATTTAGTCACACCTGTTACTTCACCACAGACTCTTACAACTTGTTCTGCGGCATCATCTATTGCTGTTCTGCGGGCATTATTTGCCAAATGACGCAGCGCACTTTTGTCCTGCAACCAGGACTGGAGTAAAGGCAACAAAGCGCCTTTATTAAATTCAGTTTGTGGCAGCAAAACCGCCCCTTGTTTTTGCACTAACCAGCTGGCATTGGCCGTCTGGTGATCATCAATAGCTGAGGGCAAAGGCACAAAAACTGCCGCCACACCAGCACAAGCCACTTCAGACACTGTTAAGGCACCGGCACGGCATATCACTAAATCAGCCCAGGTATAAGCCGCAGCCATATCTTCTATAAAAGCGCTGGCATTGGCTTTTAATTCAGGTAAAGCGGCATAAGCTTGCTGAACCTGCTGTTCCATCGCCTTGCCTGTCTGATGTCTGATATCCAGCTCACCAAACTGAGCTGCCTGTGCAAACAGCCCTGGTAATTGCTGGTTAAAGACCTGAGCCCCTAAACTGCCACCTACCACTAATACTTTTAAACCTGGTGTTGGCGCCTGAAGCTGCTTTTGCGCAGACACAGCCAGCACTTCCGCACGCACCGGATTACCCACAACCACTCTGTCTTTGCGATCGGCAAAAGCTTGTGGAAAGGCCACTAAGACTTTTTTCGCAATGCGGGCCAATAATCTGTTGGTGGTGCCAGCAACTGCATTTTGCTCATGCACGACTAAAGGCTTACCTGCTAACCAGGCGGCTAAGCCACCCGGGCCACTGGCATACCCCCCAAAACCTAACACCAGTTCAGGGTTCAGTTGTTTAACTAAAGCACGGGCCTGACTGATAGAGCGCCATAACATCAAAGGGGCTTTGAATAAACTTTTTAACCCTTTGCCGCGTAAACCCGCCACAGCAATGCTATGGAAGGGGAAACCAAACTGCGGCACTAAAGTCGCTTCCATCCGATCGGCTGTGCCCAGCCAGTGGATAGTCCAGCCTTGTTGTTTTAACAGTTCAGCCACAGCTTTGGCCGGGAAAATATGGCCCCCTGTGCCACCCGCCATAATCAGCGCCGTTTTTTTCTGTTGCATCAGCTCAGGCATGAGAACCTCCGCTGATGGCATGACGGCCTTTCAGTCGCACTTCAAAATCAATGCGGATTAACAAGGCAGCC
>CBIMJC010000021.1:0-23238 GCA_966244125.1 uncultured Rheinheimera sp.
TCTGAACCCTGATTTTGTTTTTTACGTTCGGCTAACGCCAGACTGATCTGCTGGCTGCTTTGTGCATCCAGATGATAGCCTCTTAACATCAGCAAAGAACACAAGGCAAAAAGCACAGTGCCCAAAGCTAAAATAACCCGCATCGCGAGAATACTGTCCGGGTTTTGTGCCGCAGCAAGCTCTGCATCAAAGCCAATCAGATTCAAGGATAATCCCGCCAGCAATAAGGCCAAAGCCGCACTTAAACTGGTGACCCAGCTATGAATAGCAACAAAAACCCCTTCGCGGCGCTGGCCATGTTTGAATTCATCTTCATCACATAAATCCGCCATCATAGAGGGGATTAACATAGTCATAGCAGTCCAGGCTGAAGTGCAAAGCAAAGCGTCGAGCCAAATCAAGCCATAACCCTGTGGTGTGAAAATAAACCATTTGCAGGCGCCTCCGACCAGAGTCAGCACATAAATAAGCTGCAGCGCTGTGATTTTTCCGACCCGCCCGGATAAAGCTGCAATCAAAGGCACGGTCAGAAAACCAAAAGCGGCATAAGCCATCGACAACCAGCCTTTAAAAATGGCGCCCTGAGCTATATCACCTTCGGCAATAAAATACACCAAGAGGTAATAATCCATGCTGGCAGTAAAAGCACCGCCGGCCATTTGTAACACAGTCAGCAGCAATAACAGCCGTAAGCCTTTGTTTGTTTTTAAGGTTTTTAAACTTTGTTTTAAAGTGACAGGCGGAAAAGTCACAGCAGAACGCTGTACCACTTCTTTGCTGTAACAGGCCGCCAAAGTGCCCAGCAGGCCAAAGATAAACAAAGCCACACCCCAGCCAACATAACGTATGCCGACAAAAACTGAACTGAAAAGGGCCAGCTGCGCCAATGGAAATAACCACTGATACAACAAAGACCCCAGCTTCAGAAAATAAGTGGTAAAACCCATAATTTCAGTGCGCTGATGATAATCCGGGCTCATCTCATAAGATAAACAGGTCATAGGCACAGACATAAAAGTCGCGGCTACGTAAAACAACAAAGAAAAAATCACAAAATACAGCAGATGAGCCAGTTCGCCCCAGCCTGTGGGCACCATCCAAATCAAACCAAAAAATAAACAACCGGCCCAACTGGCGACCAGAATAAAAGGCCGTCTGCGGCCAAAACGACTGTGATAATGATCAGATAAATGCCCGACCCAGGGGCCTAATAAAGTACCGAGTAACAAAGGTAAAGTAAGAGCCAGCCCCAGTAAAAAAGGGTCGACTCCTAAAGTCATCTGGTAAAACGGAATAGCCAGCACACTGACACTTTGCTGGGCAAAAAACATCGCAAAAAAGCCAGCGCCAAGCGCCAGCTTTTGAGTTCCTGACACCCGTATCGACTGTGATACGGATGCTGAGGCTGTTGTGCTTTGGTGCAGTGGCTTTGCCATAGCACTCCTGTGCTGAGGATGAAATGCAAAAGATTATATACACAAAACCAGGAGCGGAGTTTATCCCCGCCCGTCTATGATTTAATCCAATGCCCGAACCATCATGGCTTTTGGATCAAACTCACTTCCGCCAGTTCTACGCCATGCCAGCCTTTGGCTTCGGCAGCACTGTAAGCACCCTGATTAAACATCAGCTGTATACCCTGCAGCTGCTGAAGCTCACTAAGGTTCAGCCGTAAACCCTGCTCAACCCTGGGCGCAAAGACCGGCATAAACATAGGGTAAGCCTGTGTCATCAGCGTATCGGTTTGTTTGAGTTTATCCAGCGGCACTAACAGATACTGCCAGTCTGTGCCCACTTTCAGCTCTGTGCCGTAAGCTATGCCGTCTTTATCCAGCACTGCAAACTTCAGCTGTTCCGGTTGTTTCACCGCACGAATTTTCAGCGCCACTGTGTCGTAGCCTTTCAGGTTACGTTTAAGCAGACTGTTATCGGCAGACAAAGTGGTTTTCAGAATAGCCGCAGCTTTAGGATTTTCTAACGAATCCACACCCAGTTGCAAAGCTAAACCAGCAGCTGAACTGTCGGCAACCACACGTTGCGTCACAGTCGCATCTTTAGGATACAGGCTGTTTTGTCTGTCCAATGTGGCATCAAACAAAGTCACTGGCTGGCCTTGTGGTTTTACTGCCACTGTCCAGTAAGGTGCTTTGCTGACAAAATCCCAATCTTCTGGCGAGCCAGCAGCTGCACCCGGAAAGGTCTGGTTTTTGCCATTCGCTGTGACCACAAAGGCATATTCCAGCAGGCCGGTCTGAGTCCAGTCCGCTGGTATCGCCAGCTGATAACGACCGCTGATCCCAGGCTTTGCCTGCATCTCAAAGGCTGTAAACTTGTGATCCCCCAGATAACGTAACATCAGCCGGACTTTTTCAGGTTGCACCAAAGCACCAATATCTGCGGTGAAGCTAAAGGCATCACCCAGATTGATTTGACGCTGATTCTGATGCACTAAAGCAAGCTCTGTCGATTGCGCCTTGGGCAGATAAAAATCTGTCTCGACCTTCTTCGCATACTGCTGTGCCAATGCAGCTTTGGCGGTCAGTAAGTACACACCGGGGCGCACAGTGACTTCGCCATCAGTGGCAGTTGCAATGGCCGTATTGCCGCTATTGAGGCCTTTCAGTTGATAGTTTTTGCCTAAATCTGCCAGTCTCAGTTTTAATTTCTGAGCCGCAGGATATAAACGCCCCACTTCACGGCTTAAACTGGAATTCTGATACGGATCCTGCAAGGTCAGTAAGTCCGGATAAACCTCCAGTCGCCAGACGCCCTCTGCTACTTTATCGAGGAAATAAGCACCAGAGCCGCTGTAGTTCGCCACAGCAGAGGAACCAACACCTGCAATACTACTGAGCTTAGCTGCAGCTTTTGGCTCTGCCTGGGTGCTGTTGCTGTAGAAAAACTGCGTAGCAGTATTCAGTACAGACAAATTCTGCTGGTAATCCAGAGTGACAGCGCCAAAGCTGTTACTCTTTGGATAATTCGCTACTTGTTCAGCACGCTTTTGTGTACGGAACACTTCAGCAGCAATTTTTAAGCTGATAGCTTTTGAAGGTGTATACAACAGGTTCAGATGGTGAGTGTTGTATTCAGAATTGGTATGAGCCACAGCAGCGGCGTCATACGCAAACTGGGTCGCCCACTGAAAACCAGCTTCACGAAAACTACGCGCCATAGCCGGATACATCACAGAACTTGCCACATCGGCCGCATCAAACTCGTACACCATTTTGGCTTTAGTCGCACATTGGCTGATACCGGCAAAAGGATTGGTGTAATGCGCTACGGCTGGCAACATATTGGCCAGAATAGTACTGCCTTTGACCAACCCCGTTGGATACCACTGATAAGACACACCATCTATGCTGGTATTGCATAAAGCTTTAGCAAAAGGCTGGTCATCCCCCTGCTCGCTGGTGTTGTAAAACAAAGGTTTAGTGACACCAGCTGCACGAATGGTGCTGATCAACTCTTCAATATAAGCCGCACTTTGCGCAGGTGCTATCTCGTGTTTAGGTTCGTTAAAGATCTCAAAAGCAATAATGTTATCGTCCTGCTGATAACTTTTGCCGGTCAGCGGGTTAACGTGCTTAAACAGCTGAGTCAGATAGTTTTTCTGCGCTTTTATAGCATCAGCCGACTGGTTCATCTGGCTTTTGCTGTAAAAAGTCGAAAAGCCATATTCCACCGGATCCGGCTCAGGGTAACCACTGCCCCACCAGCCGATAGGCGTGATCACCACCTTGATGCCTTTTTCTTTTAACCGCAGCAACAGGTAATCAAACAGCTGCAGGTGAATGTTGTCCTGCAAGTTGCCGTCTTTATCGGCCAGCAATCTGTCCCATAAATGCACGCGGTAAGCGTCCAGCCCTAAACGGGCAATATGGTCCACATCCATATCGATGGCAGTGCGGTGATCCACACCAAGCCGTTCAATAGAGCGATAACCGTAAGCAAAAGGCGCACTGTAGTTCACACCAAAAAGTGCCACTTCAGAACCGTCCTGCCACTGCATTACACCGTCTTTTACAGAAACCGGATTCGCCGTAGCAGCGGCACTAAAAAGCGCTGCTGCTAAAGCTGTACAAAGAAATGTCTGCTGCATTGTTACCACCAGGCAATATAAAAGGCAGCCACAATCAGGGTGATCAATACGGCATACAAGTTAAAGCTTGGACGGGTTGCAAAACTGATATCACGCAGTTCTACCGCATGAGGATGTTTGCCCTGACGCTGGAACAAAGTCACCAGCACAGCTAAAGCTAAACAGCTCAGGAACACCAAACCTACGCGGTCCATAAACGGCATCTCTGGCAAAGTCACTTTGAAAATCCAGCTCAGTACAGCTGAGCTTATTGCCGCCACTAAAGCTGCTGTGGCTGTAGTACGGGCCCAGAACATACCTAATAAAAACAGCACTACTATGCCTGGTGTAAAGAAGCCGGTAAATTCCTGAATATACTGGAAGGCCTGATCAAATTCGCCAAGCAGTGGCTTGGCAGTAAAGACTGCAATCACCAAAGCGACCAAACTGACAATACGGCCTACTTTCACATAGTGCTGCTGGCTTTGGTCTTTTTTAAACTGCGAGTAAATATCCATAGTAAAAATGGTCGCGACGCTGTTGGTCATAGACGCCAGACTCGACAAAATAGCAGCCACTAAAGCCGCAAAAATTAAACCTTTAATACCTGATGGCATCATGCTCAGCAGTTGAGGGTACGCCTGATCCGGTTTGCTTAAATCCGGCAGGATCAACACAGCGGCAATACCTGGCAACACGACAATGACCGGCATCAATATTTTCAGGAAAGCGGCAAAAATAATGCCTTTTTGTGCTTCAGGTAAATCTTTGGCGGCTAAAGTGCGCTGGATAATATATTGGTTAAAACCCCAGTAGCTCAGGTTCATAATCCACATACCGCCCAACAGCACAGACAAACCAGGTAAGCTGACATAATGAGGGCTGTCCGGCGTTAAAATCATATCGAATTTGTCTGGTACTTCAGTGAGTAAGCGATCAAAACCAGCCCACAAGCCCTCGCCTGCACCTAACATATTCAGCGACATAAAAGACAGGAATAAACCACCACCGACCAGCAATACCACCTGGATAATGTCGGTGTAAGCCACAGCTTTTAAGCCACCATACAAAGAGTAAGCCACAGATAAAGTGGCTAATAACAACATGCTGGTGGTCATATCCACACCAGTCACTGTATTAATAGCCAAAGCACCTAACCACAACACTGCAGTTAAGTTAACAAACACATACACCGCCATCCAGAACAGCGCCATGGTGGTGCGCACTCTGTTGTCAAAACGCTGCTGCAGAAACTGCGGCATGGTATAAATTTTACGTTTCAGGAAAATCGGCAGGAAAAACTTACCCACCAACAACAGGGTTATAGCCGCCATCCATTCGTAAGCCGCTATTGCCATACCTATGGCATAACCAGAACCGGACATACCAATAATTTGTTCAGCCGAAATATTAGCGGCTATTAAAGACGCACCAATAGCCCACCAGGGTAAGGTATTACCAGCCAGAAAGTAGTCATTGGTGTCTTTGTTATGTCCCTTTTCTTCCCGGGAGATGTAATAGGCCAGAGCCAGCAGGCCCAGCACATAAATGGCGAGGATCGCCAAATCTAAATTACTTAAGGTCATGTTTATCCTTACCCTGTTTTACCCGTTGCTTTTGTTGCTGTGCTGCAACAGCAGAACTGCCGGGCATGTCTTGTTGTTATGGTTACCAGTTTTTAGCTAACTGAATTTATACACTATTAGTTGTTGATACAACTCACCTGCTTTGAGCTGAGTTATGGGAAAGCCAAGTTGATTAATAGCATCTGGCCAGCCCTGAGCTTCCAGGCAAATCCCCTGCCGCGGCGCAAAAGGTGCAGCCAGAAAATTCCCTGTATAGAGCTGTAAACCAGACTGAGTGCTGAAGACTTCAAGCTTACGGCCACTTTGCTCAGAACTTAATACCGCCATCCGTTTTAACTCGGCAGCATCAGCACCTTGCCAGATAAAACAGTGGTCAAAACCATGGGCCAGAGTAAGCTGCGGGTCCTGCTGTAAAAGCGCAGGCCCGACTAATTTCGCTTGCGTAAAGTCGAAGGCAGTGCCTGCTACAGCACGGCGCTCTCCGGTTGGGATAGCACTTTCATCTGTAGGTAAATAATGCGGGGCTGTGATCTGCAACTGATGGTTTTCAATAGAAGAACCGTCGTTATTCAGGTTGAAATAACAATGATTGGTTAAATTCAGCACAGTGTCTTTGTTGGACAAGGCCAAAAAGGACAACTCCAGTTGTTGCTCAACAATACGGAATTGCTGCCACACCTGCACAGCCCCCGGATAACCCTGATCACCATCGGCTGAATCTAAATACAATTGCACCGAATCTGGCTGACGCTTTAGCACTTGCCACTCACGGCGGTTAAACCCCGTGACACCACCATGCAGGTGATTGGGACCATTGTTGCACTCAAGCTGATAACTCTGGCCATTGAGTTCAAACCGGCCTTTGGCAATACGGTTAGCGACCCGGCCCGCAGTAGCGCCCAGATAAAATGGGTCTGTTTGGTAATCATCGGCATGCGGATAATTCAGCGTCAGCTCCTGACCAAACAAGCGGATAGAGCGGATTGTTGCCCCAAAAGGCAACAACTCCACTTCCAGGCCTGTGCCTTTATTTAAGGCTATTGGGCTCTGGTTCATGCAAGGATCTGCTCTGCGCCCTGGCTGGCGGTGCAGACAAAAATACCAGCTGTTAAGCCTGTTTGTGCCGGGTACTCACGCTCAACCAAAGCACGAATCTCATCCACCCGGCCTTGTGGCACTAAGGCCACCACACAACCACCAAAACCACCCCCTGTCATCCGCACACCACCAGTATCACCCAGCGCTTTGCCAATCATATCCACCAGTGCATCTATGGCTGGCACTGTGATTTCAAAATCGTTTTTCATCGACAAATGCGATTCAGCCATTAAGCGGCTTAACAGCTTAATGTCGTGATCAGCTAAAGCTTTGGCGGCTAATTCAGTACGATCATTTTCGGTAATCACATGGCGGGCGCGTTTAGCCACCAGTGGATCCAGTTCGCTCTGCTTAGCGGCAAAAGTAGTCCAGCTGACATCCCTTAAGGCTTTGACACCAAAAATAGCAGCGGCTTCTTCACACTGACGACGGCGGGTATTGTATTCGCTGTCGACCAGGCCCCGTTTTACATTGGAGTTAATAATCATCACCGCCATATCTGTTGGCACTGAAACAGGTGTGCTGTCGAGGCTGCGGCAATCGATCAATAACGCATGAGCGGCTTTGCCCTGAGCAGAAATCAGCTGGTCCATAATGCCGCAGTTACAACCGACAAAATGGTTTTCTGCATGCTGACCATTCAGCGCATTGTCACGGCTGGAGAGTTCAATACCTGCCAAAGTGCTGTAGGTCAGACCCAAAGCAACCTCTAAGGACGCTGAAGAGCTTAAACCTACACCCTGAGGCACATTACCGCTGATGGCCAGGTCACAACCGGCCAGATTAAAACCTTTTTGCATCAGGCTGTTGGCTACACCACGCACATAGTTGGCCCATTGGTACTCTGGATGTTTAGCCAGCGGAAATGTCAGTTCAAACTCATCGACCTGCTGCTGATAATCCAGTGCCAGCACCCGCACCTTGTTATCAGTACGACGCGAAGCCACCACCACAGTGTCGTAGTTAATAGCGCATGGCAAAACAAAACCGTCGTTGTAGTCTGTGTGTTCGCCAATCAGATTGACCCGGCCTGGCGCTCTGAACACAAATTCGCCCTGCTGTTGATAATGTCCGGCAAATGCCTGCTGTACTTGTTCTACTAATTGCATCTGTATTAAACCTTGCTCTGCTGTTTGTAATGCACAGGGCTTTGCTGTTTTAACCGTTCAGCGGCCTGTTCAGGAGTCATATCACGTTGGGTTTCGGCCAGCATTTCGTAGCCGACCATAAATTTTTTGATGGTGGCAGAACGTAATAACGGCGGATAAAAATGGCCATGCAGCTGCCAGTGGTCGATGCTTTGTGCAGTATCAGCACCAGCATCATTCTGATAAGGCGCGCTATGCCAGCCCATCGAATAAGGGAAAGAACACTGGAACAGGTTGTCGTAGGCAATGGTAATTCGCTGAAGAATATCGGCCAAAGCAGCTTGCTGCTCTGGGGTTAAGTCTTCCATCCGGCGGACATGAGCTTTTGGCAATACCAGGGTTTCAAAAGGCCAGCTGGCCCAGAATGGCACAACCACAAGCCAATGCTCGTTTTCAACCACAGTACGCTCGCCACTTTGTTGTTCCAGCGCGGCATAATTTAATAACAGGTTTTTGCCGTGTTTGGCTAAATACTCACGCTGCGCTTTATCGGCTTTGGCCGGTAAGGTAGGCACTGTGCTGTTGGCCCAAATCTGACCATGAGGATGCGGATTGGAGCAGCCGTTAATAGCACCTTTGTTTTCAAACACCTGCACCCAGTTATAGGTTTTGGATAAGTCCTGGTACTGGTGGATCCATTCTTCCACTATCTGTTGGATCTCAGCCACACTCAGTTCTGGCATCGTCAGGCTGTGATCCGGTGAATAACAAATTACTCTGCTGGTACCACGCTCGGCTTTTAATACAAATAAATCATCGTCCGAACGCTGATAAAAAGGCGTATCAGCAGTTAAAGCGGCAAAGTCATTGGTAAAAACATAAGGTTTTTTATAGTCAGGATTCAGGTCACCGGAAATACGGCTGTTGGTTGGACATAAAAAACAGCTGTGGTCGTACGATGGATTCTGCTCTGTCGCTGCAGTTTCAATCTGACCCTGCCATGGTCTTTTAGCTCTGTGTGGCGATACCAGCACCCAATCCCCCGTTAAAGGGTTGTATCTGCGGTGCGGATGATCTTTTGCATTAAATTCAGACATTTACTATTCCAACCTTTTCTTAATCTTTTTTACATACCCCGTAGGGGCTGGGTTTATCCCAGCCGCGCTGGTTCATATATACCCTAAGTAATTGGCGTTGCAGCGAGGCGACAAGTGTTCAAGACCCCAGGAGCATAGCCACCTATGCGACTGGGGCGCGAACACGCAGTCAACAAAGCTGCGGCGTCAAGAACGACGGGTATAACCAGAAGGGTTTAATTTCTGCCAGTTCCAGCTATCCGCTACCATCTGATCCAAACCACGCTCTGCTTTCCAGTTGAGTTTTTCCGCCGCTAAAGAAGGGTCACCGTAATAGCAGGCAATATCGCCGGGACGACGTGGCGCCACCTGATACGCAATCAGCTGACCTGAAATACGACGGTAGGCTTCGACCATTTCCAGCACAGAAACGCCCTGACCAGTGCCTAAGTTAAACACATGAAAACCCGCATTCTGATGCAGAGTTTCTAAAGCTTTGACATGGCCCGAAGCTAAATCACAGACATGGATATAATCCCGCACACCCGTGCCGTCCGGTGTGTCGTAATCATCACCAAACACCGATAAATAAGGTCTGCGGCCTATAGCCACCTGATTGATAAAAGGCATCAGGTTATTTGGAATACCGTTTGGATCTTCCCCAATCAGGCCCGACTCATGTGCGCCTACAGGGTTAAAATAACGCAACACTATGGCACTGAAGTCAGGTTCTGCCACCACCAGATCCGACATAATCTGCTCCACCATCAGCTTGGAACGGCCATAAGGGCTTGCAGGGTGCACAGCAAAATCTTCCCGTATCGGCGAAGATACAGGTTCGCCATAGACTGTGGCGGAAGAACTGAACACCAGTGTTTTGACCTGATGCGCCAGCATCACCTGCATCAATAAGCCTGAAGCACTGACATTGTTTTCATAATAAAACAGTGGTTTAGCCACAGATTCGCCAACGGCTTTAGAGCCGGCAAAGTGGATCACAGCATCCACTTTTTCCGCAGCAAAAATAGCAGAAAGCGCTTTTTCATCACGGATATCGGCCTGATAAAACTGAATGTTCTGACCTGTCAGTTGCTCGACGCGTTTTAACGCCTCGACACTGCTGTTGCTCAGATTGTCGACCACCACCACCTGATGGCCAGAATTCAGTAACTCCAGACAAGTATGAGAGCCGATATAACCAGCACCGCCTGTGACTAAAATACGCATACTGTTATTCCTTTGTTATGGAGAATGTTTCGCTTTGGATAGCCAGAACTTTTGAACTGGCTTCAAGCTTGGCCTGATTAAATTCAGCCCCTAATTTCACTAAAACTGCTGCTTTGCCCTGTTCAGTAAAAGCAGGCTCAGGGTTGATAATTTCAATATCACCACTGGCTTTAAAATCAATGATTTGATTATTTAACGGCACCAGCTGGCCGTTTTTGTCCAGTACCCGGGCATACACAAATACCAAATCCCCCGCCACAGGCGCCACACCACTGGTATCGACTGTTAATTTTAAGCTGGCCGCAGCATCAGGAGTCGTCACCTGATGAGTCGCCACTTCTTTACCTGCGATATAAGCTTTGGCTACTAACTGCCCTGCCTTGAATTCTTTTAAATCAAATTCAAAAGGTGGATGCGGCAAATGGGTTGAAAACTTATCTGTAGATGGTTTATTGCGGCTGACTAACACAGCGTTTAAATACAGTTCCACTTCTTCGGCATTGCTGAATACCCGCACCTGAGCGCTGGAGCCTTGTTGCCACTCGCTGGCGATAAATACCATAGGGCCAGACTGGTACTTGTCGGATTGCTCTGAGGCATCACGCTGGCTTTGGTAAAAGTAGTAACTGTATTTAGGCAAACGGTAAATGCTCATCACACCTGAGGCTTCCAGATCATTGGCATACCCTCTGTTGTAATCAAACATCACCCAATAACCGTCGGCATAAGCAGGAGTGGTCAGGTTGTCGTTATGCGCTTCCTGTAAATTACGGGCTTGCTGTAATAAGCGGGCTTCGCCATGGCTTAATAACTGACGGCTGGTACGGGCTTCTTCTTTTAAATCGCCCCAGCTGTCCTGATTAAAACCGGCATTTTGTGCATAGTATTCCCAGTCGCCGTATTCAGACACATTGTAAGGCACTGTTGGAGTTTCATAGTGCATCTGACGGTGCTGTCGCGCCTGCAGGTACATATCATAACCATGCTGCCAGCCCGCCGAATAAGCGCCCGGAAACTCTTGTTTCACAGTGTTGTGCAAGGTCGTAACAAATTCATCCGGCATAGCGGACTCATTCAGTGAACATTCCCAGGCCAGTACACTGGCGTGGTTGCGATCACGGCGAATTAAATCGCGGCAGGTCTGAACAATCTGAGCACGGAAAGCTTCAGTAGGCTGATAATACTGCCAGCCTAAAATGGCGTTCATCAGCACTAAACCCAGTTCGTCTGCTGCCTGCATAAAAGCTTTGGAATGGGGGTAATGCGATAAACGCACATAATCAAAACCCGCAGATTTAATTTTTACCGCATCGCGGTAATCGGCCTGAGGCGAAGTGGCATACCCGACATGAGGGTATTCCTGATGGCGGTTAACACCACGTAAAAAGGTCAGCTCGCCGTTAATCAGCAGCTGATGTTTATCGTTAAAAGCAAAACTACGGACCCCAATCTGTTGCTGCTGATGTTCAATCACTTCGCCATCCTGTTTCAGCACAGTATGCAAAGTGTATAAAAACGGACTGGCCGGGCTCCACAAATTGGGTTTAGTCAGAGTCAATTGTTGCTGTTGATCCAGTTTAGCCCCTGCCGCCAGTTGAATAGGGCCTGAGCTCACTTCAGTCACCAGCTTGTCACCGGCATACAGCTGCTGCACCAGTTCCAGCGAGGCCGCTGTCGCTGATTGATTCGCTAACTGGGTTTTTACCGCAACAACGGATTCTGTTTTATCCACTTTTGGATAAGTAACAAAAATGCCGCCGCCTGCCACTTCATTGGCCAGCATTTCATCTGTGATATGCACAGGGTTTTTAATCAGTAAACGTACGTCGCGGTATAAACCACCGTAAGTATTAAAATCCAACTGAGCCAAAGGTTTAGGCCCTGTCACTTCGTTGTCTCTGTTGTCCAGTTTGACGGTCAGCTGATAAGTCCGACCGGCAGCGACATAAGGGGTTAAATCAATAGTAAAAGGCAAATAACCGCCCAGATGCTCGCCAATCTGTTGATCGCCTAACCAGACCTGAGCATGGTTCATTGCGGCTTCAAAACGGATCAATAGCTGTTTGCCCTGCCACTCTGGCGCTATGGTCAGAGACTTTTGATACCAGGCAAAACCCTGCCATTGGTTATTTACCAACAAAGGTTCAATCTGTGGTGTATGAGGTAAATTGACCTGCTGCCAGTCGTCTGGCCTGGCGGTTAACTCAGCGGACTGGCTTTTGTAAAACAACCAATCCGCATTTAAATTCTGCTCTGTGGCTACTGCAACTTTCGCTGACTGCCCGTCCTTCGAGGCCAAGTCACCCTTAGAGGATTCGGCAACAGGGCTGCAGCCAAACTGCAGCAACAAGGCCAACACAGCCAGAGATTGTATTAAGTACTTCAACACTGGAGAATTCCTTTTAATTCGCCTGCTTTACAACACAGGACTTAGCAAAAATTAGTTTCAATCGCAGGCCTGACGACCAGCTCATGGATATGAGCTTTGGCTGAAGCAGAGAGCATCAGCAGCATGGCATCAGCCACCTCTTCAGCCGACAAATAATCTGGTCTGCTGGCAACACGAAATTCGGTATCTACCCCACCCGGATACACAGACAACAGCTTCACCCCAGTGCCATGCAACTCTTTACGCAGCACTTTGCTGTAACTATCCAGAGCGGCTTTACTGGCGCTATAAGCGGAAATACCAGGGTTGGAAAATAAACAGACGGTCGATAACACGTTCAGCACTATGCCTTTACCCTGCTGTTGCATAGCGGGCACTAACTGCTGGATAAAATGCAGTGGCGCATAAAAGTTCAGCTGCATCATCTGCTCAAGGGCAGACCAATCCGGCTCTGTGGCTGCACTTCGGCTGCTATTGGCACCAGCGCAGTTAATCAGCACATCCACCTGACCAAACTGCTGTGTAGCCTGTTGGCAAAACTGCACAATGGCGGCTGGTTCTGTCACAGAAAAAGCCTGGCTAAACACTGCCGCATCTTTTGGCAATAAAGCTAAGGTCTGAGCTAATTTGGCCGGATCACGACCACATAAACTCAGCCTGTGCCCTTGCGCCGCTAACGCCACAGCTAAAGCACGGCCTATGCCCGATGAGGCACCGGTCAGCAGAATATGAGAGGGAGTTAAGGACATCAGTCTGGCTTCCGTGAAAATGATTTTCTTCAAAAAACCCGGCCCAAAGGCCGGGTTTATCTACTGAATAACAAACCACTTACATAGAGTAAGAGAAACCTAACAGGAAACGACGACCCCATTCCTGATAACTGGCCGGACGGCTTGGATCGTTATCAAAATAGGTCACTGCTTCTTCATTGGTCAGGTTTTGAGCCTGCAGCATCACCTTAAAGGCTTCTGTCACTTCGTATGACAAGCTGGCATCTACAGTGCGCTCTGCTTTGGCTCTGGTGATCTCCGTCGGAGTCCAGCTGCCAACACGGGTGTTTGCACTGCGGTAGTTGTACG
This sequence comes from uncultured Rheinheimera sp., assembly GCA_966244125.1. GTDB lineage: Bacteria > Pseudomonadota > Gammaproteobacteria > Enterobacterales > Alteromonadaceae > Pararheinheimera. The sequence continues at coordinate 13,628 of CBIMJC010000021.1, forward strand.
ACACCTTGGCATCAAAACCTGCTTTGTAATACCACAATGTCAGGTTACCGACGTGGCGGGACAAGCCCCCTAAAGGCAGCGGATTATCTTCCGGCACAAACTCATGCACATTGCTGTCCGTTAATGAATAGTTGGCGTAGAAACCTAAACCATCAAAAGGCGCTGGCAACATAGTCAGAGCCTGTTGATACATCAGCTCCAAACCTTTGATCTGACCACCGTCGCCGTTAATAGGGCCGGTGAAGTTGTAGGCAACACCGTCCACTATCATCACATCAGTCGAGCTGCCGACATGAGTTTTTAAGTCCTTAAAGAAAGTAGAGACTGTCATAGCCCGGTCACTGGACCAGTAATACTCGTAACCTAAGTCAATTTGATCCGCCACAAATGGATCCAATGTCGGGTTACCACCAGAGCCTGTTTTCACCGGGCTTTGTGAATCCAGCTGGAAGCCGGTACGCATCTCTACCAAAGGTGGACGGGACAGCGCACGTGACATACCAAAACGCACCTGAGCTTCTTCGCTGACGGTAAAAATCATATTCAGCGCAGGTAAAATTTCGTCGTATTCATGGTCAACTGAAATAGGCGAATAAAGACTGTCTTTGAACTGATAACCAGAAGAAGTGGATTCTGTTTTGACATAACGCACACCAAAGTTACCTGTGTAGGGTAAGTCCCCCAGTTCACCGGCCATTTTCAGCATAAAATAAGCCGCGGTATTGGTTTCCCCCACGTACCAGCTGTTGACTCTGTCCTGATCGGTTTTGGCGTGCTGACTGCGATCATCAATGCCACCAAAGGCCTGATTCATAGTGGCGTTCCAGTCTTTAAAACCATACAGATTGGGTGAAACAAAATCACCACCCAGCTGATAGCTGTAACCGTAATCCGTCAGCCCGGTATTGACAGGAGCCTGCCACCAGCTTTGCACATCGTTATCTTTGTCACGGTCGCTGTAACGGCCACCGATCACCAGCGTTTCGAATACACCCCATTCGATACTACGCTCAAAATCCGCTCTGACACTGACCATTTCATCGGTTAAATCGCGGTCAGTATCGACGTTCATGCCGGTAATGCTGTAATAATCAGGGTTGCCAATGTCTTCATTGGTTTGAATAGCTAAGCGACCAGCTGCATTACTCCAGCTGATATCCAGCGGAGTTGGGCCATTGTAAGCAGAAGTAATATTGACCCAACGCGATTCGATACCGGCTTCTGAATAACCGACGTCATAAGTTGAAGTCCAGACATCACCTGTCACAGTGGTTTTTAAGCCAGTACTTAACAGATGGTTTTCCTGAAACCAGGTGGCGTTATTGGCTGAATGCGCGCCCCATAAAATGCCGCCACCTACGATTTGCTGCGAGCCATCAGGACGGGTCACTATCTGTGGTGCAGTAGCTGAGTTGTTATACCCCCAGTTATTGCTGTCCTGCCAGTTGCCCCAGCCATCAAACCAGAACTGGTCTTCACGTTCTTCAATATCGAATTGGGAATAAAACAGATCGTACTTCAGGTTCACAGTCTCGACAGGTTCCCATTCCAGGATCATCAGGCTACCAACACGTTCAGTGTTACCCACTTTAGTACCGGCTTTACCGCCCCATGGCGCCGCTTCTTTAATACCGTCGCCGTTTACATCACCTTGATCGGCTTCCACTTTATTGTAGGAATAGGAGGCGGTTTCACGCTGTACTGACGGCTGATCCTGGTAAGTTAAACCAAAAACCACACCAAAGTTATCAGCCCACTGATCCACATAAGAGAAACTGGCTTTTTCACCTGAACTGTCAGCACCAGCTAAATCATTGCCCAGTTGATAGTCCATCAAATGGCCGCTGATATTGATCATGCGTTTATCTTTCGACAGCGGATTGACGAAATTCATATTCACCAGACCGGCAATACCACCTTCCAGATTGCTGGCCACCGGGCTCTTGTAGACTTCCACTGAGTTAATCAGCTCGGCAGGAAATTGTTCGTACCGTACGTCACGGCTGGGTTCAGCGCTGACAATTTCGCGGCCATTCATGGTGGCGGCGTTTAAACGAGCCCCTAAACCACGGATAGAAATACTGCTGGCGTTCCCTCTGTCACGTTCTGCCGCTACACCAGGCAAACGGCCTAAGGAGTCGGCAATAGTCACGTCAGGTAACTGACCTAAATCATCGGTAGAGATAATTTCCACCGTTGATTCTGAAAACTTTTTCTGCATTAACGATTTGCTCAGCGTGGCACCAAAACCTTTGACGACTATGGTTTCGATCTGCTGTTCTGCCGCTTTGGCTTTTTGCTCTGTGGTATTTTCTTCGCTTTGCGCCTGTGCCTGCTGCATAGCAAAAATTTGCGTCATAGCTAAAGCTACAACGGTCAAGTTGAATTTGCCTGTCATTTCCTACCCCTGTCGGTATCAATCATTATTTTTTTATGCGCTGAGCTGATGTTTTGGCAATGGATCAGCAGTGCACCATGCCTTTATATCACTCAAGGTAAACGTTTACCAAAACTTTTTCTCAAATCACAATCACAAAACAAACAAAGTATTGAATTAATTAAAAATATAATCAGGTAATCGATTTCTTGAAATAGGGAAATATGCGGCATAGGGCGCAAAGAGTTGATTTAAGTCCACAGCTGTTGTTTCAGATCAAGAAGCCACCCGATGCAAAGCTTTAGCATAAGGACTTATTTTTCCGACAAAGGAGATGCCCTTATTATGAATCCGCCCTTGAGCACTCCCTTACTGCCTTTATCGTCCGGTCAGACAGTGGCTCAAGTGCTGCAAAAAAATCTGATCTGCTGTGAACCTCAGACTTCTGTGCAACAAGCGGCCAGTCTGATGCGCCAGCACAATATCAGCTGTATTCTGGTGAAAAAACGCGGGCTGATCCTGGGGATCTGGACCGAATCAGACTGTAAAAAACTGGATTTGTCGGACACAAGTCTGCTGCAACAAGCGGTGTCGAAGGTGATGAGCTGCCCTGTGCTTTCAGTACCAGAACACTGCAGCACCAGTGAAGCTGCGGCTTTAATGAAACAAAAGAATATCAGGCGTTTACTGGTCACGGACAAAAGCCATCAGGCTATTGGCATAGTGACCCAAACGGATCTTATTCATCAGCAGCCACTGGAGCATTATTTGATGCTACGGGATATCAGCTCCATTCTGGTGGAGTTGCCGTTATTACTGCAGTCAGAGCTGACCGTAGCCCAAGCCGCCATATTGATGCAGCAAACTCAGCGGGACGCCGCCATAGTCCAGTTTGAACAGACAACAGGTGTGACCGAATACGGCATAGTGACAGAACGTGATCTGGTGCATTTTGTCGCGACCAAGCGCACTCTGTGCACTTTAGCTGAAGTCGCAACCCGCCCTTTATTGACACTGCCCTTGCACAGCAGCTTATTGCAGGCTGTGCGGCTACTGCGCGAGCAGGGATTCCGTCACCTTGGAGTGACAGATGCATATGGCAAACCTGCAGGTTTGTTATCGCACAACCACATACTGCTGAATATGGAACATTTGTATATCACTGAGTTAAAGGCCGCCTTACAGGCCAGAGACAAGGCTCTGCGTTCCTCTGAAAGTAGTCTGCGTTTAGCCTACAAAGTGATAGAAGCTTCACATGATGCCGTGATGATCACCGATCAGCAGGGTGTTATTCAGTCGGTCAATCCCAGTTTTTGTAAACTGACAGGCTACAGTGTGGACGAAGCTTTAGGCCAAACGCCCAGCCTGTTGAGTTCAGGCCGGCATGATCAGAGTTTTTATCAGCAAATGTGGCAAGGGCTGCAGCAGAAAGGTTATTGGCAGGGAGAGATCTGGAACAAGCGTAAAAATGGCGAAGTCTACCCTGAATGGCTGTCGATCAGTGCTGTGCGGGGTGAAAACGGCGCAGTAAATCAATACGCCGCTATTTTTTCCGATATTACGGAACGTAAAAAACGTGAGCAAAAAATTCACGAACTGGCTTATTTTGACGAATTAACTGGTCTTGCCAACAGACGTTTATTTCAGGACAGACTGGAGCAGGCTTTGGCCAATGCCAAACGCCATCATCATCAGTTGGCCGTGTTGTTTCTTGATCTGGATTTATTTAAACGGATCAACGATACCCTGGGCCACCAGGCTGGTGATGAAGCTTTGCGTCAGGTCGCCAGACGACTGCAAAAAGCCAGCAGAGCCGGTGAATCTGTTGCCCGGCTCGGTGGTGATGAATTTACTATGCTGGTGCCGGAATGCGAGAACCTGCAAGAGATCGAAAAACTGGCACAGCGTATAGTGGCGCAGTTTGACCTGCCGTTTCATATCCGGCACAACGAGCTGGTGTTAACCACCAGTGTCGGCATCAGCATTTATCCGCAGCATGGCCATACCTCCAGTGAGCTGCTGAAATGCGCTGACGCCGCTATGTATCAGGCCAAAGAATCTGGCCGCAATAACTACAGTATTTACAACTCCAGCCTGGGGCAGCGGAATGATCAGGCCTTACAGCTGGAGCAAGCGCTGCGCAGGGCATTATCACAGCAGCAGCTGGACGTGTATTACCAGCCTAAAGTGGATTTAAAAACCGGACAATTGCATAGTCTGGAAGCTTTGGTGCGCTGGCAGGACGAGGAGTTAGGCCAGGTTGCACCAGCACAGTTTATTCCAATGGCTGAAACCTTAGGCCTGATCCAGCAGTTAGGGCAACAGGTATTACGCCAGGTCTGTCATCAGTTACACCACTGGGGACCTTTAGCAGTGCCTGTGGCGGTTAATATCTCCGCCAAAGAACTGGCAGACCCGCTTTTTTTGCCACAACTCAAACATACTCTTGCTGAAACTGCAGTGGATCCCAGGCTGCTGGAGCTGGAAATTACTGAAAGTTGCCTGTTACCGGAACGTGCAACACAGACACAACAAGTGCTGCAGCAATTACGACAACTCGGTATTCGACTGGCCATAGATGATTTTGGCACCGGCTACTCTTCGTTGTCTTATTTACGGCATTTACCTATCAACAGCCTGAAAATAGATCGCAGTTTTATTAAATCCTTACCGGACAATACCAGTGATCGCCAGATCACCAGCGCCATTATTGCCATGGCCAATGCTTTGAGTTTGGATGTGGTTGCAGAAGGCGTGGAAACACAGGCGCAGCAGGAATTTTTGCTGTCGGCAGGCTGTCGCTTTGGTCAGGGGTATTGGTTTGGGAGGGCTGAAAATGCAAGTGCCACTTTAGTCTTGCTGCAGCAACAAGGTATAACCGGAGGCTAATCACTCTGCTTTTTGTGCTTTGGCTCAGGATCCCCATTTTCTTCTGAACCACCAGCCAACATAAAGTCCGCCGCTGCAGCATAACAAGAAAACCCAGCCCGACAATGCCGACGCCATAATACCGGATAACAAAACGCCGACAGTACAACCCAGCGCCAGCATAGCGCCAAATCCCATCAACACACCGCCGGCAATAAGGCGCGGCCACTCAGCTAATGCAGGCATATTGGGTTTGAAGTCTCCTGCAGGTAAAGCGGCGGCAAAAGCAGCAGCCACTAAGGCCAATACAAAGACGCCGTTATTACTCAGCAGAGCCTGTTTCACCACTGTGGCGCAGCCGCGCAACGTATCCAGTCCTTCCAGTCGTTGTGGAAAACTCCCGAATGTAGCGCCCAGACTGCGACTGATACTGCCAAGCTCAGCGGTAACACCAAGAGGGGCAACACGCAGATAAGCCAGTGTGGCTATAAAAGCGACCAAAATACCACCGACATAAGCAGGCCAGCGCCTGACAAAAATAGCCTGATAAGGTGAAACGGCCTCTGTCGGCCTGTCACGACCCCACTTCAACAGCAACAAGGCCAGCAGCCCCAGCACTGTAAGCTGACCAAAAAGCGATGCCCCATAACCTGTAACAGCAGGCAACCAAAGCACCAGACTTTGTTGCATAAACTGCAGATACAAAGTATTCCAGCAATAAAAACCCGCTAAAAATCCCAGTAATACAGAGGGTAAGACGATGACACCGGCAAAAGCACCTTCTCCCAGTCTGTACAGCACAGCACTGATACAAGAGCCTGCCAGCGCCATCCCCAGACCAAAACAGCCAGCTCCCGCTACCAGTACCCAACTGACGGCACCAATATGAGCGCCCGGAGGCAGCCGGCCACTGGCGGCATCAGGCACAAAAATACCAAAAACAGCATGGTAGCCAATCAGTCCAACCGCCAGAGCAACCACTAATCCCAACAAGCCACGCGACTCGCGCCTCTCAATAAAATCACGACTGATGCAATAAAAACAAAAACGTGAACGCTGGATCACATAACCAAAAGCTGCACCGCTGAACAAAGAAAAACTGAGCTGGGGATCCATGGAGTCTAAAAACCAGGCAGCGACAAACAGCAGGATCAGAATAGACAGCGTTATGCCCCAGCGCACTATAGGGTTAAAAACCTTAGGTGAAACAGCGTAAGTCACAGCAACTCCTGTGGGTTAAACACGAAAAAGACAACAAAGAGGGCCAGCAAGGCCCCCAGAATAACGCAGTAGATTTGATGATAGCGGGCGACTTACTTACCGCCCCAGACAGTACCGGCAATATTAGTGACAGGCACACCAACACTGTTACCATATTCAGTCCATGAACCGTCATAGTTGCGAACGTCGTACCCCAGAATTTTCTTCAGGGCAAACCAGGTATGGCTGGAGCGTTCCCCGATACGGCAATACACCAGCACAGGTTTAGTGCCATCTATGCCCGCAGCTGCATAAATTTGTTTTAACTCTTCTTTGGATTTAAAACTTCCGTCAGCAGCCACAGCGGTTGCCCAGGGTACATTCACAGCACCGGGCACATGGCCGGCCCGCACAGCCAGCTCTTGCACACCTGCTGGTGCAAATATTTTGCCTTCATATTCATCTTTAGAGCGAATATCGATCAGGCCAAAATCACTGCGTTTTTCAGCAACGGCCAGCACATCCTTTAAGCTTGCGCGCAGGCTATAGTCAGGCTCACCTAAAGTAATAGTACCGGGTTTCACTTTATGTTGTGCGACGGACAAGGGGCGTTTTTCCGTTTCCCATTTATTGCGGCCACCATCCAGTAACTTGACGTTAGGTACCTGATAAATATCAAAAATCCAGGCTCCCCATGCGGCAAACCAATTGTTGCTGTCACCGTATAAAATGACTGTGCTGTCAGAAGATACACCGGCATTGCGTAACAATTGCTGGAATTGTTCTTTGCCAACTATGTCACGCTTCACTTTATCGACCAGATCGGTATGCCAGACAAAATTGGTTGCACCAGCAATATGGCCGCGCTCGTACACTCCAGGGTTCACACTCACTTCGATCAAACGGATTTTAGGGTCTTGCAGGTTTTTCTCCAGCCAGTCTGTACTGACCAGAAACTCATTGGCAAAACTACTCCAACTGCTCAAGGCAACCAAAGCGATCATACCGGCGCGGCTAAAAAAGGTTTTCACTGACATAACAGGCTCCATTTAGTGTTAGACAAAGTGTCGGGGGCATATCGCCTGTTGTATTTTTAGTCTAGAACTGATCTTTTATAACAACAAAGAATAAATATTCATAAAGTTATATCGAAAAGTAATTTTTAAGTATTGTGTCCGCGGCAGGGCAATTGCGGTGGCAGGAAGATAACACTCTGGTGCTGAAGTCAGCCTTGTCAGGCACCGGACAGGAGTAAAAACAAAACATAAAAAAAGGCAGCTGCGGTGCAGTTGCCTTTTTTTGTTGTAACCAGTGCAATCAGATTAGATCTGCTGACTCCGGTGACTGTAATTAAAAATTACAGAACAACAATTTTCTCAGCCTGTGGGCCTTTTTGACCTTGAGTCACAGTGAACTGTACACGTTGGCCTTCTTGCAGAGTTTTGAAACCCGTGCTTGAAATTTCGCTGAAGTGAGCGAAAACGTCTGGACCTGAAGCCTGTTCGATGAAACCGAAACCTTTAGTTTCGTTGAACCATTTTACTGTGCCGGTAGTTGTATTAGACATGGTATTTACCTGTATTTAATAAAATTAATTGTGCCTGGTTTCAGGCGATGGTGCTGTAAGAGATGTTTTAACTTATGAATACAGGACGTACTAAAACAACAGTAACATTCGTTGTGGTGCATAAATAATGAACAGACTAACAAAGCAAGGCCAGTGTATAGGTTTTCAGAGCAGTGTCAAAGCTTATTTCACTACGTTATTAAAATAAGCCCTTTTATATACGCAAAGTAATTGGAGTTACGGCGAGGCGAGCAGCGCGGTCAACAAAGCTGTGGCTTCAAGTACAAAGCGTATAACGTTCAATATCGCTGACAAACTGTTGTATCACATCAGCTTTAGCGGGTTTCCGGTAATAGTTAATATTGTCGCTGATCGCCTGATCTTCGACATAATTCATGATATTGGAGGTTAATAAGCCAATAAAACACTGCTGATCACGGCTGCGGATCCAGCGGGCCAGTTCCAGACCATTACGACCTGGTAAGTTATAGTCCAGTGAAAATGCATCAAAGTGCTGCTGCTCAATTAATGTTATAGCTTCTTCAGCGCTGCCAGCGGTGACACAAAGCCAGTCGGGGCGGAACGACTGGACATAACCTTTGGTCAGCATTAAACACACCTGACTGTCGTCCACTATTAATAACTTAAACGCCATAAAGCCCAACCTCCCTGTTCACTACACAACAAAACTCTTTTACTGTAGTTACAAGTACCACAATTCTCCAGTCTGCAGTTGCTCTGATTTATTTTTAATCAAAACAAACAGATCACTAAATACTATCTATAGTTAGCCAAGTTGTAACTTCTGGATTTGCCGCTATGAGGGCCTGTTTTGCCGCTATTTTTTTTCTGTCTTTTACTCTGCCGGCACAACAAAATCAGTTCAGAGCAGGCTACTTTGCCTTACCTCCTCACACAGAAAATGCTGCAGGCCAATCAGGGCCTGCTATCCATTATTTCAATAAAATTGCAGCATAGATGCAGGTTGAAGTGCAGTACCAGCAGTTACCCTTATCACGTTTACTGAAACAACTGGAAAACAACGAGCTGGATGCCGTCTTGCTGTTAGCCCAAAACCCAGACAGGCAACAACGTTTTGTTTATCCGGAGCAGCCCTTTTTGCTCACTCGGGGCGCTCTTGCTGTACGTACAGAGATCCAAACCGACGCCAACAGCTTTCTGAACAATCCGCAGTATAGTATTGCCATTTGGCAACAAGGCTACCAGTCCAGCCTGCTGCAGAATTTTGCTGGTCGTTTTGTCGGGCTCAGTGGTGAGCATATCAGTGCCAGAGCTGCAGAAATGTTGGAAAAAGACAGAGTTGACGCCTTTTATGAACCTGATATCTACGCGCTGCGGCACAACCTTGAGCACCACGACTACGGTGCTCATTTTTATATTCTGGAACTGCCGCAGGATCAGGTGCCTTTGTATACAGTGTTTTCGATTCGGGGGGCGGTAAAATACCTGCAGTCTTATCAGCAGGCCTTGCTGCAACAAAGCAACACCATGCCGTATGTCGAGTACTTACATCAGTGGCTGGCAACAGAAGCTGCAGTGTCCCCAGCAAAAACCCCAGTTCGTCCTCCCCCTTCGTCA
>CBIMJC010000022.1:0-22790 GCA_966244125.1 uncultured Rheinheimera sp.
CCCCTGAATTAAACTTACTTCGCGTCCCTTTGAGTTAATATGGCATCGATTAGGCCATATTCCAAGGCTTGCTGTGCACTTAAGAAGTTATCACGCTCTGTGTCTTTACAAACCTGTTCATAAGTTTTGCCACAATGCTCTGCCATCAGGCGGTTTAATTTCTCTTTGATATACAGAATTTCACGGGCATGAATTTCAAAATCTGTCGCCTGGCCCTGGAATCCACCTAAAGGCTGATGGATCATCACCCGGGCGTTGGGTAAGCAGTAACGTTTACCTTTGGTGCCGCCTGACAATAAAAACGCGCCCATGCTGCAGGCCTGACCAATACAGACAGTGGCGATATTTGGTTTGATGTACTGCATAGTGTCGTAAATCGACAAACCTGCGGTCACAGAACCACCCGGCGAGTTGATGTAGATATAAATATCTTTTTCCGGGTTCTCAGACTCTAAAAATAACAGCTGAGCGACGATCAGATTCGCCATATGGTCTTCGACCTGACCTGTTAAAAAAATTACCCGCTCTTTTAATAAACGCGAGTAAATATCAAAAGAACGCTCTCCCTTAGCGGTTTGTTCGATCACGATAGGAACTAAGGCATTCACTAATTCATTCATTCTCGGCTCAAATGCCATAATGCGGTTTCCTTCATTGAAAAGAGGGGCCTAATATAGCCTGCGTCATTAGCCTTGCTTTACAGCTGCGACCATGCGCTGGCAAACACGACGGCTAAAAATAAAAATGGCCCGAACTATGATGTTCGAGCCATTAAAACTGCCTGACAAACAGATGTCAAATCTTAGTTTGCAGCTTGAGGATTCATGATCTCATCAAACTTGGCTTTTTCTTCAGTTACTTTGGCTTTTGCCAGAACCAGGTCAATAGCCTGTTCTTCTAACGCAACATTACGCATGCCCTGTAACAGCTCTTTGTTGCTGTTGTAGTACTGGATCACTTCTTGTGGATCTTCGTACGCAGAGGCCACAGTTTCAATCAGAGACTGGACGCGTGCATCTTCAACCTGCAGTTTGTTTGTTTTGATCACTTCGCCTAATAACAGACCTACTTTCACACGGTCTTTGGCTTGTTCAGTAAACAGAGAAGCTGGTAATTCAGGTAATTGTTTCGGATCCAGCTTGTTGCCAAAACGCTGCAGCGCCTGACGACGTAATACGTCTATTTCGCTGTCGATCAGAGCTTGTGGCACTTCCACTTCGTGAGTGGCTAACAACCCTTTGATCACCTGCTCTTTAACACGGGCTTTGATGCTGTTGTTCAGCTCACGCTCCATGTTCTTTTTCACTTCAACTTTTAATGCATCCAAAGTAGCTTCAGCCAGGCCGAACAGCTTAGCGAACTCGTCGTTAACTTCTGGTAACTGCTGAGCTTCAACTGCTTTTACAGTCACAGCAAATTTAGCTGCTTTGCCTTTTAAGTTTTCAGCGTGGTATTCAGCTGGGAAAGTCACATCAACTGTCACTTCTTCGCCGGCTTTTTTGCCAATGATACCGTCTTCGAAACCTGGGATCATACGACCCTGGCCTAACTCTAAAGTGAAGTCAGAAGCTTTACCGCCTTCAAACTCTTCACCATCGATAGAACCAACGAAATCAATAATGACGCGGTCACCTGAAGCTGCTGCAGCGTCAGTTTTTACCCATGTCGCATGTTGCTTACGCAAAGTGCCTAACATAGTGTCTAAATCGTCAGCCGTGATTTCAACCACTGGCTTAGTCACTTCGATTTTGTCCAGAGCGTTTAACTCAACTTCCGGGTACACTTCAAAAGTAGCTGCGAATTCTAAATCTTTACCTTCAGCCAGTTGGCCAGGAGCAAAAGTAGGAGCGCCGGCTGGAGTCAGTTTGTTGGCAATGATGGCCTGATAAAAATGGTTTTGCATCTGACGTGAAGCAACGTCTTGTAACACAGACAGACCAAACATTTTTTTGATCATGGCTACAGGTGCTTTACCTGGACGGAAACCGTCAACACGGCGATTCTTCGCAATGTTTCTTAATTCTTTCTCAACTTCAGTGCTGATAGCAGCAGCTGGTACAGTAATGGTTAAACGGCGTTCTAAACCCTGTGTGGTCTCAACAGAAACTTGCATCTTGTTACCTCAAAATCAAATCGGGCGTCTCGCTACGCCATCTTTTCGCTTGTCCGGGCTCTGTCTTTACGCACACAATCCAGACCTGTTATATAGGACGCGGCATTATAGCGAGGGTTTTTCGCTGAGTCGAGCTTTTGATACAACATCAGAATTGACGCGGCTTAGAGGCCTAATTTCACTTCATTTTTTTGTTTAAAGACCAGCGGTTTCAAACAAAAAACAATAAAAGACAAACCTAACTTTTACGCTGATTTTTAGTCTATTGCTCTCGCCTTACCCCGCCATTTTGTGTAGCAATAGGCATAGATAACAAAACCAACAGGACCTTTATGATCGATTTAAGCCTTTGGCCTTTACTTGGTATCGCAGTAGTGATGCTTGGTTTTATCTTAAAATTTAATCCGGTATTGGTGGTGACGGTCGCGGCTTTTGCCACTGGTATGGCGGTCAAAATGCCGATACTGGCCTGGCTGGAGTCTTTAGGCACCGCCTTTTTAAAAACCCGGAATTTGCCACTGATTTTGTTATTGCCTTTGGCCGTGATTGGTTTGTTGGAGCGTCATGGCCTGCGCGAAAAAGCCCAAAGCTGGATCCAACAGATTAAAGCCGCGACAACAGGGCGTTTGCTGTTGGTGTATCTGGCATTACGCGAAAGTACAGCAGCGGCCGGCCTGACCAGTCTGGGCGGACATCCACAAATGGTCAGGCCTCTACTCTCTCCTATGGCGGAAGCGGCTTTTGAGCAAAAACATCAGAGCCTGCCTGATAAAATTAAATACCAAATCCGGGCTATGTCGGCCGCAACCGACAATATAGGGCTGTTTTTTGGTGAAGATATTTTTGTCGCTTTTGGCGCCATTATCTTAATGCACACCTTTTTGCGCGAGTCCGGCATTGAAACTGACCCATTGCATATCGCACTTTGGGGCATACCAACGGCCCTGGCTGCGTTTTTAATTCATGGCAGCCGTTTAATCCGTTTTGACGCTTATCTGGCTCGTCAGCTTCAACAACAACTGACACGGGAGCAGCGCCATGATTAGTATGACTCTGCTGTATTACGTCGCTGCTGTGCTGTTTTTTGCTGTGGCCTTTTTTAGCTTTAACGACAAAAGATACAGCAGCGCTTTGTTCTGGTTCAGCTATGGCCTGATTTTCTTATTGGGTGATTTTATGCCACCTGCGCTGGTCGGTGGCTTAGTAGTGTTGATGGCTTTAGTGGCGGGTTTTGGTGGTGTCAAAGGGGGGCTGTACCAGACACTGGAACTGCAACAACGGCTGGACTCGGTCAAACGTCTGGGCAATAAGTTATTTATCCCCGCCCTGATGATCCCTGTGCTTACGGTATTTTCAGCTTTGGTTCTGGTGCATATTCAGGGGGATGGCTGGTCTTTATTGGATCCTAAAAATGCCACTTTATCGGCTTTAGGCTTAGCCGCCTTTTTTGCCGTATTGGCCGCTTTGTATCTCACCAGAGAAAAACCACAACAAGGTCTGAAAGAGTCCTCACGGTTAATTGAAGCTATAGGCTGGGCTTTTTTATTGCCGCAGTTACTGGCCACTTTGGGGTTGTTATTTAATCAGGCCGGTGTAGGGGATACAGTATCTCAGCTAACGACTTTGTACTTAAATTTAAACCATCCTTTGCTGGCTGTGGCTTGTTATGCCTTAGGCATGGCCTTATTTACTGTGATTATGGGCAATGCTTTTGCCGCTTTTCCGGTGATCACTGCAGGCATAGGTATTCCACTTCTGGTGCTGCAGCACGGTGGCGATCCGGCCATTATGGCGGCTATCGGCATGTTTTGTGGTTACTGTGGCACTTTGCTGACCCCTATGGCGGCGAACTTTAATATAGTGCCGGCGGCACTTTTGGAGCTGCCGGATAAAAATGCGGTGATTAAAGCTCAGGCGCCAACCGCTTTAGTACTGCTTGGCGTCAATATAGCGCTGATGTATTTGTTAATGTTTTAAACCGGAGCAGCTATGCACAGCATTTTATTAACTGGCTTTGAGCCTTTTGGTGGCGAACAAACCAATCCGTCCTGGTTGGCCGCACAGCAGTTGGATGGTTATCAACTGGACGATGAGGTGCAGATTGTCAGCAGGCAACTGTCCTGTGAGTTTGAACAAAGTCAGCTGGAACTTAAAACAGCCATTGCTGAATTAAAACCTGTGCTGGTATTGGCTATAGGTCAGGCCGGTGGCCGCACTGAACTGTGTTTTGAAAAAGTGGCCATTAATTTTATCGACGCCCGTATAGCAGATAATGCCGGACAGCAGCCGATAGATAAAACTGTAGTGACAGAGGGCCCTGCCGCCTATTTTACCACCTTGCCGGTCAAAGCTATGGTCAATAGCCTGAAGCAAGATGGCATACCAGCAGCAGTGTCTTACACGGCCGGAACCTATGTCTGCAATACTGTGTTTTATGCGCTGATGCACCAACTTCGGGATAACCCCAAAGTACGGGCAGGTTTTTTACATATTCCTTATGCACCAGAACAAGCTATAGGTAAAGCCGTCGCTTCTATGCCGGTGGATATGGTAGTACGCGCATTAAAACTCTGTTTGCCTGTGGCACTGCAAAGCAGCGAAGATATGCAAATAGCAGCAGGGACGCTCGACTAGATTTTGGCTTCAAGCTTGCCTTAAAGCGTCTGCATGGTTAAAATTGCGGCGCTTTTTTCAACTATGGCCTGTTGGGACGACCCAATAGCGCATCTTTATATCGGGGACGACCCCAACTTCAAACACTGGAATACCTTATGAACTGGTTATTGCTTGTTGTGGCTGGCTTATTAGAAGTCGGTTGGGCTGTGGGTTTAAAATACACTGAAGGTTTTACTAAATTCTGGCCATCGGTCTGGACTCTTGGCGCAATGCTTTTGAGCATTACCCTGCTCGGCCTGGCGATGCGCGATTTGCCCGTGGGTACAGCCTATGCGGTCTGGACTGGCATAGGTGCGATCGGCACTGTGATAGTCGGAATTTACCTGCTCGGCGACCCGGCAACAGCCGGGCGTTTGATTAGCATAGCTTTGATCTTATTAGGCATTATCGGCTTAAAACTCAGTAGCTAACGCTTGGGGGTCAGGCCTTGGATTTTGAATTTGATCGGTAAATTCAAAATCCAAGGCCTGACCCCATTAAAGGGTGATATGCTGGCGGACCCGTTCGCCTAAACCTACACCAGCTTCTGACATCGTCAGATAAGTGTGATCTGCGCCCGCCTCCATGATGGCTGCCGCTTCATCTTTATGCATACTGTGTGAGACTATTAAGCCGCCAAAACCTGCCTGACGCAGTTTTTTAGTCGCTATCACTTTGGCTTCGACATCATTTAAACAAAGCACTACAGCTTTGATGCCCCCCAAGGTTAAGCCCTGCCAGAACACCTGATCCTCCGCGTCGGCGAACAGCACATTGTTGCCTTTGTCCTGATGATCAGCCACTTTGGCCGGATCCGAGTCCAGCGCCACCAAATGGCATTTATGCTCCAGATACTGATAAGCCGCCGAGCCGGTACGGCCCATGCCCATAATCAATACTTCAGCATCGCCCAAAGAGACAGGTTGTTCGTCCGGGTGATGAATATCGCGCTCATAAGGAATAAGGCGGTGGGCTAATCGTTCATACAAAGGGTGGGCAAACCGGTTTAAAGGTGCTGACACCACAAAAGATAACGCCACAGTTAAGGCAAGCGGAATAAGGAATTGTGGCATCACACTGGCAGCAACAATAAGCGCAAACTCACTGTAGTTACTCAGCACTAAACCCGATAAAAAAGCACTACGGGCTCTTAATCTGAACATCACCAACAACGCAAAAAACAGCACAGCTTTAAAGGGCAGTAAAGCGGTCATCAAAGCCGCAAAAAGCCAGGCTTGTTGATCCGGCAAACCGCCTAAACCAATTTGCAGAAAAAAACCGACCAGAAAAAACTCTTTTAACCCCCACAAGGTTTTGGACAACTCCCCTGCTCTGTTATGTCCGGCCAGCAAAGCGCCAAACACCAAAGCGCCTAACTCAGAACTTAAACCTACCGCATGAAAACCTGAGCCCCCCAGCACCACCGCCAGCATCACGCCAAATAAAATCTGCAGGTCGTCATGGCCTGTTAAATCCATCAGCTTGTACAGCAAAGGGCGCAACAAAGGCACCAGCAGCACCAGTAAGGCAAAAGGTGATGGGGTAATACCCTGGGTAAAACTCAGAAGCGCCATAGCTATTAAGTCCTGCATCACCAGAATGCCGATGGCAACACGGCCATGAAAAGCCCGGATCTCCCGTTTGCCTTCCAGCACTTTGGCGGCCAGCACTGTGCTGGAAAAAGCCAGAGCGGCAGCAAGCATCAACGCATGATACCAATCCGGTTCAAAGGTCAGATAAATAATGGGGGTGTACAACAAAGCCGAACTGGCAAAATGGGCCAGGCTGCCACCTAAAACTTCTGTTTTACCTAAACTGCGGATATTGAGTTTTAGACCCACAGTAAATAACAGCAGCAACACACCTAAATGTGCGACATGGGCAATAATGGCATTGCCTTCTTTAGGCAGCTCCAGTTCTGTCGCAGAGGCAGTGATCATAAAACCGGCGGCCAGATAACCAATCAGAGGCGGCAAGCCAATTAAGCGCACCAGCAAACCTAAACTAAAAGCAAAACCTATCCATACCGCTTCTAACAACATAAAGGTCCTTTTGTTTTTATTGCCTTTGCGAAGGCTCTGTAGTTTTAGTGTCTTTGTCTGACTTACGGATCACCCAGTCTTTGGCTGTTCTGTGTACACCACGACGTAAGGCGCTGCTGGCATTTTCCAGCATATCCACACCAGTTAACACTCCAACCACCACCACAGATAACCAAATCGCCACCTGATAATGGCCTAAACCTGTAGCAACCCCTATAGCGGCCAGCACCCATATAGTGGCAGCAGAAGTCACACCTACCACAATACCTTCACGGGTCAGCATCACACCGGCGCCAAGAAAACCTATGCCTGTCACCACCTGGCCGATAATACGGCTTGGATCTGTCACCACGTTCCCCACCATACGATTGGCATCAAGGACCGCATGGCCTAACGGCAACGACAAAGCGACAAATAAATAAGTGCCCAAAGTGATCAGAATTGAAGTACGGATCCCTGCCGGTTTACCACGCAGTTGCCTCTCCAATCCAACGATAGCGCCAGTTAATAAAGTAATGCCTATGGCATGCCAGGATAAAGGGCTGATATCAAACCAGGCGGGATCCAGCATCATACAGCACCTCCGGACGACAATAACTTTTCAGCATTACGCGCCCTGGCTGCTTTCCACTCTGCTTCGGTCATAGGCACTGTTTCACCCAAACTACGGGCAACGGCTTTACGCTGTTGGATATTTAATGCAATTTGTTGATACTGTTCCGGCGTTTTTTTACGCCAGTCGACAATTTCATCCATATGGCGGTAACAACCGACACAAACTTTATCTTCATCCAGCCTGCAACAGGCGACACAAGGAGATTCCACTTCAGCTCCGGCTTTTTAGTCTAACTCCCTCCAGTGTAACCACTTTTTGATCCAGGCCAAAGTTTTACAGCCAAACTGAAGTTATCAGTCTGAAATGCCATGCTTTTAGCCGCAGTTTTTGCTTTGAGGCTTTACCCTGCCGGGGCTTTATGGCAGCGTACGGTCAAACAACAAGAGGTCCACCGATGAAAAACTATAACTACAGTCTGTTAGCTCTGGCTTTATGCTCCACTTTGGCCGTCGCAGCCGATGATAAAAAACCAGCCTGGAATGTCGATAAACCAACCGGAAAATTCACTGACATCAAAATCGATGTGCAGCAAGGCACCTGGATGAATGTCAGTGTCAGCCCGGATGGTAAAACCATTGCCTTTGACTTATTGGGCGATATTTACACCATGCCGATCAGTGGTGGCAAAGCCAAAGCCCTGACCTCTGATATTGGCTGGCAAATGCAGCCCGTGTTCAGCCCGGATGGTCAATACATAGCCTTTACCAGCGATCAGGGCGGCGGCGACAATATCTGGGTCATGAAAGCCGATGGGTCTGAGCAAAAAGCTGTGACAGAAGAGACGTTCCGTTTATTAAACAGCCCGGCCTGGAGTCCGGACGGCGAATTTATTGTCGCCCGTAAGCACTTTACTGCGGGCCGTTCTTTAGGCGCTGGCGAAGTATGGCAGTACCATAAATCAGGTGGTGCTGGTGTGATGTTAACGGCCAAAGCCAATGATGAAAAAGATTTAGGCGAGCCTGCTTTTTCACCGGATGGTAAATACATTTATTTCTCGCAGGACGATACGCCAGGCAAAACTTTCCATTACAGCAAAGACTCAGAACAAGGCATTTATGTCATTAAACGTTTTGAGCGTGAAACCGGCAAAATTGATGTGCTGCTGCAAGGTGCAGGTGGCGCTATTCGCCCAACCCCTTCGTCTGATGGCAAATATTTAGCTTATATCCGCCGGGTTGATTTCCAGACCACTTTGTTTTTATACGACTTAGAAAGTGGTGAACATATCCAGCTGGATAACCAGTTAGACCGGGATATGCAGGAAACCTGGGCTATTCATGGTGTCTACCCCACCTTAAGCTGGACCCCGGACAACAAAAAACTGGTGTACTGGGCTGGCGGTAAAATCAATAGTCTGGATATCGCCAGCAAAACCAAAACTGAAATCCCGTTTTCTGTTGAGCGCAGCAAAACCATTCAGCAGGCGGTTAAATTTAAGCAGGATTTAGACAAAGACCAGTTGGATGTCAAGGTGCTGGGCAACCTGCATATCTCGCCTGATGGTAAAAAAGCTGTGTATTCGGCTTTAGGTCATTTGTATATCAAAGAGTTAAAATCAGGATCAGCCAAACGCCTGACCAGCCAGAATGAACATTTTGAGTTCTATCCACAGTTCTCCCGCGATGGTAGCAAACTGGTCTATGTCAGTTGGCATGACACAGCACAAGGCCGAGTCAAGCTGCTGGATTTGGCCACTGGCCAAAGCCGGGATTTAACCTCAGAGCCAGGCAAGTATGTAGAACCGACCTTCAGCCCGGATGGCCGTACTGTGGTGTACCGCAAATCCGGTGCAGGTTCGTTACTGGATAAGAAGTGGTCACTTAATACCGGCCTTTATGCGGTGAGTGTCAGTGGCGCCGATAAACCCAAACTCATCAGCCGTAATGGTTTTGCGCCTATGTTTGGCAAAGACAGCAACAGAGTTTTTGCCCAGGATTATGGTGCATCCCCTACTTTGCTCAGTATAGATTTGACCACAGAGCAACAACGTACTTTGTACACAGCCAAATACGGCACAGAGTTTAAGTTATCACCGGATGGCAAGTATCTGGCTTTTGTTGATCGTTTTAAGGTTTATGTCACCCCTTTTGCAGAGCGTGGTGCTGTGATTGATATCAGCGGCTCAGACACCCAATTCCCGGTCAAACAGCTGTCTGTCAAAGCAGGTACTGATATCAGCTGGACGTCCGACAGCAGCAGCTTGTATTGGCACTTAGGGCCAGAACTCTATCATCACAGTATTGCCGGTTTGTTTGACGTCAACAGCAAAGTCAAAGTCGACGCCAAAAACGGCAGCAACATTGGCTTTACTGTGCCTATGGATAAACCACAAGGCCAAATCGCTTTTGTCGGTGGCCAGGTCATTACGATGGAAGGCGATACAGTACTGCAGGATGCTGTGGTGCTGGTCGAAGGCAATAAAATCAAAGCGGTCGGCTCGAAGAATGATGTGAAAGTGCCGGCTGGCGCTGAAGTCATCGACATTACCGGTAAAACCTTAATGCCGGGTTTGTTTGATGCCCACGCCCACGGCGCACAGGGCGTGAATCAGCTGATCCCACAACAAAACTATGCCAACTACGCAAGTCTTGCTTTGGGGGTCACTTCTATTCATGACCCATCAAATGACACTCAGGAAATTTTCACCGCCAGTGAACTGCAAAAAGCCGGTATCACAGTGGGCCCGCGTATATTTTCCACTGGTACTATTTTGTACGGCGCTTATGGTGCAGGCTACACCTCGCATATCGACAGCCTGGACGATGCCAAATTTCACTTAGAACGGCTGAAAAAAGTCGGCGCCTTTTCGGTGAAAAGCTACAACCAGCCACGTCGTAATCAGCGCCAGCAAGTGATTGAAGCAGCGCGTGAACTGGAAATGCTGGTAGTACCTGAAGGCGGCTCTTTGCTGCAGCATAACCTGAGTATGGTGGTCGACGGTCACACCACACTGGAGCATTCGTTGCCTGCAGCTGTGCTTTATGATGATGTCAAACAGTTATGGCAACAAAGCAACACGGCCTACACGCCCACCCTGATAGTGGCTTACGGCGGTATCTTTGGGGAAAACTACTGGTACGATAAAACCGATGTCTGGAAACATCCACGTTTAAGCCAGTATGTGCCTGCCGATGAACTGCGGCCACGCAGCATGCGCCGTCCTAAAGCGCCGGATCATCACTACAACCATATCTCTATTGCCAAAATGGCCAAAGAGTTATCGGATTTAGGAGTGGTCACCAACATTGGTGCTCATGGTCAGCGTGAAAGTTTAGGTGCGCATTGGGAAATCTGGATGTTTGCCCAGGGCGGCATGAGCCCGCTGCAAGCCTTAAAAACAGCCACTATCAACCCGGCTAAAACCTTTGGTATGGATCATCAACTGGGCTCCATCAAAGCAGGCAAACTGGCGGATTTGATTATCCTTGATGCCGATCCATTGAAAAACATCATGGACACAGACAAAGTGAAATACAGCATGGTCAACGGCCGTTTGTATGACGCCGAGTCAATGAACCAGCTGTATCCGGAGAAAAAACAACGGGCCCCCTGGTTTTTTAGCCCGAAAAACTAACCTTTGGTAAAGCCGGTTTATGCCGGCTTTTCTTTTGCAGGAGCAGACTAAGCTATATTTAACAGCCAGGCTTTGCTTCTGCAGCTCTGACTGCTAGGATTTGAACAGGCATAAACATTTAAGCCCACATCTTTGTTTTATAGAGGCTTTTCCCACTATGCATCCAACCTTGATTTGGTCTCTGCTGTCTGTGTTGCTGATGCCCTTGTTGTTTGTCAGCCTCATTGCAATTCACTTCTTTGGTGCAACAACATGCCGACGCGCCTTTGATCAGTTATGACATAAAACAGGACCCAAGAGGTTACATCTGGTTTGCCAGTGAACTCGACGGTTTACAACGTTTTGATGGCTATGAACTCAACCGCTGGCATGTCCTCACAGAAACAGAACTGCAGCAGGGTATGGCCAATGTGAATCAGTTGCTGATCGATAGCCAGCAAAGATTATGGGTCAGTACCTGGGGGCAAGGTGTCACTTTGCTGGACCAGGATCGCACCATAGCCGCACGTTACCACCACAAAGCGCACGCCTCATTGCAGTTGCCATCGGACAGAGTCCAAAGTTTTTTTGAAGATAAACAACAGAGGATCTGGCTAGGCACAGTCGAAGGTTTACGTTATGTACAGGGTTCAGATCCAAAGCTCGCCTCTCCGTTAAATGATTTAAAGGATCTGCGGGTATGGCAAATCACTCAGTCCAAAGATGGCGTGTTATGGTTGGCCACGTCAAAAGGTTTATATCGTCTGAGCGAAGATTTACAACAAGCAGAATTAAAACAGCTGCCGTTGTTGTCAGAAGAAGACATCAGCCTGAATCCACAGGAAATCCGCACTTTGTTGTTGGTTGAAGAAGGGCTCTGGCTTGGCACTCAGCTTGGGTTGTTTTTCTTCAGCTTTGAATCAAATCAGGTCACCAGACGTTATCCGGCCGAGTTTGGCGTGATCAATACGCTGTTTCAGCCAGAGCCCGGTTTGCTGTGGGTAGGGAGCGGAGCTGGCTTATTTCAAGTCCGCACTGAGGGTCATTACCCGTCTCCGCCTGAGCATTTTTTACAAACCGCCGATATCCGTAAGTTTTTCAAAGATCAAACCGGAGTAGTCTGGGTTGCCAGCCGTAACAGGGGCATTTTTAAAATAAACCCTTTACCTGCAAACTTTGACAAAATTGCGTTGCCGTCCAAACCCGGTATGCCGGAACACTCACTGCGACGGATTTACAGCCAGAATTTGATTGATGATAAGCTCTGGCTCGGGCTGGATCATGATTTACTCAGTTACGATATCAGACAAAACCGCTGGCAGGAACATGTGCTGCCAACCCGCCGTCCACACAATCAGATCCAGTCGGTGGTTAAAGATCAACGGGGACGCTATTGGGCTGCAACCGATCTTGGCTTGTTTATGTCCGCTGGCGCTGATCAGGCTTTTAGTCAGCATTTACTGCCCGAGTCTCTGAAACAGCTTGCCGGTATTACCTCAGTCGCTGTTGACCCGGACGGTACATTGTGGCTCGGGATCTGGGAAAAAGGCCTGGTGAAGTGGCCACAACAAAACCCGCAAGGCACACTGGAACACTACACTATTACCTCTCAGCCCGGAGACGCTGTGATCAGCATAATCAGTGATGCATCAGATGATATCTGGGTGGTTAGCCGATTTAGCGGTTTATATCGCTTACAACGCAGCACAGGCCTTATGACCCGTTATCACAGTGGTGCCGACAGCCTGCTGAAACTGCCCAGCGATATCCTGCTCTGCCTTGAAAAAGTAAATGAACACCAATTTTGGGTCTGCACCAATCAGGGGTTGTTTTTTATGGATCTGCGGTACAACTCCAGCGAGTTGTACCAGGTGGAACAGGGCTTGCCAGACAACAGAGTGATAGCCATTAACGCGCAGGAACCAGGTTCTGTCTGGGTCAGCACCAAAAAAGGTCTGACAGAATTGGATTTAACTACAAAAAGCTTCCGGCGTTTTACTGATAAAGCGAATATCAACGCTTTTTTACTGGAAACACGCTCTTTAAGCCGCACTGCGGATGGTCAGTTCTGGTTGGGCACAGCCGCAGGTTTGCATCAGTTTACCCCCAGCCAGATGCAGGACTATAAGTTCAGCGCTCAGATGGTGATCAGCAAGGTCAGAGCGGATACAAAACAATGGCTTGACCCACAAAGTTCGCCGGAGATGCCACTGCAACTGCCTATGAACACTAAGGAAATTAGTATTTATTTCAGTTTTCTGGAGTATTACTTTACCGACGGCCATCAGTATCAATATCGTTTTTCCGGTTCGGATCAGGAATGGCATTATGTCGGCCATCAGCACCAGGTTAGTTTCAACCGTTTACCACCGGGTCAATATAGTTTTGAAGTACGCAATAGCCTGGAACATGCGGAAGCAAAAGTTGCCCGGCTGCACTTTGTGATCCCAACCCCTATATGGCAAGACAAAAGACTCTGGTTATTTGTTTGTTTAGTTGCACTATTGTCAGTCTGGTTAATCTGGCAGGCCCGCACCCGCCATCTGCACCAGCAAAACTCCAGACTGAACCAACTGGTCCGGCAGCGCACCATGGATCTGGAACAGGCAAATCTCGCATTAAATCAACAAGCCCGCACCGACTTTTTAACCAGACTGCCCAACCGTTTGGCGTTTTCCGAACAGTTTGAATTGCTGCAGCGTCAGGCCATCCGGCAAAAATCGCCTTTTACTCTGGTTTTACTGGATATAGATCACTTTAAAAGTATTAATGATACATACGGCCATGATGCAGGAGATGTGGTGTTAACCAAAGTGGCGCAGTGTTTAAGCCAGCGCCTGCGTCAGCGTGATGTGCTGGCGCGCTGGGGCGGTGAAGAGTTTATTTTATTGTTACCTGAAACCTCAGCTGAAGGCGCTCTGGTTGTTTGTGAAGAACTGCGTCAATGCCTGATGCAGATGCAGATCAGCTACAAGGAGCAACTGATCACTGTAACCGCTACTTTAGGTCTTGCGGTGTTAAATGATTTGCAACTGGAACTGATACGCTGGCAATCGGCCGCAGACATAGCCTTGTATCAGGGGAAACGAACAGGGCGTAATAAGGTGGTGCTTTATCAGGGTGATGCAGACCCCCCTATGAATACATCTAAATAATCGAATAAAAACTGCGGAATATAACCATATTCAATCGAAGCTATAGCTCTTATACTGAGTTTTTGCAGTACTGGAGTTGCATCATGTCGATTGAACCGGCTTTATTTATTGGTCACGGTAGCCCGATGAACGCACTGGAGCAAAATGCTCAGGTACAGCAATGGCAGTCTGCGGTTCAGGGCTTAAAACCCAAAGCTATCCTGATGGTGTCTGCGCATTGGTACACTCAGGGCACGGCAGTCACTGCCATGGCTGTGCCTGAAACTATCCATGATTTTTACGGTTTTCCTGAAGAGTTACATCAGGTGCAATACCCGGCTCCGGGCATCCCTGAATTGGCTTCAGCGATCAAAGGCTTACTTTCTCCCCATCAGGTCAAGCTGGATTTAAGTTGGGGTTTGGATCACGGTGCCTGGTCTGTGTTGATGCATATGTTCCCCAAGGCTGATATCCCGGTCGTACAACTGAGTCTGGATCAGAATTTAAGCCCTGCTGAACATCTGGAACTTGCGCATAAGCTGGCCCCGCTGCGCCAGCAAGGTGTGATGATTCTGGGTTCAGGCAATGTAGTACATAACCTGAGGATGCTGGACTGGCAAAGCACACAGCCGCCTTTATGGGCTGAGCAATTTAACCAACAGATCAAAGCCTTGTTACAGAGCAAAAACTTTACGGCCATAGCTCAGTATCAGACTTTAGGTGAGGCAGCCAGGCTGGCCGTGCCCCATCCTGATCACTTTTTACCTTTACTTTATGTCCTTGGCAGCATGCTGGAGGGAGATGAACTAAGCCTGTTTAACGATGAGATTTTATATGGGGCTTTAAGTATGTTGTCGGTTAAACTAAGTCCCAACAGGCTTTAATCAAGATAACGTTTCTTTTGCTGTTGCACATCGCTGATAGCCTGGGACAATTCAGCGCCTGTCAGACGATGGTGCTGCATCAGGTGCTGCATAGCTTCAGACAGTTCGGCACTGCTGTGTTCAGTCGCAGGTATTTTCGCCTGACGGTAATAAGTGGTGCCAAAATCAATCAGAGCACAAAGCAGATACACCAGCAGAAAAACTGCCGGATATTTTATTTTGTGTACCATGTTTTCAACTCCTGTTCCCATTGTTTCCGTTCTTCCGGCCACAAATCTGCTGTAGTCGCCTCGTCAAACTTATATCTTTTGTTGGCTTTGAGTTTTAATAACACAGCGCCAGGTAAGCTTTCCAAATCATCGTATTCCAGCTCACCCGCTTTTAAGACTTTGGCGTAGTCGAGAATTTTAGCGGTAAATTCTTTGGTCAAAGGTGTAGGCGCCATCAACTTCACCTGACACAAGGTATTGCGGCATTCGCTATCAAGAATACGTAATTCGTTATTGGTGGTTGTGACAGCTAAATGGGCTAACAAATACTCTGTGGCTTCAGCCCAGCCTTCATCACGGTCCTGATCGTCCCAGGCCGCATGTTGTTCCAACAACAACTTTTCTTCGGCTATTAAAGCACGGATCCCTAAATAAGCATGGATCACCTGGGCGGCTTCAGGGTTTTTAGCTTCAAAATCATTAGCTTGTTTTATTTGAGATTGGGTCATAGGCTCAGGCAACAAAACAAAAGCCAGCCAGGGCTTGGCCTGATAAGCAAAAATAGCTGCAACAGCTAACAGCAGACAAAGCACCCACTGTGCAGCAACAGATTGTAAATTGAGCGGAAACTTCAACGCCATACGAACTCCAAGCAAAAGGCGGCAAAGTTTAACAGAGCCTGAATCAGTACTAAAGCGGCTTGTTTACATGGCGCGGGAAATAATAAGCCAAAGCTCAGGCTCTGGCCTTTAGACTATAAAACTCAGATGGTTCTGGAAAACAGTAATAAATCCTGATTTTCAAGCAAAGATAATTCTGTTTTCCACTCCAGACAAAAACCTAATTTAGTGGCCACAAGCTTAGAGCCTTCATTCTGTGGATGGATCACAGCCACCAAGCTTTTCAGCCCTAAGCCTTGTGCAAATTCAATTACAGCCTGGCCTGCTTCTGTGGCCAGTCCCTTGCGCCAAAACTGCGGTAAAAAGCGATAGCCCAATTCAGTCTCAGAAATTTCTTCCAGATATTTAATGCCGCTAAAACCTATCACCTGACCCGTTTCTTTCCAGACGCAGGCAAAACGGCCATAACCATAAACCTGATAATCCCGCAGCGGATGTTGCTGCAAATAATCCAGCACATCTTGTTTCGACTGTGCTGGTTTATTGCCGACATAACGTATAACGTCAGGCACTGTCATCAGCTGATACATGGCATCCACATCATCCAGCGTAAAAGAGCGCAAGATTAAACGAGGCGTTTCAAGCACAGCATCCATCGCCATGGCTTTACCCTTTGGCTTTTTTGCTGAACGAAGGTTTACCGGAGGAGCGTTTGATTTTCTCCACCGCTTTAGCCGCCGGGTTGACCCCAGTATGACGGGTTAACGCCACCTGACCTGGTTTTTTGCCCGGTACTTTGGTGCCACGCAGGAATAGATCTTCTTTGCCTTCTTCCGGCACCAGACAAGCTTTGCCTCTGCCAATCAGGTGTTTTAAGCCCATTTTGACCAAAGCTTCGCGGATCATAGGCCAGCCTTTTGGGTCGTGGTAACGCAATAAAGCTTTATGCAAACGGCGCTGACGCTCGCCTTTAGGCACAGGCACTACTTCGGTATTGCCTTTGATATTTTTCAGCGAGTTCATCTCGGTGTGATAGATGGTGGTCGCATTCGCCATAGGGCTTGGGTAGAAGTTCTGCACCTGATCCAGTTTAAAGTCACGCTCTTTTAGCCAGAGTGCCAGATTCACCATATCGCGATCCGTGGTGCCCGGATGCGCTGAAATAAAATACGGGATCAGGTACTGCTCTTTGCCAGCTTCACGGCTGAAGCGGTCGAACATTTCTTTAAACTTGTCATAAGCGCCCATGCCTGGTTTCATCATCTTCGACAAAGGCCCGGTTTCGGTATGCTCAGGGGCTATTTTTAAATAGCCACCGACATGGTGCTGCACCAACTCTTTGACGTAGTTTGGATCTTCCACTGCTAAGTCGTAACGCACACCGGATGCAACCAGAATTTTCTTCACGCCATCCACCTTGCGTGCTGCACGGTATAAATCCACAGTCGGGCTTTGATCTGTGTCCATATGCTCGCAAATAGTCGGATAAACACAAGAAGGCCGGCGACAGGTTTGCTCAGCTTTTGGATTTTTACAACGTAAGCGATACATATTGGCGGTTGGGCCGCCTAAATCCGAGATCACGCCGGTAAAACCCGGCACTTTGTCACGAATTTCTTTAATCTCTTTTAAAATCGATTCCTGCGAACGGCTTTGGATCACACGGCCTTCGTGTTCGGTAATAGAACAAAAAGAACAACCGCCAAAACAGCCCCGCATAATATTGACCGAAGTTTTGATCATCTCATAAGCAGGAATTTTGGCCTTGCCATACACAGGGTGTGGTACACGCTGATAAGGCAAACCAAAGACACCGTCCATCTCTTCTGTGGTCAGCGGGAAAGCCGGCGGATTCACCCATAAATACCGGTCACCATGGCGCTGGAAAATAGCACGGGCACAACCCGGGTTAGTTTCCTGATGCAGAATTCGCGAAGCATGGGCATACAAGGGCTTATTGACACTGACCTGCTCAAAAGCCGGCAACTTCACATAAGTTTTTTCCCAGGGCTTTTGCCGTGGCGGTTGCACCAGTATAGGCTTGGCTTCCACTTCAGGCGCTTTGCTCAGATCTATGCCTTGCTGGGCAAATTCAGAAAAAGTGCCACAACCCACATCGTCTGCACCATAAGGATTAGGCACAGGGTCAATTTTGCCAACTTTATCAATAGCGGTGGAATCGACACCACGCCAATCCGGCAAAGGCTCTTTACGGATCACTGCTGTGCCACGGATGTCGTGCAGGGTATTGATATCTT
Organism: uncultured Rheinheimera sp.; assembly: GCA_966244125.1. Lineage (GTDB taxonomy): Bacteria > Pseudomonadota > Gammaproteobacteria > Enterobacterales > Alteromonadaceae > Pararheinheimera. The sequence goes on from CBIMJC010000022.1 coordinate 18,085, forward strand.
CGCCATTGGCAATACGATGCGCCACTTCCACCAGCGGACGTTCGGCGTTGCCGTAAATCAGCAGTTCGGCTTTAGCATCGAAAATAATGGAGCGACGGACTTTTTCCTGCCAGTAGTCATAATGGGCAATACGGCGCAGGCTGGCCTCAATACCACCTATGATCACAGGCACATCTTTGTAAGCTTCTTTACAGCGCTGCGAATACACTATCACAGCACGGTCAGGTCTTTTACCACCTTCATTGCCCGGTGTATAGGCATCATCGTGACGTAATTTTTTATCCGCTGTGTAGCGGTTAATCATCGAGTCCATATTGCCGGCAGAAACGCCAAAAAACAGATTAGGTTTGCCAAGTGCCATAAAGGCCTCTTTGGACGACCAGTCCGGCTGGGCGATAATACCGACACGAAAGCCCTGACTTTCCAGCATACGGCCAACCACTGCCATACCAAAGCTGGGGTGGTCAACATAAGCGTCACCGACCACCAGAATAATATCACAGCTGTCCCAACCCAGTTGCTTCATCTCGGCCCGGCTCATTGGCAAAAATGGTGCAGTACCAAAGGACTCAGCCCAGTATTTAGGATAAGAAAATAGTCCCCGCTCGGCCGCCATGCGGTCCACTACTGCGGATTTTCTTAAAGGGGCCTGATTCATTTGCATCTGTTGGTTCACTCGGGTTAGCCTGCCAAAAATGGCCGCGCATTATACTTGTTTAAGTGCAGGATTACTAACTTTAAGCTTTACTGCGTTGAGCTGTTTTCTCAATCAAAATTTAGCCGACTGTTTTGTGCTTTGCCAACAGCTGCAGTACAGCACCACAGATGAGTTCTGCCTTTCCCCCGGGTTCTCTCTTTACTGTTACTTGGTAACATAAATAAAAACAAAACAAACTTACTACCAGAGCCTAACCAACGCGAATTGCGGCGAATTTTTCGTTATTTCATGTTTACTTTTTAAACATCATGGTACAAAGTAACATCAGAGCTTGGCATATATGGTAGTAATGAAAGCTTTAAACAGGAAACGCAGAGTCAATATCTCATGACGACGTCAGCGGGAACATGACTGACAGGTTGCATGAATTAAAACAAGAACAGAAGAGACTTAAACTATGTCTGAAATACACAACACTAACTATCATAGCTACAGCAGCACTATCACTAAAAAGGCCAGACTAAGCCTGGCTATTTCTGCAGCTTTATTGGGGTTGAGCCCAGGCTGGCTGGCCGCACAAGATTTGCCAAAAAATGACAGCGGTGTCATCGATAAAAACAAAACTGAATCCATGGAAGTTATAGAGGTAAAAGGCATCCGTGGCAGTATCATGTCCGCTCAGGATCTGAAGCGTTATGCCGATACGGTCAAAGATGTGATTACCGCCACAGATATTGGGGCCTTACCCGATAAATCCGTTACCGAAGCTCTGCAACGTGTGCCAGGTGTCACCATTGAGCGTTTTGCATCGTCAGACGATCCGAAACACTATGCAGATGAAGGCACAGGTGTGTTGGTCCGGGGTCTGGACAGAGTGCGCTCTGAGGTGAATGGTCGTGGTGCTTTTAGCGCTAATCCCTGGGGCGGTCTGAGTTATGAAGACTTTCCGGCAGAATTACTGGGCTCTGTGGAAGTGGTTAAAAACCAGACGGCTGATCTGATCTCCGGAGGTATAGCAGGTACTGTCAATCTGGTCACCCGCAAACCTTTTGACTCCGACAAGCGGATGCTGGCCTTTAGCAGCAAAGCAAACTATGGCGATTTCCGCGAAGAAGTCACCCCTTCTTTTTCCGGTTTGTTTTCTGATAGCTGGGATACCAAAGCGGGTAAGTTTGGTTTTCTGATCGCCGCCTCTCAATCTGAATACAAGTCGCGTGGAGATGGTGTAGGTTTAGGGAATTTCCATTCGCGTGGCGACTCTTTTATTCCCACTACCGATCAATGGGGTGGTATTACAGGTGTGGATCCAAGCTCGCCTGTGGATGGCCCTGCACTGCCGGGTCAGCCTGCAGGCAGCGTCTGGCACGTACCTGTAGCTATTCATATGAGCACAGCAGACAATGACAGAGAACGCACAGGTTTCACCTCGTCTTTGCAGTGGGCCAACACAGACGACACCATAGTAGCGACCTTAGAACATATTAACTCAGAAGCCTCTCTGGAATGGAACGAGCGTCAGATTGGTCAGGCCGCTCAGGGGTTCAGAGGCTTTATGGGCTCTTCACAAAACTGGAGAGATGACGCAGCCAATGGCCATCCGTTAACCACCAACAATGGTTATGTCACCTCGGGTGTCGCTTTGGGTGTTAGTCCGGAAACGCCGTTTTTTTATCGCAGTCGCTGGAACTACAACGAAAACACTGTAGAAGACACTTCGTTAAATCTGAAGATCAAAGCCACGGACCGCTTAAAACTTGAGCTGGATTATCAGCATATTGACTCTGAAAAAGTAGTGCATAACTACAGCATGTCCGGCCAGACCCGCGGCAATCACGTCCATGTGGTTTCCCCCTACTTCCTGGATATGCGTGGAGAGCGCCCTACAGTAGAGTTTTTAAGCGATAACATCCTGACGCCTGGCTGGTCGCCTAACAACGACTGGAATGGCCCTGTCCCCAATTTGTTTTTGGGCAGTGGCATGGAGCAGGAAGAACACAACACAGCAAAAGCAGACAGTTTTAAATTTAATGCCAGCTATGAACTTGATGGCGTTTTTACCAGCATTAAAACCGGCCTTTATCACACAGATAAAGATTTGACCGTGCGTGACACTGCTTATGAAGGCTGGTCCGCCATAGGTACGCCCTGGGATATGAATGACCGCAACGCGGCCGCGGCGGTAAATAATCCGGGTCTGTTTGAACGGGTGGATTTTTCAGACTATTACAATGGTAAAGTGTTAATAGGTAACGTGAATAACTTCTTATTCCCGAAAATGGATCTGGTAAAAAACTATGCCGAATCCTTGCGTCAGGGCTGTAAAGATGGCTGGCACAATGCCACACTAAGCGCGGCCAATAACGGTGTCTGTACTGGTACTTATGTGCCTTACGCCGATAAACCTAATCGGGTGGAAGGTCCTTTTGCGGCCCATAACATCAGCTCCTCTAATGAACAACGCACCGAGTTTTATCTGCGGGGGGATTTTGAATTAGCTGATCTGGAAGTACCGGTGAAAGGTAATCTTGGCCTGCGTTTTGTGAACTACCAACTGGAGTCGACCGGCGCTTTTGTGCAGCCATCCACGGCAAAACGTGGTGAGCCAGGAACCTCACTGAACACCGTCATGCAGCAAGCCGAATACAAAGTCTATTATGATCTCGCCTCCGGCGAATCAGAATTGAGCACAGTGGATGGCACAGATTACAACACCGTCTTACCCAGCTTAAACCTGAACTTTGAGGTTGCGGACGATTTAGTCATGCGCTTCGGTGCGTCTCAGGGGCTGTATTACCCAAGCTTAGTGGATGCCCGCAATATCAGTCTGCTGGACCTGGACTATACCAGACGGCTGCAAACGCCTGGCGCAGATCAGGACGAAGTGAACAACCCTGTGGTCGCACTTGATGATATCGAAGTTACAGCTTTAGCAGGTAACCCTTATCTGGAACCTGAAGAATCCGTTAATCTGGATTTAACCGCCGAGTGGTACTTTGCTGATGCCGGTTTTGTCAACCTGGGCCTGTTCCACAAAAAGCTGGATAACATCATCCGCAACCGCCAGTTTGATCTGGATATCAGCTACAACGGAGTGGATTACGATGTATCCGCTTATGGCCCGGCCAACACAGGTTCAGGCACTATCCGTGGCGCTGAGTTTTCGTACTCCCAGTTTTATGACATGTTACCGGGCGCCTGGCGTGGTTTAGGTTTGCAGTTTAACTACACCTATATAGACCAAAGTGGTCTGGAAGATCCAAATGAAATATCAAAAGGAACTTTAGGCTTTGACGAAAACGGTAATCCTATAGCGGATAATCGTAATACCTTCCGCGTATTCAGTGGCTTACCACTGCAAGGTTACTCGGATCAGAATATGAACATAGTGGGTATGTACGAGTACGAAGCTATTTCCTTCCGTCTGGCTTATACCTGGCGCTCTGAGTACCTACTGACGTTACGTGAATCTGAAGAATACGTGCCAGCCTTTGCTGAAGCTTCAGGCATGATGGACGCCAGCCTGTATTACAGCATTAACGACAGCTGGAAAGTGGGTATCGAAGGCAGTAACCTGCTGAATACCGAAACAAAAACCCGCTATCAAATGAATCAGGCCGGTGACAAAACTGACGCTCTTAGCTTCACAACGGACCGCCGCTACGCCCTGAGCGTCCGGGCTGTGTTCTGATCTGGCGTTAATGCCTGAACAAAAAACCGCGTGCCAGCCTTACCACGCGGTTTTTTTATGCCCTCAAAGCCTTTTAACTTTTCTGTTTGTGAAAACTCAGCCGAAAGCCCTTACCAGCACCATCACTAATGTCCACCTGCAGTACCTCAGCAGAAATCAGCTGGTAGTCCAGCTGTTTCGGAAAGTCGTGATCTTTGTTTTCAAAGCGGAATCTATTGTTTAGACAGGAGGTTAACGCAAAGGCGACAGGCAAGGGGTTGTGTTTTACTTTGGCCAGATAAAACACAGCACCCTGCATCTGCACTAAACGTAATTCTTCACTGTCTTTCAGTGTTCCAGCTGCATCATGGGTCTGGCCCA
>CBIMJC010000023.1:0-22527 GCA_966244125.1 uncultured Rheinheimera sp.
ATGACGTTGTGGATGCTCCTTTTTAGTTTTCCACTTTTTACTTATGCAGCAGAGGCGCCCGGTGCGCTGACTTTTGTCGTCACAGATCAGCATACTGCCCGGCCGCTTTCCAAGGCGCAGATCACTATTAAGCAAAGGGAAACCTCTGCCACTCAAACGTTAGAAACCGACGAACAGGGTCGGATCCTTGTTGAGCAGCTTGAGCCAGGCCTGTACTCGGTGGACGTCGCCAAAAGCGGCTTTGCTTCATTGAGTGAGCCGAGTGTGCGGGTGGTGACGCGCAAAAATCTACAGATTGAATTCAAACTACTTAAAGAAGAGGCCATTGAGGTGGTGCAGGTCCGGGGAAGGCAGGCTGATGTATTTTCATCAGCGTCAAGCACTTATCTGAACAGAGAGGAGCTGCTCAGTGCCGTGGGTGGTGGCGCAGACCCGCTTCTGGCTCTGGATGGCTTACCTGGTCTGGCATCGACAGGCGAATTCGCCAACTTCAGTGTACGCGGCCGTGGTCCACGGGATAACTTGTTGTTTGTTGATGACTTTCCTTTTGATAAAGCCGTGCATTTTGATGCCACTTTGGGTGAAGAGGAAGATATAGGGGGTGGTGGTCGTTTCTCGATTTTTGCACCTGACGTGATCGGTGGGGCAGAGTTTTCGCCCGGTGGCTGGGGGCCGGCTTATGGTGGCCGGACCGCATCGCTGCTCAAACTGGAGGTTGCAGATGGTAATCCAAGCCCTTCAGCCAGTTTCCGCTACGACCTTGCCGGCTATGAAGTGGGTTATGATGGCCCTGCTGGTATCACCGATGACGCGACCATGCTGTTTTCTGCGAGGCGTCTGGATTTCGGCGCCTTTTTTGAAACTATCGAAGAGCTGGACATTGGCGACCCTGTATTAAGAGACGTCATTCTAAAGTCGGTGATCCCCGTGAGCCAAAACCACAGCCTTGAAATTCTGCTGATGGATACCTACGAAGACTATATTCGCGACGTGACTCATGTGTTTGCCTCGCCCAATTTCGAAGATGCTGCACTGCTGGATTTTAAACAAGAAAGTGATTTATATGGCTTGACGTTACGATCCTTGCTTGGTGAAGCAGCAGTGTGGACCAATAAGCTGTATTACCGCAAAAGTGACAAGTTAAGCAAAGAAGGTGAAGCTTTTCCTGATTTAGCACCAGAGGGTTCCCCCGCAACTGATTTTCCGGTGCGGGAAGATATTATTACCGTAGGAGAAAATGAAACTGAGCTAGGTTGGCGAAGCGATTTTGAGACAACGAATCAATGGGGGTTGTTTAGTGCAGGTAGCCAGATCACACAAATTGATCTGGACTACAACACTGTGTTAGATGGCGATTGGATCCGCTTTGTCTACGACGACGATGATTTCAGACCAGATCCACAACAGCGTTTTATTGTATTGACTCCAGAGAACATCAATTCTTCAATAAAGCAAAAAGAAACCAGCTATGCTGGCTACGTTAATCAGGTATTTGAACGCGGTGATTGGGATTTTGGCACTGGCGTGCGGATTGAACGGGACGGTTTTGCCGACGAAAGCTTAGTGTCGCCCAGGTTCAGCCTGGATTGGCAGCCGGCTGGTAAGATCCGATATTTTGCAACCGCAGGACTTTTTCATCAGTCGCCCCGGTTTTTACAGCTGGCCGCTAACGCGTCAAACGATCTGAAGAATGAAAAAATCAGCCATGGCAGCGTAGGTTTTAAATATTTTCTGACCGCCAATTGGTCTGTGTTAACTGAGGCCTATTATCAAAATCTTGATAAGCTGGTGGTAGATCTTGATAGAGCCAGCGGAACCTTTGCCAACAGGGGAGAGGGCAGGTCATATGGTGTCGATATAGTGCTTAAGGGGACTATCCGCGAAGGTATTTATACCACCGCAACTTACTCTTACAACGATATCGTTATCGACCAGAAAGACGGTCGCGGTGAGCTCGCCGCTGACTTTAGTCGCAAGCATGTCGCGACCCTGGGTCTGACCTGGGAAATCAACGACCGCTGGAAAGTCGCCGGACGTTACAAATATCTTTCAGGCAGGCCAGACGACCACTTTATTATCCATTCAGACGTGCTGGGACCCGGACAACCTTTACGTTATTCGAAAGAGATTACGCAAACTAATGTCGGTCGCCAAAGCGGCTACGGCTTGTTGAACCTTCGTGTTGACTACAGACGTGCCTTTGGCCCCCTGGATGTCACCGCCTTTCTTGATGTGATCAATGTCACGGCAGCGTCGTCCAGTGACGACACCGAGTTTGACTACCGCCGGGGTGTGGAAGTGATAGACGATAGTGAAGCCGAGCCATTAATTGGTCTTCGGTTTGATTATGCCTGGTAACAGAGGAGAGCAGATGGTTCGCATACTTGAGCAAGCGCCGATCCGGGTCTTGATTGTCGAAGATAATCGCGACATTTGTGCGAACATTGCCGCTTATCTCGAACAGCATAACTACATTCTGGATTTTGCCTATGACGGGATCAGTGCTATGCATCTGGCCTTAAGCAACAGATTTGACGTCATAGTGTTGGACCTGATGCTGCCGGGCATGGATGGCCTGAGTTTCTGCAAAAAGCTGCGCATTGATGCCGGCATAGATAAACCTGTACTGATGCTGACGGCGCGTGACACCCTGGAGGATAAACTGAAGGGCTTTGAGGCGGGAGCCGACGACTATTTGGTCAAACCATTTGCATTACAAGAGCTGCATGCGCGACTGCAGGCACTGTACAAGCGCAGTCACGGCAAAACCGATAATCTGCTTGTTGTAGGTGAGCTGACATTCAATAAATCCACACTGCAGGTGTACAGAGCGGGGCGCAGGGTTGATATCAACCCTGCGGGTCTGAAGTTACTGCAACGCTTGATGGAAGAAGCGCCTGCTGTGGTGGATCGTGATGTGCTTGAAACTTTGTTGTGGGCTGATGAGGTGCCGGATGGTGATGCGCTTCGCTCCCATATGTACAAGCTGCGACAGGCGATAGACAGACCCTTTGACCGGCCACTTATTCATACAGTGCACCGGATTGGCTACCGTATTGCAGAGGATGCAGAGTAAATGTACAAGCGTAGTTTACGTCAGCGTGTCGCTATTGCATTCGCGATTTGTGTGGCTGTACTTAGTATTGCCTGGGGGCTGGCTTTTTTTGCTGCGATCCGGTTGAGTGAAGACCGTGTGCTGATGCAGCAGCTGGAGGTTGCCGCTAAAAGTTATCCTTCATTGACCATGAACCTTAGCGGATACGATAAGCTAAGCAGCTTGCCGGAATCGCTGCAGGACTGGGCTCAGACCAACCCTGCTGAAGGATTGTACGAATTCGAAGCCGAAGAATTACATGTCGCTGTGGTAGCGGCCGACCATGACAATCAAAAGGCTTTTGTGGTGTTCGACGTTGCCGGTATTGAGGCGGCATCGTCAGAGGATTGGTGGTTGCTGCTTGTGATCACTGGTGCAGTGGGAACCCTTGGCGCTTTGGGGTTTGCGCTGGGTATTATGGTAATGCGCAGAGCTGTAGCCCCGGTTGCACAGCTGGCCAAAGCTGTGGCGGAGATCGACCTTGAACACCTGTCGGTCGAAGACTATAAACGTATCGGATCCAGCCGCTTTGGTGACGATGAAGTGGGGTTGCTTGCGGCGACCATTGAAAAGACTCTGGAGCGTATCAGTGCCTTTGTGGCCCGGGAGCGTTACTTTACCAGTTCAGCCAGTCATGAGTTACGCACCCCAATCACTGTGATTACAGGGGCATTAGAGCTATTGGAACAAAGCCAGTTGTCAGAGGCTGATGTGAAGGCGCTGGATAGAGTCAGGCGTGCCACTCTGGATATGAGAACCACCATAGAGATGTTTTTATGTCTGGCCCGCGAAACCGATGATGGTTTGTATAATGAGCAGTTTTTAGTGGCGCCTTTGGTCAGCAACGCTATAGATTTGCAGCGTCATTTGTTAAACCACAAAAAGGTTGATGTTGAAATCAACCCTCTGGCCAACCCCAGTGTCAGCGGGCATCCGCAGGCTTTTGCGATAGCAGTGAATAATCTGGTGCGAAATGCTTTTGAACACGCTCGCGCCGGGCAAGGGCCAATCTCTATTCTTATTAAAGAGCGTGAGCTTTTTATCACCAATCAATTGAATTATGCTGCGACACAGGACACACAAGATGAAGTATTTTCGTCTCAGGGTTATGGTCTGGGCCTTGGCATAGTGCAAAGGTTGTGTGAACGCAATGGCTGGTCTTTTTCGTTGCTCGTTGATCAGAAGTCTGTAGTGGCCCGTCTGTCGTGGTGATGACGGCAGAAAGGGAGTGAATGCAAAGCCAAAAAAACTGTCATTCAGCATTCCTTTCCCCCTGTGCTTATATACAACTATACCTGCTCTGCACAAAACCACTCTGGTACACCCGGGTTTCCAGATGTTGTAGTTTCAGATCAGCAGGCACAGCACCAAACAGCGGTATTCCTTCCCCTATCAACACAGGGATCCGGGTGAGCGTCAATTCATCCACCAGTTGATGGTGCAGGCCTTGTTGAATGATGTTGCCACCATCCAGATAAACAGCTTTGTAACCTTGCTGCTGAAGCTGATCAAGAATATCCACCATAGCCCCCTGACGGATTTCTACTTTGTCTTGTAGTTCAGGCGGTAAATCAGCGGAGCTAAGCTGATGACTCAACACCACAGTTTTCACCGGATAAGGCCAGTCGATGCCAAAACTCAGCACTTTTTCAAAGGTGGCGCGCCCCATTAAAATCACATCAATCTCAGACATAAAAGCAGCGTAGCCATGATCGTCTGTGGAGTCTGTGGCAGAAGTTAACCAAGTGATATCACCATCTTTTTTGGCAATAAAACCGTCCAGACTAGTGGCGATAAATACTTTTACTTTCATTGCTCTGCCTTTTGCCATTTAACAACTTAAGCAGCTATCAAAACACAATAATCCCCGGCAAACAGTAAAAACTTGTAGTTTGTCCGGGGAGTTTCGTTAGCATTAATGTCCGGCTAAAGCATGCAAATAAACTTGCGGTGCAGTGGAAAACGCCTGATGGATCATTTGAGTTGGCTCATCCGCCAGGACCTGATCAGCGCCAGCTTCTAAACCGTCAAAAGTACGGACCACCACTTGCTCCGCTGACACTTTAGGCACTTCTAAACCTTTGGTTAAATCAGTGTCGATAAAACCTACGTGTAAACCCAAGACCTGCGTTTGTTGTGCGGCCAGTTCCTGCCGCACCGCATTGGTCATGGACCAGGCGGCTGATTTAGTCACAGAATAAGTGGCCAGCAATGGGCCTGTGATCCAGCTGGCAATAGACAACACATTGATAATGCCACCACCGCCGTTGTTCGCCAGCACAGGTGCAAAACCCTGAGTTAAACGCAGTGGGCCATACAGGTTAGTTTCCAGCTGACGACGCATCATGGTTTCAGCATCTTCGGTCAGCATAGCGCCAAGTTCGGCCACGCCAGCGTTATTGATTAACAAGGTCAGATCCGAACATTGTTCAACCAGCTTTGCTATATCGTCTTTGTTTGTCACATCTAATTTGACCGGGACCACACCTTCCAGTGTGATGCTGTCCGGGTTACGCGCTGCGGCATATACTTTACGGGCACCACGGGCCAGCGCTTCTTTGGCAAAAGCTAAACCTAAACCACGGTTAGCACCTGTCACTAATACCACTGCATTTTCAAGTTTCATATCATTTACCTTTATAAAATATGATGGTTATCATATTTGTGGTTAAAAAAACGGGCGAACCCGACTAGTGCTGTTGTTGACTCTCTGAATAACGTCGAACTAAATCTTCACGGCAGGCAGTTAAATACTGTATGGCCTGAGCTGTGTCCTTTAAACCCCGTGCCAGTTGTATTGCACCAACTAAGCTGCTGATCAGCAAAAACGCACTTTCGCGACTTAAGTGTTGGTGACTCAGCCACTGCACTTTGTCGACATAAGCTTCAATAGTTTTGGCTGCGACAGCTTTAGTGTCCTGGTCCAGCCGGAAAAAATCTGAGCCTAATGCTGCTACCGGGCAACCTGCACCTTCGGTGCAATTATGCAGATGCTGCTCTGACAGATAAATCTCAATAAAAGCAATAAGGGGCTGCACTCCCTCGCCGATACGCGCTGCCAGGCTTTGTTCAAGCAAAGTGGCAGATTCTGCACCGGCATAACTCAACGCCTCAGCCAGCAATGCGTCTCTGTTGGCAAAGTGGGCATAAAAACCACCGTGGGTTAAACCCGCTTGTTTCATGACGTCAGCCACGGCCAGAGCATCAAAACCATCTCTGCGGATAATCTTTGCCGCTGTCTGCAGAATGCGTTGATGGGTCATCTCTTTTTTAGTGAAAGCTGTCATCACAATGGCCTGTGGTTGATAATATGATGGTCATCATATTTTTATTTGTGCCTGCTGGCAAGTAGTTTTTTTGAGCAAATCTCTGTGTCTGACGTAGTGCAGCTGTAAGTGATTGAGTTGTCTGGTTTTAAAGTTAAAAAATAATGACTCAGCGATTTAAGTCCAGATAGTGTTGCAGCTGTGCCACCCGCTTTGGTCGCTCAAACAGCTGATACAACTCCAGCCAGTCGGACAACTGCATCAGCGGTAAATCCTGTTGCCAGCTGGTTTTTTCAGGCAGAAACTCAAAGGCTTGTAAACCCTCGTCTTTGAGCACTTGTATGCCGGCCATCAGTTCGATCACAAGGCCGTTTTTGTCAAAACGGGCAAAGCCCTGGCTGCGATAAATAGGATGAAGAGAGACAGGCAGAAGCTGAGCATACCTACCCAGCAGGGTTTTAAACTGCTCAAAGCGTTCCAGTGTGCAAACGAGATCCAAATCCCGGGCCTGGGCTTCTATGTCATAACACTGCAATAGAAAACTGCCGCCTATGGCCCAGTCTGTGGGCCCAAGCAGTTGGACTAATTCTGTGGCTATTTGCCTGATATCAGTTTGTTGCATCAGAGGGGGCAGAAATCTGTTCTATACGGGCGATAAAATGCCCCTTCGCCAGCCGGGTTTTTATCTGTTGTCCCACCACAAGTGATGAAGCGTCAGTAATAACTTGCTGCTCTGCGTCAAAGCTGATGCTGTAGCCTCGTTCTAAAGTGGCGAGGGGACTGACGGTATGCAAACGGCTGCTTTGCAATAACCACTGCTGCTGCTTTTGTTTCAGTAACTGTTGCATCGACTGATGCAACTGATGCTGGTGCTGACTCAGCTTTTGTTGCTGCTGTTTAATCCGCACCAGTGGCGTCAGTTGTTGCAGACGATGTTGCAAAAACTGCTGCTGTTGGGCCGCTTTATCGATACGCCGCACTAAAGCGTTTTGCAGACGCAGCTGCAATTCATCCAGGTACTGCTGTTGTTGCTGTAAACGCCGGGCCGGGTCAAGCAGGTTTAAACGATGTACTAAAGCTGTTAAACGGGGTTGTTGCTGCCGTAAATAACTTTGCATTGAACGTTGCAGCCGCTGCTCTGCGGCTTGCACCAACTGCAGTTGTTGTTGCTGATCCGGTGAAACCAGCTCAGCTGCGGCAGAAGGTGTGGCGGCGCGCACATCGGCCACAAAATCCGCTATGGTAAAGTCAATTTCATGACCTACAGCACTGACGGTAGGAATAGGGCAATGCGCTATTAAACGTGCCACCTGCTCGTCATTAAAACACCATAAATCTTCCAGTGAGCCGCCACCACGGCCAATCAGCAATACATCCACTTCATTGCGCGAAATAGCTTTTTGAATGGCATTGTAAATTTGCGCCGGCGCCTGAGTGCCCTGCACTAAACAGGGATAAATAATGACTTCAAGCGCTGGGGCGCGGCGCTTCAGTACAGTGATGATATCGCGGATGGCTGCACCAGTCGGCGAGGTGACCACCCCAACTTTTTGTACTTTTTTCGGCAGCGGTTTTTTGCGCTCTGGCGCTAATAAACCTTCGGCCGCCAGCCTGGCTTTGATTTGTTCGTACTGTTGCTTCAGTAAACCGTCACCCGCAGGTTCCAGCATATCGGCGAGTAACTGATATTCACCCCTGGGTTCATACACACTGATGCGGGCGCGGATCAGAACTTGCTGACCATTTTTTGGCTGCAGGCTGGCGTATCTGTTGCTTTGTTTAAACATTGCCACTTTGACCTGAGCGGCCTGATCTTTGAGTGAAAAGTACCAGTGACCGGAAGAGGCGGCGATAAAATTGGACACTTCACCCACCAACCAGAGCTGGCGAAATTGCAGCTCCAGAGTCAGGCGAACTTCAGAGTTTAAGCGGGAGACAGTATAAATATCAGCTTGCGACATAACAGAGATCTCAACAGTTCAGGCAGTTAATGTAACACAAAAGCGAAAAACTGATTGTGGCAAAGGGCAAAAGCGGATAAAATTGCGCCGCAACATTCCCCCCATCTTTAGTTAACAGCGAGATTGTTGCAATGCTCAGGATCGTGAAAGAAGCCATTACATTTGACGACGTGTTACTTGTACCGGCACACTCCACTGTGTTACCCCATACCGCAGACCTGCGGACTCAATTGACCAGCAAAATTACGTTAAATATTCCTATGGTATCGGCGTCTATGGACACTGTCACCGAGGCGCGTTTAGCTATTGCTTTGGCACAGGAAGGTGGCTTAGGTTTTATTCACAAGAATATGACCATCGAAGAGCAGGCAGCCAATGTTCGTAAAGTGAAGAAATACGAAAGTGGTGTAGTCTCAGACCCTGTGACTGTGCGTCCGGAACAAAGTATCCGTGAAGTGCAGCAACTGGCAGCTCAGCATGGTTTTTCTGGTTTCCCTGTAGTGGATGCCGACAACAATCTGGTTGGCATAGTGACAGGTCGTGACCTGAACGTAGAAACTAATCCGCAAGCTGCTATTTCTTCTGTGATGACACCAAAAGAGCGTTTAGTCACGGTCAACGAAGCTGGCCCGCGTGAAGAAGCTCTGGCTTTAATGCATAAACACCGTATCGAAAAAGTATTAGTGGTCGACAATGCCTTTAAACTCAAAGGCCTGATCACAGTGCAGGATTACAACAAAGCCGCCAGCAAACCAAATGCCTGTAAAGACGAATTTGGTCGCTTACGTGTAGGCGCTGCTGTGGGTGTTGGTCCTGGTACTGACGAGCGTATTGCGGCTTTAGTGGAAGCCGGTGTCGATATTTTATTAATAGACACCTCACACGGTCACTCAGAGGGTGTATTAGAGCGCGTGCGTCAAACCCGCGCTATGTACCCGGATTTACAGATAGTAGCGGGTAACGTCGCCACTGCTGAAGGCGCCAAAGCCTTAGCTTTAGCTGGCGCTAACGCGGTAAAAGTGGGCATAGGCCCGGGTTCTATTTGTACCACCCGTATTGTGACGGGTTGTGGTGTACCACAACTGACAGCTATCTCTGATGCAGTAGATGGTGTGCAGGGCATGGACGTTTGTATTATCGCAGACGGTGGTATCCGTTTCTCCGGTGATATTGCCAAAGCTTTGGTGGCTGGTGCGCATTGTGTGATGGTAGGTTCAATGTTTGCCGGTACTGAAGAAGCGCCGGGTGAAGTGGAACTGTATCAGGGCCGTTACTACAAGTCGTACCGTGGTATGGGTTCCTTAGGTGCCATGGCTCAGCGTAATGGCTCGTCTGACCGTTATTTCCAGGGCAGCAACAATGCTGAGAAGTTAGTACCAGAGGGTATTGAAGGCCGTGTGGCTTATAAAGGCCCAATCGGCACTATTATTCACCAGCAAATGGGTGGCTTGCGCTCTTCTATGGGGTTAACAGGTTGCTCTACTATTGCTGAAGTCCGGACTAAGCCTGTCTTTGTGAAAGTGACTTCTGCTGGTATGGGTGAATCGCACGTGCATGATGTGCAAATCACCAAAGAAGCCCCCAACTACCGCCTGGGCTAATAGTGTTTTCGAGGCTGGCTTAGCGCCAGCCTCTGTCTTTTTTGATAGTCGATATTTGTGAAAATAAGGTGATTATGAGCAAAAACATTCACTTCCATCGTATTTTGATCCTCGATTTCGGATCACAATACACTCAGCTGATCGCCCGTCGGGTGCGTGAAATTGGCGTGTACTGTGAACTCTGGGCATGGGACGTTACTGCTGAACAAATCGCTGAATTTGCGCCAACAGGTATTATTTTATCCGGTGGTCCTGAAAGTGTGACCGAAGCCGGCTCGCCCCGTGCACCTGCTTATGTGTTTGAAGCTGGTGTACCAGTACTGGGTGTCTGCTACGGCATGCAGACCATGGCAGAGCAACTGGGTGGTAAAGTCGCCAGTTCTGAGCACCGTGAATTTGGTTATGCTCAGGTTGAAATGATTGCTCCGAATGCCATGTTCACAGGCATTGAAGATCATCTGAACGAACAAGGTCACGGCTTATTGGATGTCTGGATGAGTCACGGTGACAAAGTGGTGCAAATCCCACAAGGTTTTGTCACTACAGCCCAAACCCCAACTTGCCCTCATGCTGCTATGGCTGACGAAGCCCGTCAGTTCTACGGCGTGCAGTTCCACCCTGAAGTGACGCACACCCGTCAGGGCCTGCGGATGTTAGAGCAGTTTGTGGTGGATATCTGTGGTTGTGAAAAACTCTGGACGCCAGCCACCATCATTGATGACGCTATTGTTAACATCAAAAAGCAGGTTGGTGATGATCAGGTGATTTTAGGTTTATCAGGTGGGGTCGACTCTTCAGTGGTCGCCATGCTGTTACACCGTGCCATCGGCAAAAACCTGACTTGTGTCTTCGTTGATAACGGCTTATTGCGTTTAAATGAAGGCACCCAGGTGATGGAAATGTTTGGTGATCATTTTGGTCTGAACATTATCCATGTCAAAGCCGAAGACCGCTTCCTGGATGCCTTAAAAGGTGTGTCAGAACCTGAAGCCAAACGTAAAATTATCGGCCGCGTTTTCGTTGAGGTTTTTGACGAAGAAGCGAAAAAACTGACCAATGCTAAGTGGTTAGCTCAGGGCACTATTTACCCTGACGTGATTGAATCTGCCGCTTCTAAAACCGGTAAAGCTCATGTGATTAAGTCGCACCATAACGTCGGTGGTTTACCTGCGGATATGAAGATGGGTTTAGTTGAACCACTGCGTGAGCTGTTTAAAGACGAAGTGCGTAAAGTAGGTTTAGCTTTAGGTTTACCTTACGACATGCTGTACCGTCACCCTTTCCCAGGCCCAGGTTTAGGTGTACGTGTGTTAGGTGAAGTGAAAAAAGAATACTGTGATTTATTACGCAAAGCCGACGCAATTTTTATCGAAGAGCTGCGTAATTCAGGCTGGTATGACAAAGTCAGCCAGGCCTTTACCGTATTCCTGCCGGTGAAATCTGTGGGCGTAATGGGCGATGGCCGCAAATACGACTGGGTTGTGTCAATTCGTGCCGTAGAAACCATCGACTTTATGACAGCACACTGGGCGCATTTGCCTTATGAGCTGTTAGGTACTATCTCTAACCGTATTATCAATGAAGTAAACGGTATTTCCCGCGTGGTGTACGACATCTCTGGTAAGCCGCCAGCGACTATTGAGTGGGAATAATTTATCTGTCGTACTTGAAGCCGCAGCGTTGTTGACTGCGCGTTCTCGCCCCAGTCACATAGGGTAACTATGTTCCTGGGGTCTCGAACACTTGTCGCCTTGCTGCAACTCCAATTATTTTGGATAAACCCCCGTCATACTTGAAGCCGCAGCTTTGAGTCGATTGGGTAGACAAGGGGCAGATTTAATCTGCCCCTTTTGTTTTTTACAGCTTATTAATTTCGTGTTTCAACTGATAGGATTTGTCCGTCACTATAGTCTCTAAAGTCGCAACCCGTTGTTTCAGCTGTTCAATTTGCTGACGAAGCTCATCACTGCTGGCTGATGATTGTTGTAACTTAATTTTAGTTTTGTTGTGGTTTTCATAAAACGCATAGGCAAAAGCGCCTAAGACTGCGATAAAGCCTACGTCAAATACACCCATGATCATCCCTCTGTGTAGATTAAAAACAGTACTGGTTAAGCAATAGCTATACCATAGCCATTATTTTATTCATTATCAAAGTGTTAGCTCTTTATTGGTCATTTCATTTGTAACAAAATAACTAAAAGATAGTCAAAATCTTAACCAGAGCTGGTAAAATTAGCCAGTTTCGGCAGTAAGAGAAGAGGCCAGGGTGACAGCAGACGACGATTTATACTGGATGCAGTATGCCCTGCAACTGGCCGATAAAGCCGAACAAAGTGGCGAAATTCCTGTGGGTGCTGTGCTGGTCAAAGACGGCCTGGTGCTGGGGGAGGGCTGGAATCAGTCTATTCAACTGAACGACCCCTCTGCTCATGCCGAGATGATGGCAATTCGCCAGGCAGCAGAAAAAGTGGGCAATTACCGCCTGCTTGACTGCACTTTGTATGTCACTTTAGAGCCTTGTGCTATGTGTGCAGGCCTTTTAGTGCACAGCAGAGTAAAACGTCTGGTGTTTGGTGCTAAAGATGCCAAAACAGGAGCTGCTGGCTCAGTGCTGGATATAGTGCGGCATCCGGTGCTTAATCACCAGTTAGAAGTGCAGGACGGTCCACTCGCGCAGCAATGTGCAGACAAACTCTCTGAATTTTTCCGCCGTCGCAGGGCAGAACAAAAAGCGTTAAAACAGCAGGAAAAACAACAGAGTATAGGGGACGGGCAGGTTAAGCTATAGCCTCGCTGACGTTAGCCAAATCCTGAATAGACTGAAAGGAACGACGGCGCCGGTTTAACTTCAGCATTGCCATATTACGGCTGACCCTTCTTCTGCTGGATGCAACATCCATTAATCGCCGCTTGCGCAGCATTTTCGGTTTTTTACGTTTTAACATTCAATGACTCCAAATTAATTTCGCTAATATAAAAGCTTAGCGAAGCAGTTACAACACTAAGACTGCTTAGGAGTGCTGATGTTCCCTGACTTTTCTGCCGGATTTACTGCTTTATCACCAAACTGTTCGTTAAGCCGCTGTTTTTGCTGATCTAACCTTTGTTCGGTTTTCCTTTTTTCATCAACCCATAACAGGGTATCGTAGAAACGGCGTACGTTTTCGACATAATAAACGGCCTGAGCACCGCGGGCGTAACCCAGTCTGGTGTTCTGGTAATAACGTCTTTGCTGCAGTAAAGGTAAACGTTGCTTCACTTCATGCCATTGATCTGGATTGGCACCGTCTTTCTCTGTCAGCACTCTGGCGCTTTCAACATGACCCCAACCAATATTGTAAGCCGCTATTGCAAACCAAAGCCGATCCGGCATCTGAATACGCTCAGGAATACTCTCCAGCATACGTTGCAGATACTTACTACCGCCTCTGATGCTTTGTGCCGGGTCCAGGCGACTGCTGACCCCCATCATCTGCGCTGTGCCTACTGTTAACATCATCATGCCGACCACACCAGTAGAGCTGCGGGCATCAGGCCGCCAGTTCGATTCCTGATAGCCGATAGCGGCCAGTAAACGCCAGTCGAAGTTGCCTGCATATTTTTCAAATAACGGCTGATAACGGGGTAAATCTTTTTCAATGGCTTTGATGTAATCCAGGGTCGCAACAGAGTCAAAACGGCGGATATGGCCAAAGTATTTATCTTCCAGGCTCAATAAATCACCGGACTGATAATTCTGGCCAAAAAATTCAATTAATACGGCCCAAAAGGAATCGTCTGCTTTATTACTTAACAGCCAGGCGACCGGCTGTTGTTCTTTGACTTTAAAGGCCACTGTTAAGTTGGGGAAAAAACGCTGATTCACTGCCAATAAATTGGAGTCGACCAGGGTATAAGGAATTTTGCCGTCTTCAACCTGTTGCAACAGCTCATCAGCATCTTCGGATTCACTTTCCTGCCATTGCAACTGGGGATGTTCTTTTTGCACAGCAGTTAAAGTTTCAGCCAGAGAGCTGTCTTTGGGCACCAGAATGGGCTCTTTGATATCTGCAAAACTATTTGGCTTGTCCTGGCCTTTACGGTACACCAGCACTTCGTTTCGCCATAAATAAGCGGGCGCTATGCGGTATTTCTGTTTCCGGCTTTCGGTGACAGCTAAACCACCTGCAATATAATCGACCTGACCTGAGTCCAGTTTTTGCAGCAGCTCTTCGCGCTGATAACTGGGGAAGAGCTCCAGTTCCACCCCTAATTTTTCAGCTAAAGCCACTGATAATTCGTAGTCGTAACCTGTTGGGCCATCAGCCCCGACGTAATAGCTGGTAGGGCTGTTTAAAATACCAACACGAAGGCTATCTCTTTGATAAATTTCATGAAGCTGTACAGGTTCCTGTACCGGAGTACAAGAAACTACTGCTGTTAATACAGCTGCTGAAATACCAAATCGAATCATCCGGTTCTGCCTTTCATCAAAAAGAGCGCCATTTATACCAAAATTCCTGCTGGTCGTCAGATCTTATTCATACCATTGCCAGCGTTTTTTCTTTATAATGCGGCGCCTGATTTTGGGTTCCATTGTCGCTCAACCAACGGAAAAAAAACCTATGTTGATCCTGCGTGGTGCACCTGCACTGTCCGAGTTTAGAGTTCAGAAGTTCCTCGATCTTTGTATTAAAGCCAATTTGCCTGTGAATGCTGTGTATGCCGAATTTATGCATTTTGCTGATTTAAGCAGCGAACTGTCGGCTGAGCAACAGACAACCTTAAGCAAGTTGCTGACTTACGGACCTACTATCGTCAGCCATAGCCCTGAAGGTTTATTGCTGCTGGTGACGCCACGCCCTGGCACTATCTCTCCATGGTCATCCAAAGCGACTGATATCGCCAAAAACTGTGGCCTGAGTCAGGTCAAACGTTTAGAACGTGGTGTGGCTTATTATATCCAGACCACAGCCACTTTAACTGAAGCGCAGTTACAGCAACTTAAAGGTTTAGTGCACGACCGTATGATGGAAGTGGTGTTCAGCGAGTTTGAACAAGCCTCTGCTTTATTCCATAAAGCTGAGCCAGCGCCTTTAAGTTCAGTGGATATTATCAAAGGTGGCCGTGAAGCTTTAGTCAAAGCCAATATCGAGATGGGCCTGGCTTTAGCCGACGATGAAATCGATTATCTGGTGACCAATTTTAATCAGTTGGGCCGCAATCCAAATGATATTGAGCTTTATATGTTTGCGCAGGCCAACTCTGAGCACTGCCGTCATAAAATTTTTAACGCCGACTGGACCATAGACGGTGAACAACAGCCGAAGTCGCTGTTTAAGATGATCAAAAATACCTTTGAGAAAACGCCGGATCATGTGTTGTCTGCTTATAAAGACAACGCCGCTGTAATGACAGGCTCAAAAGCCGGTCGTTTTTTCCCGTCTGCAGACACTCAGGAATATGGCTACAACCATGAAGATATTCATGTGTTGATGAAAGTGGAAACTCACAACCATCCTACTGCTATTTCTCCATTCCCGGGCGCTGCTACAGGTTCTGGTGGTGAAATCCGTGATGAAGGTGCAACAGGTGTTGGTGCCAAGCCAAAAGCCGGCTTGACAGGTTTCTCCGTATCGAACTTACGTATTCCGGGTTTTGAACAACCCTGGGAAACCGATTTTGGTAAACCGGATCGGATAGTTACAGCTTTAGATATCATGACCGAAGGCCCTTTGGGGGGCGCTGCCTTTAACAACGAGTTTGGCCGTCCGAATATTCTCGGTTACTTCCGAACTTACGAAGAAAAAGTACCAAGCCACAACGGCGAAGAAGTACGTGGTTACCACAAGCCTATTATGATTGCCGGTGGTATGGGCAATATCCGTGCTGAGCACGTGCAAAAAGGTCAAATGCCTGTTGGCGCCAAGTTAGTGGTGCTGGGTGGCCCGGCGATGAATATTGGTTTGGGTGGTGGTGCTGCTTCGTCTATGGCGTCAGGCCAGTCGGCTGAAGATTTGGACTTTGCTTCAGTACAACGTGAAAACCCTGAAATTGAACGCCGTTGCCAGGAAGTGATAGACCGCTGCTGGCAGCTGGGCGATCAAAACCCTATTTGTTTTATCCATGACGTAGGTGCAGGCGGTTTATCCAATGCCTTCCCTGAGTTGGTGAATGACGGTGGCGTCGGCGGTAAGTTCGAATTACGTAACGTACCTAACGACGAACCTGGTATGTCACCACTGGAGATCTGGTGTAACGAATCACAAGAGCGTTACGTGATGGCTATCCCTGCCGACCGTATGCCGGTATTCGAACAGATTTGTAAGCGTGAACGTGCACCTTATGCCGTAGTAGGCGAAGCCACTGCAGAACATCACCTGACTTTATCAGACCAGCATTTTGGTAATACGCCTATTGATTTGCCATTGAACGTGCTGCTGGGCAAAGCACCTAAAATGCACCGTGATGTAAAGAGTCAGGTCACCGAAGGTAAAGCTTTAGATCTGAATGGCGTGACTGTGGCCGACGCCGCTGAGCGTTTATTACGTTTACCTACTATTGCTGAAAAAACTTTCCTGATCACCATAGGTGATCGCACAGTCACAGGTTTAGTAGCGCGTGATCAGATGGTGGGGCCATGGCAGGTGCCGGTAGCCAACTGTGGTGTCACTGCAGCATCGTATGACACTTACCATGGTGAAGCCATGTCGATGGGTGAACGTACTCCTGTGGCTTTATTAGACTTCGCTGCTTCTGCCCGTTTGGCTGTGGCTGAATCTATTACTAACATTGCAGCCACTCAGATTGGTGATATTAAACACATTAAACTGTCGGCGAACTGGATGTCGGCAGCAGGTCACCCTGGTGAAGACGCTGGTTTGTATCAGGCGGTGAAAGCCATAGGCGAAGAGTTATGTCCTGCTATGGGGTTAACTATCCCTGTAGGTAAAGACTCGATGTCGATGAAAACCAGCTGGCAACAGGATGGTGAGCAGAAGACAGTCACTTCACCTTTATCACTGATTATCACAGCTTTTGCCCGTGTTGAAGATGTACGCCGCACTGTAACACCACAGCTGCGCACCGACAAAGGCGCAAGCAGCCTGATCCTGTTGGATTTAGGTCAGGGCGCCAACCGTTTAGGCGCGTCCTGTTTAGCTCAGGTTTACAAACAGTTAGGCCAAACAGCGCCGGATTTGGAAAGCCCTGAATTACTGATGAACTTCTATCAGGCGGTGCAGGCTTTAGTGGCCCAGCAGAAATTACTGGCTTACCACGACCGCTCTGACGGTGGTTTATTTGTCACTCTGGCTGAAATGGCTTTTGCCGGTAAAGCTGGTGTGAAAGTAGATATCCAGGCTTTAGGCGCAGATAACCTGGCCGTGCTGTTTAGTGAAGAGTTAGGTGCTGTCATTCAAGTTGCAAACAGCGATTTGCCTGTGGTGCAGGCGATTTTAGCTCAGCATAACTTATCTGCGGTTTCGCATTTATTAGGTGAAGTGACCACGGACGATCAAATTCAGATCAGTCGTGGCGACCAGCTGGTGTACAGCAACAGCCGTACTACCTTACGTACCATTTGGGCTGAAACCACCTATCAGATGCAGCTGATGCGTGATAACCCTGAAGGCGCCCGTCAGGAATTTGTCGCCAAAGCGGACGTGACAGACCCTGGCTTAAATGCAAAATTAAGTTTTGATCTGAACGAAGATGTGGCTGCACCTTATATCCTCAAAGGCGTACAGCCGAAAGTCGCTATATTGCGTGAGCAGGGTGTGAACTCTCATGTTGAGATGGCGGCAGCCTACAACAGAGCAGGCTTTAATGCGGTTGACGTGCATATGAGCGACATATTGTCAGGTCGTCGTTCTTTAGCTGAATTTAACGGTTTAGTTGCGTGCGGCGGTTTCTCCTACGGTGACGTGTTAGGGGCTGGCGAAGGCTGGGCCAAGTCAGTGCTGTTTAACGACAAAGCCCGTGCTGAATTTGCCGCGTTTTTCGAACGCGAAAGCACCTTCAGTTTAGGCGTCTGTAACGGTTGTCAGATGATGTCGAATCTGAAGAGCCTGATCCCAGGTGCTGATTTGTGGCCACGTTTTGTCCGTAACAAGTCAGAACGTTTTGAAGCCCGTTTCAGTCTGGTGGAAGTGCAGGAAAGTGCCTCGTTATTCTTTAAAGGTATGGCCGGTTCCCGTATGCCTATCGCTGTCTCTCATGGTGAAGGTCATGCCGAGTTTGCGTCACAAGCTGCATTGCAGGCGGCCGATCAAAGCGGCACAGTGGCGTTACGTTTTGTTGATAACTACGGCAATGTGACGACTCAATACCCGTCGAATCCAAACGGTTCACCGCTGGGTATTACCTCGTTAACGACGACAGATGGCCGCGTGACTATCATGATGCCTCACCCTGAGCGGGTATTCCGCACTGTGGCGAATAGCTGGCATCCGGATGAATGGCAGGAAGACAGCCCGTGGATGCGGATGTTCCGCAACGCCAGGGTCTGGTTAGGCTAATCGCGAAAAAATGAAAAACAACAGAACCTGCTACGGCAGGTTTTGTTGTTTTTGTTGCATATTTTTTAAATATTCAATTTGAAGTGTATTGTTCTGCAGTTTTTTTCATTTTTATCTTGATCCCCGAAACATTTTTTTACAAACTAGTCGCTGCTCTTTTTAGTCACCTGTTGAAGTGAGATTGCCGACACGAAGTCGGTGAAACCTGAAGGATAAGGTATGCAAGTAGCAGTGAGTTCTGTACCACAGGACAACAAGGAATGGTTGTCGCATGTCAAAATTGGCCAACGTTTTGACCTGGAGTTACTGGACCAGCGGAAGAGTCGTTGCAGCTGTGAATTGGTAGGCTATAAAGCCGGTAAATATGTGTTATTCCGAATTGATGACGATATGTTGCCGGAGCGGTTTTTTATCAATGGCCTAGCTGTGGTCTGTCGCTTTTTAGTCGAAGACTCAGTCGGTGAGTGTTTTGCCTTTAAATCAGAGTTGCTGCAACTGATGCGTTTCCCGGACAAACTGGTGGTAGTCAGTTTTCCAGCTGTGATCCAACGCCGTGCTTTACGCAACGAAAAACGTAACAGTATTTTTATTCCAGCTTCGGTACGGCTGGATCTGGAAGTCGTGCAACATGCCCGTACTTTTCAGGGGCATTTGATTGATGTGTCCAGCCGTGGTTGCCGCTTTTTATTCGACCCGTCGCATCAGGGCAGTAAGGTGAATCTGGCACCTGTAGTTCTGCATATCAATTGCGAAAAAGTAGGTATCAATCAGCAGATCCAGGGGGAGGTACGTAACTCCAGGCTGGAGGAACGTGGCCTTTCTATCGGTATTCAGTTTCATTTGCCGCAACTCTATCTGGAAAAGCTGGCCATGGCGTCCTGAATCACCCTTCAGACTCAGGGGGTCTGCTGAGTCTGAAGAGGTGTCTGCAATTTTTAAAACGAATAACGTGCGCCAAGCATCCAGACATAAGGATCGATACTGACGTCAACGGATTGGATACTGTTGTCGTTTACCAGCACACGACCTTCGGTATCTATATCCATTTTACTTAGCATCAGATGAGCACTCCATTGCTCTGCCAGTTTGATATTGACACCAGCCTGCATCGCCAATCCCCATGAGTCTTTTAATTTCAGCTCTACCTTGTCATTTGCGTTAGTCACATTTAACGCCTCTAAGGTGTTTATTAACTCAGCCGATACTTCTTCCTGAAAGAAGTTGGTGTAATTAACACCTAAGCCTATAAAAGGATCGAATCTGCTGTCACCCAGATCAAGGTGGTACTGAGCTAATAAAGTTGGAGGTAAATGTTTGCTGCTGCCCAAAGCCAAACCATCTATGGCTGAACCTTTTACTTTTACATCATGGCTGAATGGGGTGGCCGCTATCAGTTCCAGCGTCCAGTTTTTATCCAGTTGGTAGTCTATCGTAATGCCCAATTGGGTGTTGGTATTCACTGTGACTTCAGTGGAGTTGGCTGGCAAACCTGCTACTGTTTCCACCACATTCAGATGAGTACTGGAGTCTTGAGGTGCAACACTAATAGCTCCCACATTGACTGACCAGTTGGCCAGAGCTGGAGCTGCAGAGGCGGCTAATAATAACGAGGCTATTGTTTTATAACTTGTTTTCATCAGAATGATCCTTGACTTAAGAAACTGGCGTCATTCTGCGCTTCTGGTGTTATGAAACTTTGCCCCAGATCAATAGTTGCTATAAAGCCTTACTCTGTTTAGGGTTTTTATTGATATAAAACAAAAAAGTGGTGGGTGGGAACTATAAAAGCAGCCTGAAGAGTTCTGCTCAGGCTGCTCTTCGCACTGGCTCAGGCAATATAACGGGCTTTTTTATTGTCCTTAAGTTTTGTCATGTCCACCAGCACCAAACCGTCGACACAATCGGCAAAGTCAGGATCCACACCAAAGGCCAAAAAGCGTACACCACCGGGTTCGGTCAGTTCACTGTATTGTTTATATAAAGTTGGGATACTGACGCCCATATTAGCCAGCAGGTGCTTTAACTGGACAAAATCCTGGCTGTAATTATCGCCGCTAAAATGCTGTTGTAACTGACTCATAGTTTCCATAGGTAATTCATAAGGAATGTTCGGTTCAGCACTTTGTTCAGGGCAGCGGAAATACAGGCTGTAGAAATACACCATCAGATCTCTGGCCGCTTTTGGGTAGCTGTTGGATAAACTGACACCGCCAAATAAATAACGGATATCCGGATTTTGTTTCAGGTAAGCGCCTATGCCATACCATAAATAATCCAGGCTACGTTTACCCCAGTAACGCGGCTGGACAAAACTACGGCCAAGCTCCAGTCCCTGATCTAAATAAGGGGTCATCGCCTGATTAAAACGGAATAATGAGGCTGTATACAAACCGGCCAGGCCTTTCTCCGCCATCACTTTGGCTGTGTTGGCAAAACGGTAGGCCCCCACTATTTCTAAGTCGTCTTTATCCCATAAAATCAGCTGCTCATAGTAGCTATCGTATTGGTCAATATCACGGCGCTGTCCACTGCCTTCGCCAACGGCTCTGAAGGCAATTTCGCGTAAACGACCAATTTCGCGCAGCACAGGTGAGCTTTGCTGATACTGGTATAAATAAATTTGTTTGCCATCGCTGGTCTCACCCAACAGAGGGCAAGCTTCCACAGCCTTTTTCAGCAAAATACGATCTTCAGGGTGAGCTATCGCAGTTTGGGTTTTAAACAGCGGGGATTTGTCTTTAGCCAGGCGATACAGGTGCTTTTTAAACAGTTTAACTTTGGCCTGAGTTTCTAACTGCAGATGGGCAAAGCTGTCGTAAGGGATTTGTTCACCAATCCGCATTGCAATGTTTTTATGCTTCTGATTAAACATCTCCTGCACCAGCAACATGGTGGCCAGAGGTTTGTAAATCATCGAGGCGCCATAAAACATCGCTGAGTTACGACCATCTATATAAATCGGCAAAATAGGGGCCTTGGCATTCATCGCAAAACGTAAAAAACCACCATGCCACTTGCCATCCCGGATCCCATTGGGTTTTAAGCGTGATACTTCACCGGCAGGAAATAAAATCAGTGCACCCTCAGCGGCTAAGTGATCACTGATACGGTCAATCCGGCTACGCTCTGTGCCGCCGCTCATATTATTGACTGGTAACAGCAGAGAATGCAGAGGTTCAACCGCCATCAGCAACTGATTGGCTATCACTTTGACGTCGGGCCTGATATCCCGCACCAGTTTAATCAGGGCCAGACCATCTAAGGAACCTATAGGGTGGTTGGCAATAATCACAACACGGCCAGTGCTTGGAATACGCTCCACTTCGTTATCACGCACTGCATAAGCGAAGTTAAAGTAATCCAGCACTTGTTCTACAAATTCAATGCCCTGCAAATGCGGATAACGTTTGGCGAAAGCAATAAATTCCTGTTCGTGCAGCAGTTGGCGCAGAGCACCTTTGACCGGTTTGGCTAACCAGGGTTTTTGTTCGAGTTTTGGCAGATGGGTTTGCATCATTTGGTCAACACTGATCATAGCTTTGTCTCTGTAAGCACCATTATCTGTGTTGAGAGTAGGGGGAGAAGATGACAAAAATGCGTCAGATTTATGGCTTTTTGTGGAAATTTTAATCAGGGTTAGCTCTGTATAGACCCAGGACACCTGAAGTTGCAGTCAACAAAGCTGCAGCTTCAAGGGTCAGGGGCATAATGCTGCTCAGGCGACTTTGCTTTGAGCAGGTTGTTCTTCGCTAAGCACTGCCAGTGGCATAGCGGCCAGCGTATGGCTTTGTTCCGTCCAGTGATAGAGCGTCAGTGAACCATCCTGCTGCTCTATCAAAGCAGTGCAGTTATCAATCCAGTCGCCATCGTTGCAGTAAATAATGCCATCCTGCAGGCTGATTTCCGGATGATGAATATGACCACAGACCACGCCATCAAAACCTGAGCGTTTGGCTTTGGCGACCGCTGCATCCCGGTAACGGGCAATAGCCTGCTGAGCCCCCGGCACTTTGCTTTTAATAAAAGCCGCCAAACTGAAATAACGTCCACCTAAAGCCCGGCGAATGCGGTTGCTCCAGCGGTTTAAAAATAATAGGAAGTCGT
>CBIMJC010000024.1:0-21547 GCA_966244125.1 uncultured Rheinheimera sp.
TCGCACAATGGCAATAGTACCTGATCACGGGCTGCACCTAACATCAAACCGTGTGACAGGTTATTGATATCTTCTGAGGTACAGGCAAAGTGAATAAACTCACTGACCGCTGCTAACTCAGCGTGATTGGCTACTTTTTCTTTGAGTAAATATTCAACGGCTTTGACGTCATGGTTGGTGGTGCGCTCAATGTCTTTTACACGCTGCGCATCCGCCAGGCTGAAATTGTCGACAATTGAGTTGAGTAATGCATTGGCGCTGTCGGATAAAGCCGGCACTTCTGTAATGGCTGCTGTAGCTGCTAACTTTTGCAACCAACGCACTTCCACAGTCACCCGGAATTTGATTAAACCATATTCACTAAAAAACTCACGCAGCTCGCTGGCTTTTGAGCCATAGCGGCCATCTACAGGGGAGATGGCGGTTAATGCTGATAATTCCATTGGGTGCTCCTATGAATGGGTTGGGGCAATAGTGTGTAAAACGGATTTGGCTTCACTGAGCAAGGCTTTGCGTTTGAAAATAAAATGCAAACGGCTACCGCCGGCCTGGCGCCATAACACCACGGCACGGATAGCGGCTAATAACAAAGCGCGGACTTTATGCTGCACCACTGGTTGTTTCAGCAGTTCTGGCTGGCCAGCCACCTGAATACGGGTGCCCAAAGAGCTGATGCATTCAACATAAATATCCGCCAGATTGGCGATGATGTTTTCATCGGTAATAGCAAAATGCTGCAGTTGCTGCTCCAAACGGGATAAACGTTTGCCAAGGTTATCCAGATTGTCGCGGCTTTTGGTCAGTTTGCGCTCCAGCGCAATGACGGAGACCACATAACGGGTCAGCTCGACATCTTTACGCTGATTGTCACCTAACTGCTCCACCAGACACTGGTAACCGGCTTTGAGGTTTGCCAGATCCTTGCCATAAATATCCAAAGGTTCAGCCGGAGATAAGTTCGCGATACTGGCTAAACAGAGTTGCAAATCACTGAGCGCCACATCATTAGTGCGGGTGACTTGTTGTAAAAGCTTAAGAGCCTGGCACATACCGGCCAGCGCAAGGGTTTGAGTCTGAATACTGTGTTGCATAAATTACTGTATGGCCGAATTAATAATGCCACCACCCAAACAAATCTCGTCGCTGTAAAACACAGCAGACTGACCCGGGGTCACGGCTTTCTGAGGCTGATCAAATACCACAACCACAGTGCCATCCGGCATTGGGGTCAGGGTGCATGGAATATCGGTCTGACGATAACGGGTTTTCACTGTACAACGCAGCGCTTGCTGTGGGCCAGTGCGATCAACCCAGTGCAGTTGATTGGCGACTAAGCCTTTGGAAAACATGCTGGGATGGTCATGACCCTGAGCGACAATAAGGCGGTTATTGACTAAATCTTTTGATACCACATACCAGGGCTGATCATCGCCATCTTTTAAGCCGCCAATACGCAAACCTTTGCGCTGACCTAAAGTGTGATACATCAGGCCATCGTGCTGGCCAATTTTATCGCCGTCAACTGTGTAAATATCACCAGGCTGGGCTGGTAAATACTTTTGCAGGAAATCTTTAAATTTACGCTCGCCAATAAAACAGATACCAGTACTGTCTTTTTTATCGTGGGTAATTAAACCTTGTTCTTCGGCTATGGCGCGCACCAGAGGTTTTTCCAGATGGCCGACAGGGAACAGGGTTTGCGCCACATGTTCTTCGCCTATGGTGTAGAGGAAATAACTCTGATCTTTATTGCTGTCCAGCCCGCGCAATAACTGCCAGTGGCCGTCCACCTCGCGGCGCTGCACATAATGGCCCGTGGCTATATAGTCGGCACCCAAAGCTTCGGCAGCAAATTCAAGGAAAGCTTTAAATTTAATTTCCTTGTTGCACATAATATCCGGGTTCGGCGTGCGGCCGGCTTTGTATTCGGCCAGGAAATATTCAAAGACGTTGTCCCAGTATTCAGCGGCAAAGTTGACTTTATGCAGCTTAATACCCAGCTTGTCACAGACCGCCTGAGCATCTTTTAAATCTTCGGCAGCAGCGCAGTATTCGCTGTTATCATCTTCTTCCCAGTTTTTCATAAACAGGCCTTCGACCTGATAACCTTGCTGCATCAGCAGGTAGGCTGAGACTGAGGAATCAACACCGCCGGACATACCGACTATGACTTTTTTGCTGCTGTTATCTGACATTACACCGTACTTTTAACTGGCTGGATGGGAACGGGCGCGGATTATAGCACCAAATTCTTTGCCAAAAAATGTTAATCAAAGCGAATGTGTGACCGCATTTCTGATCTGGGAAAGTGGCAGCAGCTGGTTTTGCTCAAACTGCGTGATGGCATCCAGCACCAGTGGACTGCGCACGGGCAGGGCATGAGTGCGTAACTCATCCAGACTCAACCAGTGCAAGGCCCGAATATCATCATCCTGTGGCTGATATACAACAGGTAATTCGGCAGGGGTAAAGACAAAATTCACCCGAACATAAAAATGACCGTTTGCGGCTTTGAGCTGGGAAATACCCAGCCAGGCATCAGGTTCTAAGCTCAGGCCTGTTTCTTCTAGCAGCTCCCGTTTAATAGCACTGATTAAATCTTCATTTTCCTCAACATGGCCAGCTGGCTGATTCAGCACCAAACGACCAGAGCTTTTGTCTTTTTCTTCCACCAATAAATAACGACCCTGAAAATACAACACAGCGGCCACAGTTAAATGCAACAAAGGTCGGGACATAAAAAAGATTCCTCAAATCAATGCGTCGAACAAAAAAGAAGCTGAAGAGAACACAACAAGGCAGCCTATTTATGCCATAGATGAACAAAAAAGCCGATCTTTTGTTGTAATTGCTGCAAAAGGCCCATAAATCATTAAAGTTGCTTAAGTGGTCAGGCCGCCAGACGCTGCTTTTTAGCCTGACAATTAGGTAGGATAAGGGTTCGGCACTGTGCAGGCGTCTGCTACTTATGTCGTAAAGCGTAGGTCCCTGACTAGGTTCTTATAACCAGCGCTGTTATACTCGGACACCGCGAGTAACTGTAACGTTTTAAACAGCACAGGCTGCCTCAACTCTGATGTGCCTGGCTAACGACTTAATTTTGCTGTAAATCCAGGAAACGATATGACCACCTCAAAAATTATCTACACCATAACGGACGAAGCCCCAGCGCTGGCCACCTATTCATTTTTACCTGTAGTGCAGGCTTTTGCCAAAACTGCAGATATTGAAGTTGAAACTCAGGATATTTCTCTTGCTGGCCGTATTATTGCCTTGTTTCCTGAATTTCTGACTGAAGCTCAGCGTCAGCCCGATGCCCTCACAGCTTTAGGTGAACTGGCCAATACGCCGGAAGCCAACATCATCAAGCTGCCTAATATCAGTGCTTCTATTCCGCAGTTAGTGGCTGCTATTAAAGAATTGCAGGCCAAAGGTTATGCACTGCCGGATTATCCGGAAGAGCCAAAAACAGCGGAAGAAAAAGAAGCCCGCAGCCGTTACGACAAAATCAAAGGCAGTGCAGTAAACCCTGTGCTGCGTGAAGGTAACTCAGACCGTCGCGCTCCTGCTTCTGTCAAACAATATGCCCGTAAAAACCCGCATTCTATGGGCGCCTGGAGCAAAGAATCGAAATCTCATGTGGCGCATATGAGTGCCGGTGATTTCTATGGCAGCGAACAGTCTGTCACGATCAAAGATGCGGGGCAGGTGCGTATTGAGCACGTGGCTGCGGATGGCAGTGTGACTGTGCTGAAAGAAAAAACCACAGTAAAAGCCGGTGAGATCATTGATGCCTCAGCCATGAGCAAAAAAGCACTGCGTGACTTTATTGCCGCAGAAATTGCTGATGCGAAAGAGAAAGATGTGCTGCTGTCTGTGCATTTAAAAGCCACTATGATGAAAGTATCTGATCCTATTATGTTTGGTCATGTGGTGACAGTGTACTTCAAAGAGGTGTTTGAAAAACATGCCGCGACTTTTGCTGAATTAGGGGTCGATGCCAACAACGGTTTAGGTGATGTCTACGCAAAAATCGCCAGGCTGCCAGCCGATAAAAAAGCTGAGATTGAAGCTGACATTAAAGCTGTGTATGCCAAACAGCCAGCGCTGGCTATGGTGAATTCTGATAAAGGCATCACCAACCTGCATGTGCCAAGCGATGTGATTATCGATGCGTCTATGCCTGCCGCTATCCGCTCTTCTGGCCAGATGTGGGGACCGGATGGTAAGTTAAAAGACACTAAAGCTATTATCCCTGACCGTTGCTACGCTGGTGTTTATCAGGAAACCATCAGCTTCTGTAAAGAACACGGTGCTTTTGATCCACGCACTATGGGTTCAGTACCAAACGTTGGTTTAATGGCACAAAAAGCCGAAGAATACGGCTCACACGACAAGACCTTCGAAATCAAAGCGGCGGGTCAGGTGCGTGTGGTTGATGCGACAGGCACTGTGCTGATCCAACATAACGTAGAGCAAGGCGATATCTGGCGTATGTGCCAGGCCAAAGATGCACCAATCCAGGACTGGGTAAAACTGGCGGTCAACCGTGCCCGTTTAAGTAAAACTCCGGCAGTATTCTGGTTAGACAAAAACCGTGCTCACGATGCTCAGCTGATTGCTAAAGTAGAACGTTACTTAAAAGATCACGATACCAGTGGCTTAGACATTCAGATCATGGCGCCGGAAGAGGCGACCCGTCATACCTTAAAACGTATGAAACAAGGTCTGGATACTATTTCGGTGACAGGTAACGTATTACGTGACTACTTAACGGATTTATTCCCAATTCTGGAATTAGGTACCAGCGCCAAGATGCTGTCTATTGTGCCTCTGATGAATGGCGGTGGTTTGTTTGAAACGGGTGCTGGTGGTTCTGCACCTAAGCATGTTGAGCAGTTTGTTGAAGAAAACCACTTACGTTGGGATTCATTAGGTGAATTCCTGGCTTTGGCTGCTTCATTGGAGCATTTAAGTCAGGTGACAGGCAACGCCAAAGCTCAGGTACTGGCTGATGCACTGGATCAGGCGACGGCCAAGTTCCTGGATAACGACAAGTCACCAACCCGTAAACTGGGTCAGTTGGACAACCGTGGCAGCCATTTTTATCTGGCATTCTACTGGGCAGACGCTCTGGCCGCACAAAACAAAGATGCAGCTTTAGCAGCTCAATTTGCGCCACTGGCCAAAGCTTTAACAGAAAACGAAGCCAAAATTGTGCAGGAATTAAACTCTGTGCAAGGTAAAGCTGTAGATATCGGCGGTTACTACAAGCCAGATGATGCTTTAGCCTCTAAAGCTATGCGCCCAAGCGATACCTTTAATCAGGCATTAGCTGCACTGTAATTAACTGTAGGGGCGGGGCTTGTCTCCGCCCGTGTCTAATTTTAAGACGAACCATAGTTAATGAGATACCAAAGAAAAATGCCGGCTTATGCCGGCATTTCATACTATGGATAGTGAGCTTCATGACCTTATTCAGGTTTATGACCTTCTGGCAGTGCGATATTTACTGCATGTAAACCTTTTGGGCCCTCAGACAGGTCAAACACCACATCCTGGCCGGCCTTCAGCGTACGGTAGCCATCCATGTTAATGGTTGAATAATGGGCGAAGATGTCTTCGTCACGACCATCTTCACGAATAAACCCAAATCCTTTGGCATTATTGAACCATTTCACTTTACCGGTAGCCATACTACTTCCTTCTCTAAGTTAGCTAAATTCTGTATTCTAAGGCGGAGCAACAGGGAGCTGCTGGCAGACTCCACCATTTACTGTAGATAATTTGTGCAGCTAGTCAAGTTTTTTACACCCTTGTAAAGAGACGTTGCAGGTACTATCTATAAGGTAAGGGATACTGAGTGGCCGCAAAGCCTGTAGTGGCTTTGGGTCCGGTGAAAAAATTCATCAATGCAATTTTGATGCTTTGAACAGGCGTGGCTATAGTTTATGAGCGGTTATAAAGAAAATAACGGAACAGATCACGGAGTGGTGGAGAAAACCCGGCAACAGGTGAAACCTCCTTCCATGTATAAAGTCATACTTCACAATGATGACTATACCCCGATGGATTTTGTCATTGATGTGTTAACCCGGTTTTTTAATATGCAATATGAAAAAGCCAGCGAAATTATGTTGAAAGTACATTACGAAGGTATGGCGGTTTGTGGTGTGTTCACAGCCGGGGTTGCAGAGACCAAAGTTCAGCAAGTGTCCGTTTATGCCAAAGAGCATGAACATCCATTGTTATGCACTATGGAGCGGGCTTAACGCCAAACAACTGCTGTAGTAACTCAGGTGGATTAGGAGTGATGTTGTATGTTGAACAAAGATCTTGAGTTAACCTTAAATCTGGCGTTTCGGTTTGCGCGGGAAAAACGTCATGAATACATGACGGTCGAACATTTATTATTAGCGCTGTTGGATAATCCGGCAGCGGGTGAAGCATTAAAGTCTTGTGGTGCCAATATAGACCGCTTGCGGCTCGACCTGTCGCATTTTATCGACTCAACCACCCCTTTATTGCCAGAAGATGACACTGACCGTGATACTCAGCCAACGCTCGGATTTCAGCGTGTGCTGCAACGTGCTGTGTTTCATGTGCAGTCTTCCGGTAAGTCTGAAGTCACAGGCGCCAATGTTTTGGTGGCTATTTTCAGTGAGCAGGAATCACAGGCTGTTTATTTACTGAAAAAAATCGATATCAGCCGGCTGGATATCGTCAATTACATTTCTCATGGCGTGATTAAAACCGAAAAAATCGAGCAGCAGGACGAGCAGCAAGATGAAAACGGTGATGTGCAGATTGACGAAAACAAATATCTGGAAAGTTTTACTGCGAACCTGAATGTTCTGGCAAAAAATGGCCAAATCGACCCTTTGGTTGGCCGTGATATGGAACTGGAGCGCACTATTCAGGTGTTGTGCCGTCGTAAAAAAAATAACCCCTTACTGGTTGGTGAAGCAGGGGTAGGTAAAACCGCTATTGCAGAAGGTCTGGCGTATCGGATCGTCAATAAGCAAGTGCCGGATGTCATTGCCAATGCCACTATTTATTCACTGGATATGGGTTCGTTGCTGGCAGGTACTAAATACCGCGGTGATTTTGAGAAACGCTTAAAATCCTTGCTGAAAGAAATCGAAAGCGAAAAAGATGCAGTGTTGTTCATTGATGAAATTCATACCGTCATAGGCGCTGGTGCGGCCTCAGGTGGTGTGATGGATGCATCTAATCTGATTAAACCTCTGTTATCCAGTGGCCGTTTACGTTGCATCGGATCCACCACTTATCAGGAATTTAAAAACATCTTTGAAAAAGACACAGCGCTGGTGCGCCGTTTCCAGAAAATTGATGTGGTTGAACCCAGCGTGGATGACACTACTCAAATTCTGCTGGGCTTAAAAGAGCGTTATGAAGCGCACCATGGGGTACGTTACACCCAAAAAGCCCTGCGTGCTGCGGCTGAGTTGTCTGCCAAATACATCAATGAGCGGCATTTACCGGATAAAGCCATAGACGTGATTGACGAGGCTGGTGCCAGTCAGCGTTTATTGCCTGTGTCAAAACGGAAAAAAGTGATTAATGTGCCGGAAATTGAACACATTATTGCAAAAATGGCACGTATTCCGGAGAAGTCAGTGTCGGCTTCTGATAAAGATGTGCTCGCCAACTTAGACCGTAACCTGAAACTGGTGGTGTTTGGTCAGGATGAGCCTATTGAAGTTTTAACTTCGGCGATTCGGTTATCCCGCTCTGGTTTAGGCAATGAAGAAAAACCTATTGGTAATTTCTTATTTGCTGGTCCTACCGGGGTAGGTAAAACCGAAGTGACGAAGCAACTGGCCAAAATTATGGGCGTAGAGTTGCTGCGTTTTGATATGTCCGAGTATATGGAACGTCATGCGGTCAGCCGTTTAATAGGTGCACCTCCGGGTTATGTGGGGTTTGATCAGGGCGGTTTGCTGACCGATGCGGTATCAAAACACCCGTATTCAGTGGTGCTTTTGGATGAAATCGAAAAGGCCCATACAGACATTTATAACATTTTGTTGCAGGTGATGGATCACGGTACTTTAACCGACAACAGTGGCCGTAAAGTCGACTTCCGCAATGTGATTCTGGTGATGACCACCAATGCCGGTGTGCAGGAGACTGTGCGCAAGACCATCGGCTTTAAACAACAGGATCACAGTCACGACGCTTTAGCCGAAATTAACCGGACTTTTAGCCCTGAGTTCAGAAACCGTCTGGATGGCATCATCTGGTTCAAACATTTGTCCCGCGATATTATTTTGCAAATTGTTGATAAGTTTGTCTGCGACTTGCAGGTGCAGCTGGATAAAAAACAAGTGTCGATGGAGTTAAGTGGCGCCGCCCGTCAATGGCTGGCTGACAAAGGTTATGATCAGGCGATGGGGGCCCGTCCTATGGCGCGGGTGATCCAGGAGCAACTGAAAAAACCTTTGGCCAACGAAATTCTGTTTGGTCGTTTGGCACATGGTGGTGATGTGCGTGTAGATCTGAAAGGTGATGAGCTGGAATTTGATTACAACGAAGAGGCTGTACTAGCGTAAAACTTAGTGACGCTATTAAAATACGAAAAACCCGGCATTGCCGGGTTTTTCTTTATACTGTATGAAGCAAATAGCCTGAATGCTATCTGGTTCCGTCCGATCTTAACGCTGACGGAACACGATGCGACCTTTGGTCAGATCGTAAGGAGTTAATTCAACAGTGACTTTGTCGCCTGTCAGAATGCGAATGTAGTTTTTACGCATTTTGCCTGAGATATGGGCAATAACTACGTGGCCGTTTTCTAACTCGACCTTAAACATGGTATTTGGCAGGGTATCCAGGATAGTCCCTTGCATTTCAATTACATCTTCTTTCGCCATTCAGCGTGCCAGCCTCTTATTAAAATTCAGTAGTTCAAAAAACTGCCGCAGATTTTGCCGAAAAAGGGCAGATAAGTAAAGCAACATAGACAGATTTAGCGAAATGAGTGCCATTCTCCGGCAATAAAACGTTGTTGTGGCAAAAACCTGGCTTTGTAACTCATTTTTTGACAGTGTTCAATGTAGTAGCCGAGGTAAACAAAATAGATGTTTTCTGCTTTAGCCAGCTCAACTAAGGCCAGAATAGCTAAAGTGCCAAAAGCCAATGCATGGCCAGTCTGATAAAAGGTGTAGACAGCGGAAAACGCATCAGGGGTGCGATCCACGACGGTAACGCCAACCAACTGATCGTCCAGATACTGTTCTAAAAACTGTATTTTCAACCAGTTGGCTTGCCACAGATAAGACATTTGCTCCGGACTGGTCGGGGACATTGAGCTGCCTGCATGTTTGCTGTCGATATATGACTGGTACAAGGCATAATACTTTTCTGTACAGCTTTCTTTATCACTGAACTCTGTCAGTTGATAACGCCAGCTACTGCGTTTTGCTTTGTTCCACGACCTACGTTGATTGCTGTTCAATTGAAACGCTGTGGCTTCAAGCCTTACCGACTGGCATTGCTGGCAGCCTTCACAGTAAGTCGTATAAATTTGTTCGCCACTGCGCCTGAAATTCAGTGTCAGTAATTGCTGATAAAACTCAGCGCTCAGAGGCTCATCTGGCAGAGTAAACAACAACCGCTCTTGCCGGTCGGGCAGATAATTGCATTGTTGCTGCTGACTGACTCCAAGTTTTAAACCCGACATCTTAAAGCTCCAACTGAATATCCTGCGCACGCCAGGAATCAGCCGGGCAGAGTAAGGCTTGATGATTGGCCAATAAGGTCAGGTAGGTCCGGCGCGACACAGGTTCTGCTCCTAACTGCTGTAAAAAAGGATTCATCATCTGACAATCAATATAGCCTGTTGCAAAGGAGGATAAATGCTGTTGTAAAGCCACAAGGGCAATTTTTGCGGTATTGGGCCTGGTGTTAAACATGGATTCACCACAAAACAGCTGGCCGACCATCACCCCATAACAACCTCCAACCAGCTCACCGTCAGACCAGACTTCTACGCTGTGGGCATGGCCTTGCTGATGCAATGCGATATAAGCCTGCTGAATATCAGGCAGTATCCAGGTGCCTTGCTGTGAAGGCCTTGGGGCGCTGCAGGCTCTGATCACTTGTGGGAAAGCTTTATTGATACTGATCTGAAAACTGGAGTGATGCAGCAGTTTTCGCAAAGTACGGTTGGGTTTTAATACCCCGGGTCTGAAGATGGCACGTTGGGATGGGCTCCACCAGAGTAATGGGTCTCCCGGACTAAACCAGGGAAAAATGCCACTGTGATAAGCCTTCAGCAGACGCGCTGTCGATAAATCACCGCCCATCGCCAATAATCCATCCGGCTCAGTCAGCGCCTGACTGACCGGAGGGAATTCAAGCGATGTGTTTGATAACTCGGGTAAATAAATCACCACCATTTACCCTTTTACGCTAGTTGGAAATTACTTAGCCAAAGCGTCTAAATAACGCTCAGCATCTAAAGCTGCCATACAGCCTGTGCCAGCTGAGGTGATAGCCTGACGGTAGATGTGATCGGATACATCACCAGCGGCAAATACACCCTCAATACTGGTTTGAGTGGCATTGCCTTCGGTGCCGCTTTGCACTTTCAGGTAGCCGCCATTCATTTCCAGC
Source organism: uncultured Rheinheimera sp. (assembly GCA_966244125.1). GTDB lineage: Bacteria > Pseudomonadota > Gammaproteobacteria > Enterobacterales > Alteromonadaceae > Pararheinheimera. The sequence goes on from CBIMJC010000024.1 coordinate 10,642, forward strand.
TGACCGGCAAAAATGTCGGTATTGGGTTTATGGCCAATGGCAATAAAGACACCAGCTACAGCCACATCTTCAGTCGGCAGACCCTGGGTGGATTTTAACCGCATGCCGTTGACGCCCATCTCATCCCCCAGAATTTCTTCCAGTTCACGGTGGGTGTGCAGAATAATATTGCCTGACGCAACTTTCGCCATTAAACGGTCTACCAGAATTTTTTCCGCTTTAAAGCTGTCGCGACGGTGCACTAAATGCACTTCTGAAGCTATGTTGGCTAAATACAGTGCTTCTTCTACTGCGGTGTTACCACCACCTACTACTGCAACCTTTTGATTGCGGTAAAAGAAACCGTCACAAGTAGCGCAGGCAGAAACACCACGGCCGTTGTAGGTTTGTTCTGACGGCAGACCTAAGTATTTGGCGGAAGCGCCTGTGGCAATAATCAGCGCGTCACAGCTGTACTGACCATTGTCACCGGTCAACAGAAACGGGCGCTGTTTTAAATCCACAGTATGGATATGGTCAAACAGAATCTCAGTGTTAAAGGTTTCAGCATGAGCTTTCATGCGGTCCATCAGCGCAGGGCCTGTTAAGCCATGCGGGTCACCCGGCCAGTTTTCCACTTCAGTGGTTGTGGTTAATTGGCCGCCCGCCTGCATACCGGTCAGCAGCACCGGATTCAAATTGGCGCGCGCAGCGTAAACAGCCGCAGTGTAGCCCGCTGGGCCAGAACCTAAAATCAATAAACGGCTGTGTTTAATAGTGGACATGTATTACTCCGGCACTTTTCAATTCAATAGTGTATTCAGTTGAGTCGTTAATGGGGCCGATTTTATGGCATTGCAATAGCGAGATAAAGCACAACCGCATTTTTTCCAATTCAGGCTCTGGCAAGGACGCCATGCTATGGTATTGTTTGTTTACACCTATTTGCTGCTCGTCCTCTGCTGAGGTTTAATTTGCGCTATCCTCTGCCTGCTTTTATTAAGTCGGAGAACTGAACATAATGACGCTCAGGCTTTGTCGTATCCTGCTGTTGTTGTGGCTGCCGTTCTGCAGTTTTTTGTTGTGTGCGCAAACTCATTTTACCCGACTGAGTGTCGATGACGGCTTACCCAATGCCAGTATTTACCGGATAGTGCAGGACAAAGACGGCTACATCTGGTTAGGTTCTACCAATACTGGCTTGTTGCGTTACAACGGCTATGAGCTGGAAGCTTTTGATGTGTTACCTGCGTCGGTCAGTAACAATATGCTGGTGCCCGATATTGATGCGCTGGTGATGGATAAAAATGAGCAGCTCTGGATTGGCAGTTGGGGCTTGGGACTAAGCAAGGTAGACACCCGCACTGGAAACATCTCACATTACACCGACAAAGCCGACAGCGCTTTCGTCCTGACCAGCAATTACATCCAAAGTTTACTGACGGATAAATCCGGTGTGCTCTGGATAGGCACGAACAAAGGGTTACAGCGGCTTTTGCCAAACGGCACCTTGTATACCATAGGTGCTCCGGATTCGGCTCAACCTTTGATTAACCAGCGGATCTGGGCTTTGGCTCAAACTGATGATGGCACCGTCTGGATTGCAACCAGCAGTGGTCTGCATTTTTGGACTGAACAAAGCGGACTTAGCCGGGCTTATCAGGCCTTTGGTCAGCAAAGTGTAAACAACGAAATGCGGGCGCTATTTGCCTATGGCAACAAGCTTTGGGTTGGCGGACGCAGTGCTTTGTTTCAGTTTGACCGCAGCACATCCTCTTTTGTCACTATTCCTTTTTACGATGACGCCGTCAGCCCTATAGTCAATGTGCTGGAAAATGACCAGCAGGGCAATTTGTTGGTCGGCACTTTTGACGGCATTTACAAAGTGTCCCTGACTTCAGGTTCCTTTGAACCTTTTGGCGACGACAGACAATTATTACCCGGCATTAATGTCCGTTCTTTGTTGGTGGACCGCAGTGGTCTGTTATGGGTAGGCAGCAGAGAAAAAGGACTGTTTTATGGCCGGCACCAGCCTTCGGCTTTTAGCGATCTGACCGCCTTGGGGGAACAAGCGGCTTTACTGGCAAAACAACAACTAACCGCAGTGAAAGTAGAAGACGACTTTTTATGGATGGGGAGTTCAGATCAGTTTCATCAGATCAACAGAAAAACCGGAGCTGTGTTGTCACTGCCTATGCCTGCCCGGGTGAATGCCATTACCAGAACTTATCAGGGAAAGCTCTATGTCGGCTCGGACAACGGCCTCTGGCAATTTGATGAACAGCGCCAGAAGCTGGTGCAACTGGAGTCAGGTCAAACCGCTGATACTACCCAGTGGCAAAATGTACGGGACCTGATCAGCTTGCCGGATGGCAGTGTATGGCTTGGATTATGGCAAAACGGCCTGATGCGCTGGGATCCTTCAGGCAACCATCTGTTTTGGTTGCAGGACATGGCCAAACATAAAGTTGGCGATGCAGTGCAGGTGGTGCAGCAGATCCAGGGAAAAATCTGGCTCGGTACCCGCTATTCCGGTGTTTTTGTCATTGACCCGGCCACTCTGCAGCTGCAGGCCCTGACTGATCAGTTGCCTGTAGAGTTGGTGCCGGATATTCAATGTATTGCCGAAGGGCCGGACGATACGGTATTGATCTGCAGCCGAAAAGGACTATTGGCTCTTGATCTGCAAAAATCTGAAGTGAAAGGACTGGGCGATAGTATTCAGTTACCCAAAGCAGAGCTGTTGGGGGCTTATACCGATGCGCAGAAAAATATCTGGTTGTTATCGGCTGATGGTCTGAGCTTAAAGCCTTATCAGCAGGAGCGTTTAGTCACTTTTACAGAGCAGGATGGCCTGAAAAACAGAGAAATGATTTTTAAGGCCTTTTCAGTATCAAAACGTGGCAACTTCTATCTGGGGACAGCCGGAGGCCTGGTCATAGTCCGGGCTGAGCGGCTCTGGCTGAATCAAACCAAAAGTAACAGCCGTATTTCTGCCATCTGGATAGATCATAAAAAGCAGAAAACCGCCATTATGCAAAAAAACTGGTCTCATATCCAATTGCAACCGGGGGAAAGTATCAGTCTGGAGTTGGCCAGCCTTGATTTTCATGACCCGAAGCGGAATCAGTTTATCTATCAGTTAGAGGGGGTTGATGACAGCTGGCAACAAAACACAGGCTACACCAGACTGAATTACAATTTGCCTGCGCCCGGAACTTACCAGTTCAGAGCCTTCGGTTCAAATCAGCATGGCTTATTTTCAGACAGTGCAACAGAACTGACGATTGAGGTTTTGCCTTTGTGGTGGCAACGCACCTGGGTACTGCCGGCTCTGGGGCTGGTTTTGTTGTTACTTTTGCTGGCAGGCCATGCTTACCGGCTGCGTCATATGCGTCAGATCAATAAACTATTGCAGCATTCAGTGCAGGAGCGGGCTTATAACCAGACGATACTGCAGACTATGGTGGACGATCGCACCAAAGCCCTGCAGGACAGTTCAGCCACCTTGTCCCTGCGAACCCGGCAGTTAGAGCGTAGTCTGGCCCAACTGGCGGAAAATAACAGGGAATTAAAGCGGCTGAATACGTTAAAAGATGAGTTTATTTCCACTGTCAGCCACGAATTACGTACACCTCTGACGTCTATCCGTGGTGCTGTAGGTCTGCTTGCCAGTAAAGCAGTGGCAGAAGATTCAGAACACTACCAGCAGTTGCTGCAAACTGCGCTTGGTAATAGTGAACGTTTATCTCAACTTATTAATGATTTGCTGGACTTACAGAAGTTTGAATCCGGTAATTTTAGTTTGTGTTTTGCAGCGACTGACATGAAGCAACTGGTGTTGCAGGCTTTGGAAAGTATTGCCCCTTATGCGGCCAGATATCAGGTTAGCTTTCAGATGCAACTGACAGAATGTCAGGTGGAAGCAGATCAAACCAGGATCCGGCAGGTCGTAGATAATTTGTTATCCAATGCTATTAAGTTTTCTGGTGCTGGTCAGGCTGTGAAGGTTCAGTTAACTGCAGGAGAAGAACGTATTCGTTTTGAAGTCAAAGATCAGGGCTCTGGCATTCCTGATAATTTCCGTAGTCGTATTTTTGAAAAATTCTCTCAGGCGGATAGCTCCACCAGCCGCAAAGCCGAAGGCACAGGCCTTGGCTTAAATATCTGCAAGACCATTATCAGTGCACATCATGGTGAGATTGGCTTTGAAAGTGAGCCAGAGCAGGGGGCTTTATTCTGGTTTGAATTGCCAAAGCAGCAACCTTAAAGCCCTGGCTGGGGTAACACATACCAATACACCGCCAGGAAATGGCAGGTGCTGCCGGCAAGCACAAAGAGGTGCCAGATCAGGTGGTGCATAAATAAGCTTTTTTGCACATAAAACAGCACACCACCTGAATAAAATAAGCCACCGGCCAATAACCACCACAAACCTGCTGCAGGGACCTGCGACAGCATAGGGTCTATCGCCACCAGCACAATCCAGCCCATGATCAGATACAAAGCGATGGAGAGTTTTTGATACTTAGCGCCGGTAAAGAGTTTCAACAGCACGCCAGCAAAAGCAATACTCCAGACCAAAGCAAACAACCACCATCCCCAATTATCTCTTAAACTGACCAGTGTAAAGGGGGTGTAGGTGCCGGCGATCAGGATAAAAATAGCGGAGTGATCAAGTTTTCTCAGCCATAACTTGTGTTTCAGATTTTGGACTGAGTGATATAAAGTGGAACTGCCGTACAACAGAATCAAACTCAAGCCGAATACCCAACTGCTCAACTGTCGCCAAAAATCAGCAGCACTTGAAAGCTCCAGCATCAGATACAAGCCTGTCAGGCTGGCTAAAACACCAACGCCATGACTGATGGCATGACTTAATTCTTCTGTTGCACTGTAACTGGTGATTGTTTTCATCTTCTGCTTTATCTGGACCGACCTCAAAACCTAATGGTAACACTGGCAGGATCAAAGCAACCAGCCTAATTCGTTATTTTCTAAGGATAAGGTTAAACTAACCACCTTTGTGTTTTTATAGTGAACCTTAGTTTTTATGTCTGTGCTTTTAGTAGTCGGTTATGTCTGGCCTGAACCTAATTCCTCAGCGGCGGGCAGTCGGATCTTGTCTTTGCTCTCGATGTTCCGTCAGCAAGGCTGGAGCGTGATTTTTGCCAGTCCGGCAGAGAAAAGCCCACATCGTTTTGATTTAAACCAGTGGCAGATCTGCGAAGAACAAATTCAGTTAAACGACAGCAGTTTTGACGATCAACTCAAAGCGTGGCAACCCGATATAGTGATGTTTGACCGTTTTATGCTCGAAGAGCAGTTTGGCTGGCGTGTTGAACAACAATGCCCACATGCGCTGCGGTTGCTGGATACTGAAGATCTGCATTTTTTACGATTAGCCCGTCAGCAGGCTTTTAAAGCGGGCAGGGAAGTGACACTGCAGGATCTGCACTCCGAACAGGCGCAACGTGAAATCGCCGCCATTTACCGCTCTGATCTGACGCTGATTATTTCAGAAGCGGAAATGCAGTTGTTGACTGAGCATTTTAAAGTGCCGGCTGAGCTGTTGTGTTACAGCCCCTTTTGGCTGGAGGCCCAGGCTGCTGAAGATTTACCAGAGTTCGATCAGCGTCAGCATTTTGTTTCTATTGGTAATTTCCGTCATGAACCCAACTGGCAGGCGGTATTGTGGTTGAAGCAGCAGATTTGGCCTTTGATCCGCAAACAGCTGCCTCAAGCTGAGCTGCATATTTATGGTGCTTATCCACCCCCTAAGGCGACGCAATTGCATCAACCGAAAGAGGGGTTTCTGGTCAAAGGCTGGGCCGAAGATGCGGCTGACGTTATTAAAAATGCCAGGGTTTTATTGGCTCCTTTGCCTTTTGGCGCCGGTTTAAAAGGCAAATTTATTGATGCCATGGCGCAGGGCACACCCAATGTCACCACAGCTGTGGGGGCTGAGGGCATGATGCATCAGGGCACATGGTCTGGTCTTATCGGAGAAAAGGCGCAAGAGCTCGCAGAGGCGGCTGTGCTGTTGTATCAGGACGAAACCTTATGGCAACAAAAACAGCAGCAGGGTTTTGATATTCTGGCACAACGTTTTGCCAGCGGTGACCATCAACCCCGGGTCTGGCAACACCTGATGGATGTACAACAGCAGCTGCCACAGCACAGATTAACCAATTTCACCGGCGCTATGCTCAGACATCACCAGCATCGCAGCACACAATTTATGGCACAGTGGATTGAAGCAAAAACTAAACTGGCAGAGCTGAAACAACGCTCTGCCACGCAGGAGACAACAAATGAATGAAATCAGCCGTCAGGCGCTGGTACAACTTTTGGATCAGGAACTGCAAACTGGTCTGATTAAGGACTATTGCCCCAATGGTTTGCAGGTTGAAGGCAAAAACCAAATCAAAAAAATTGTTGCAGGGGTCACCGCCTCTCAGGCTTTGCTGGATGCCGCTGTAGCCGCTGGTGCTGATGCCATTATGGTGCATCATGGTTATTTCTGGAAAAACGAAGACTATGCCATCACAGGTATTAAAAAACGCCGCTTACAAACTTTGCTGAAACACGACATCAGCCTGCTGGCCTACCATTTGCCGCTGGATGTGCATCCGCGGCTTGGTAATAACGCTCAGCTGGCGTTAAAGCTGGGTTTAACCAGCTGGCAGGCTGTGCCCGGTGTCAGTCCGTCCGGCGTGCTGATGCGCGGAACTTTAGCAATTCCTATGACCAGTCAACAGATTGCGGATCGTCTGCACACCGAACTCAACCGCTTACCCCTGTTGCATGCTGTGCTGGATAAAGCAGTGACTGAACTGGCCTGGTGTACGGGCGGTGGTCAGTCTTATATCGATCAGGCTTACGCCTCTGGTGCGGAGCTTTTTATCAGTGGCGAAGTGTCGGAGCAAACTATCCATAGCTCACGTGAGCTTGGTATCGACTTTATAGCGGCAGGTCATCACGCCACAGAACGTTATGGTATTCAGGCTTTGGCGGACTTTGTACAGCAACAAACTGGTGTGGTCTGTGAATTTATTGATATCGACAATCCGGCTTAGGATTTATCAGGTGAGTAGAAAGCAGTGAGTAAAAAACAGCAGGACCGCAACTTTGATGGTATAGCGGGCAAATTTCAGAAGAATATTTATCAGACCACCAAAGGCCGTTTACGTCAGGCGGTGCTGTTACGTGATTTTGCTGAATGCGCCGATTTAAAGCAGCCAAGCCGTATTCTGGACGTAGGCGCAGGGCAGGGCCAATTAGCGCTGGCGTTGGCAGAGCAGGGCCATCAGGTTACCTTAACCGACTTGTCACAGGATATGCTGGATATGGCGCTTGAGGATGCAAAAGCGCGTGGTGTTGATACACAAATTCAGTGTCATGCCCTGGCCTTACAACAATTATCGGAGCAACAGTGGCCGGCTTTTCCTATGGTGCTGTGCCATGCAGTACTCGAATGGCTGCACGAACCCGCTGAAGCCATCAAACAATTGCGGGTTTTAGTGCAAAGTGGCGGACTGGTGTCGCTGATGTTTTATAACAAAGATGCCAAACGCCTGAGCAATATTATTTACGGCAATTTTAACTATGTGCTGCGTGATTTGGCTTTTAAGAAAAAAGTCAGTTTAAGCCCACAAAATCCGCTGCAGCCAGAAGATGTGTATCGTTGGTGCAAAGAAGCTGGTTTTGTCATTGAAGGAAAAACTGGTGTGCGTTGTTTTCATGACTATCTGCGCGACCGCTCCGAGCAGGAAACTGAATTTGACAAGCTGCTTCAGGTAGAACTGCAATACAACAGACAAGAGCCTTATGCCTCGATAGGGCGTTATCAGCACCTGCTGCTTCGTGCTGTTTAACTCTGACCTGAATTAAATGTGAAAAAACAGTTGCAGTGTGTACTAAAGCTGTTATTATCAATCTGGTAATGCGAACGGTTATCATTTGAAAAATATGCAATCAAGTGGGAAGTCTGCACCCTGCCAGGATGGCAACTTGATTTCGTAGGCGGATAAACGCTCTGTTACCTGTTGTGACCCTATGACAACAACTGTTCTGCTGTTGTTGTCGAACTCCGAAGTCTTTGCCCATCCAAAGACCACGTTCTGGCCCGGCCTTATCAGCCGGGCATTTTTTTATCATGTTGTAGTACTGATCTGCTGCTTTGCTTGACGAAAGCGGACAACAAACAGCAGGTCTGCTCAGGCTTTCATGGCAGGCTGATCAGCGACTTGCAAAACACAATTTTGTCGTCACCCTGGTCATAATAATCTGGTATTACCGCTATTTGCTGATAACCACACTGAGGGTAGAAGGCTCTGGTCAACTCATACTCAGGCATACCAGAGGTTTCAATCAGCAGGATCCGTGCGTTGTTTTGCCTTAGCACATTCTCTGTAAATTGAATGAGTTGTGAACCAACACCTTGCCCCTGATACTGTTTGAAAACAGCGATCAGCAACAGGTTCCAGCTTCCGTTTGTCATTCTTTCCGGAGCACAATAGGCGATAGCGATGACGCCAGCTGAAGGATCTTCAGCGACAAACCAAAGTTCCTCCGAGGAATTATTCAGATACCCCTCTGCCATACCATCAAGATATTCTGACGGAAACATTTGATTGTCGTCGATGATGTGTCGTACTGAAGTTAAATCAGACACTTTCATTTCGCGGATATATATTTGTTTTTTCAACTTTTTTTACTCAAATTTTGGTTGCAAGAATCTTCTCAAAAACGGATTGTTTTCGAGTTTAATGAAGGTCAGCAAAGAGTTGCTGCTAGAAGTTGATTACACTCTTGCGCAAAAAAAATCCGAAAGTTGAAAAACGCTAATGCCATGTGGCAAAGCAATACTAGCTGTTCAACAACGTATCTGCAATTAAATCAAAGTTCTAATTTGTCCGTTCAGTTGGGTTCAAATCCGGGCAATCAGATAAATCCTAATCAAACTCAAACTTATACAGCACATCCACAGCGCTATCTAAACCCTGGACAGCTTCCAGATAGAGATTTTTCATCAGCTCATATCTTAAGGTGAATTCACCCAAAGAGTTAAAGATCCCAACGCCATACTTCAGCTGCAGTTTTGGCGATAAATAGCCACTGACTGTGACTTTTGAGTCATCACCAGTACCGGCTGTATCCAGCGTAAACTGCTCAAAACCAAAAGCTTTTCCCAACTGACTGACCATGCCATTGCTGTTGGCTATGCCAAGGCCTATTAAGCCACTGGTCAGAGGGTTACTTTTACTGTCATCACTGCCGGATAAATCCCGGCCCATCAGCAGATAAGACAAAGCGTTGGCCTGAGGTTTAGAGGGTTCGGAGAAGATCACCACTGAGGCCTGATCGGCTGGACCGTTGACCCGGATCCCTGCAATCACATCATCTTCAGTGGAGGAGGGGTTACGAATGGCTTCAATATTTAAAAATGGCTGATCGGCAGGCCCGTTGAACATCAGCTTACCCTTACGGATCAGTAAATCCTGGCCGTAAGAGCGAAAGGTACCGTCCAGTATATTGACTTCACCTTTTAAGCGTTGTTGTGGTCCATTCTGGCTAAACAACAACTGGCCTTTGAGACGGCTTTTTAAACCAAAAGCCTGCAGGTTCACCTGATCACCTAAAACCAGCCGCATTTCGGTGACCAGCTTGATTGAACTGGTCACCGCCGCCCGGCGCACTTCCAGCTCTTTATTCAGCAGGATCTCATCATCCGAAACTTGCACTGCATTTTGTGGTAAGTCGTCTATTGTTATGTCAGCTTTAGGGATTTGAATAGTGCCTTGTACCGCCACCACCTGGTTTTGTGCCAGTACCGTCACTTCAGGATTGATATAGACCAGACCTTGTGACAGGTTCAATGGCAGTTGCTGGCCACTTAAGGCTAAACGGGCCTGGTAGTTGGCCAAATCAAACCAGTCGGCATAACCGGATAACTGTGCTTTCCCTTCACCACTTTGAATATCCGCCGTCAACAGGGCCTTTTGTTGTAAAAAGTCCAGTTGTAAGCTGCCTTGCTCTATGTCCAGCGGCGCGTTATGGCCTTGCAGTTTCATCTCGCTGATCTTGATCTGCCCGGACAATAAAGGCTTGCCTAAGGTACCGCTGGCGCGCACCTGACCATTTAAAGTAGCAAAAAATTCACTTTGTTCTGGCAACAAAGTACGCAGGAAACTCAAATCCAGCCGGTTTAACTTGAGTTCTGCTTCGAGTTTTTTATCCTGTTGACTTAAATCGGGCAGTGAGGCTGAGCCCTGCAGCGAACGATCCTCACTAAACTGCATCTGCCACTGGCTGGCCAACTGTTTGGGGGTCAGCGTCAGTGCTGCGCTCCAGCTTTGCCATGGCAGTTGCAGCGGATTGACATCGGTTTGTTGCCATTTGCCTGCTGTGCCTGTTACTTTTACCGACGCATTCAAGCCTTGCTTTTTACCCCAGTTCAGCTGGACATCCGCATCGGCCTCACCTGAAAGCTGCTGCGACTCACCGATAAAAGCTTCCAGTACTGCCAATTGGAATTGCTGCAGCCGCACCGCAACATCTCCGGCTGAGCTACTGATGGTGCTGGCTTTTTGTAAACACAAACTGCCAGGTTCTGAGGTCCAGCAATGCGCGGGCAAACTAAGTTGCTGTTTCGGCCAATCCAGTGCCATCACCATCGGATCGGTTAACGCCCAATGACCTAGCGGAGTTTGTAACTGCGCTTGTTCAAGTGCGATTTGCCAGCGCTGCTTAGGTTGAGCTGTGGCTGCAGCTTGTACTTGAGCTTTGTAATCAGCCCCATCCAGTTGCAATACAAAATCGCTGCTGCTGTGATTGCCGGTCAGCAGCAACTGCGCAGAGTTCAGTGCCTGGCCTGACAGTGTGCCTTTACCCAAATTAAGCTCTATCTGGTGAGCCAGACTCT
>CBIMJC010000025.1:0-21387 GCA_966244125.1 uncultured Rheinheimera sp.
CCCAACCCGGCCTTCAGTAGGCAGCTGATAATTACCAAACTCATCAAAACCTATACCCAGCCAGCCACCGGCAAAACCGGAATTGCCATTGTTACGCTGAGCATATCCCAAACTGCCGCCATAACTGCCTGGCGCAGGTGTCACTGTGGCGTCAGATAAAACCAGAGCTACCCCGTCAGCTCCAGTGCCGCCAAAACCATAGTAGTCAAACTCAACCGTCATCTTGTTACCTAACGCCGGGAAGCTGCGTTTAAAGGTAATAGCGGTCGACTGGTTCTGTGCATTAGTTGTCAGTCTTAATCTGGATGGAGAAGTCTGCAATGACGGTGCAGTACTGTTATTCAAGGTTGTTGGATACCAATTGGTGGTACTGCTAAAGTTTTCATTAAAACATTCATTCGTGCAGCTGGCCGTTTGTTGGTACATAGCCTGAATTTCAGCCGCTGTGGGTTCGTGAGCAAAAAACTTCACCTCATCAACCTGACCACGGATACCGTGATCGCCGTCAGGCAGAGCACCAATAGACAAACCGGTATTGCCATCATTTGGTGTGCGATCATTGTTGCCATTACCAATAGTGGCGTTGGGTGTATCACTGACTAGCACATTATTGACGTATAAACGGATCCGCTTATTCTGCTTACTGTAACTCACGCCAATATGCTTCCATTGGCCATCAAACACGCTTGCGCCATTCACTTCCACATAACGCAAGTCCTCACTTTGCATCCGAACGGCAAAACGTAAACGGCCAGCTGAAGTACGCAACAGCTCAAAACGACCTTCATCCTCTTCATTCACACCGTCTTCGTCGCCATAAGCCAAAATCACCTGCCTACTTCCTGCCTGCTGAGACGCATCCATTTTCAACCATAAGGTAAAACCAAAATCATCGGCATCATGGAAATAGGTGTTACGCCCGATAGAAACATGAGGATTGTTTGATGAGGATGAACCACGTTGGAAATCACCAAAAGTACAAGAAGCAGGAGAAGGATTCAGGACTGCGGTATTGGCACCATTGCGCGATCTGCCATGCCTCAGATTCACAGAACTGTCGAGCACTTCATTCGCAGTGCCGTTCCACAGAGTTTCATCAAACTTCCAGTAGGCGTCGGCTGCCGGCGATGAATTTCCACCGCATAATGAAGGCGTGACGTAATCATAAGAACATTGCCCCTGTATTGAGCTGTCTGGCCAGTTGCCTGTGATGTCACCGTAGCTGGTATTTACTGTAACATCACCGTATACAGTTGAATCCTGTAAATCTACAGTATGTAATGCATAACCTTGCTCACCGGAGACATTTCCATAAACAGAACTATTGTCCAGTTCAACATTAAACCTTGCTTTAATATCTCCAGTGAATTGAGTATCGTTGAGATAAACATTATTGGGCCCACCAAGAATGTTGGCATTGATAGTACTGTTATTGAATTCAACTCTATCAGCTCCACAGCCGCTTCCCAGCGTTGGAGTGGTTTGAATAGTACCTGAGCTCATCGTAGTGCTGTTTAATATAATATTGTTACAGCCAGATCTAAGGTCCCCCACTATCGACCCGCCCGTCACCTCAACTCCGCTATGGCCACTGATGCCATTACCGAAAACAGTTCCTGTTCCATACACATCATTGGAGGTACTGGTTACTTTGCCACCCACCTCAAGGTCAGTCAGAACAACATCCCCATTGGCTGTTACAGTGCCTGTTATATCTGTATTAGTTGCAGTGATGGCATTACTGGGTGCAGAAACATTTCCAGCCACATTGCCACCCGTAAGCGTTATGTTGCCATTGGTTGACAGGATATTTCCGTTGAATACAGAACCTGTTGCTGTCAGGCCATTCCCTACAGTGATATTGCCACCCAACATACTTCCATTGGTAACAGAAGCAGAACCTGAGGCATTAACAGTTCCGCTCACAGTTGCAGCTTGCAGTGTAAGGTTACCCGACGTCGTGATACTGCCTGTCAGATTAACAGTGTTTAATGAAACCAAAGAGGTGCCGCCCTGGACCTGGCCTGTCATAGTGACATTAGTAAGGCTCAGACTACCGCCAGAACTTACATTACCATTTATAGTTATACGCGAAGCTGAGCTGCTGCCTTGAATGGTACCGCTACCACTACCGTTCTGCACATTACCATAAATGACCATAGAGCCAGTGATTTGCATGCTCCCTGAATTAGTTGCCAGATTTATTCTGTTTGAGCTTGTTCCTACAGAGTTATTGTTTAGCGTAATGCCCGAGTTTGCTCTTATAGTAACTGCAGTACCATTTGTACGAATCAGATCACCATTAGCAAATACAACTTGAGCATTACAAAAAAATTCGCTGGTCGATGTATTGTAGGTCCACTCGTTATTCCAGGTCTTGCATGTCTGGCTGTTTTTTAAGGCAGTTAAGACTGAGTTAGTGCTAACGCCATTATTGGTATCAAAATTTAGTGTGGCAGCTAACGCCGGAGTTGTGGTAAGCAACAGCATCACAATAAACAACAGTTTTTTCATACAGCTACCTCACTCTTTCGCAAAAGAGTATAACCACAGCCCACAGCCTTATATGTTATAGCACCCACTATTGCCATACTTCCATTTCTATAGTGCGGGAGGTTTGGATTGTTCCACCATTGCAACTACCTGTACTGCTTAATAGAAAATGAAATGTTCCTTCAGCAGATACCGCTGGCAGGCAAGAAACAGAAGCGTTACAAGATTGCAGCCCAGCAATATTCCCATAAGCTAAGGATAGGTTCATGCCTGCACAAGCGGTACTGGAATCTGCGGAATCAACTTCGCCAAACGGATACAAAAGTTTTACGCCATATTCCATGCCGGATTGTGCGGCAAAAAATGCGCGGGTTCCCAGCACTTCATAAGAGACTGATTCACTACTGCTGGTCAAAAGTTTTGACAAAGCACCAATCAATAACAGCATCACTACAATAATAAAGACTGCAATGATTAAAGCACTGCCTTGCTGTAGTTTGGTGGATTTTTTCAAATGTTCAGGGGACATTTGGAATATGGATCTCCTGATTAAAAAACAAATTATCGCTAAAGCCAGACTCAAAAGCTAAAACCACATGTACTACAGAGTTTCGGCTTAATACCGCTTCTTCAATAGTGAACTCAGACTGGACTGTTTTCAGATTATTTGCCATAAGAGCAGACTGCCCATTACCTACAGCAGGAATACCAGGATTAAAGCCATAACTTTCATAGCGGACTAATTCTCTTGCGGTAGTAATACAATAACTGACAGGCTCGTCGGCAAGGTACAACCTGTTGCTTGGAGAACTGCTGGAAAAACTGACATTATTTGAAAGATTGAGTGTCACATTATAAGGAGCGACGGTGCCAGTTATGCTATATAAATTTCCCGATGTAAGGCTGTGAAATCGTCCTGGGTTCGCATCTGCTGCAGGATAAATCTGACTTTTGTCTGTGGCGTAAACATAAACACGGAATGTTTTATTGTTACTGATGTAACTGGCTTCTTCTGTCCTTAATCGGGCCCATTCACTGGCCAGACTAAATAACGGAATACTGTTACCTGGCTGGGCCACCGTGGGAATAGATGTGTAGCGGGCGGCAACAACAACAGGAACAAATTCAATACATTGCCAGCCATTATTGGCATTATGCAGCCTTACGCTATTTGGCAAAGCGTTACGCAGCTCTCTGGTTAAACGTTCTAATGCAAAACGACTTTGGCTTAATAACTGGTCCCGGTCCGAAGCTTCAGCATACATTCTGGCCCCCAAACCAAGATAACTGGTTGTTGCAGTAGCCATAATACCCAGCACTACAACCACCAGAATTAATTCCATCAAAGTAAAGCCATGGAAAGCTCTGATTCGGGCTCGCATCACCAGTTGCTCCGATAAGCTGCAAAATCAATTTGCTCACCTGAAGGAGTAACAACACTCACCGTTATGCGCTTTGCGGCCTCGTTATCTCCGGCACCTAACTCGATACCACCATAACGCACATCCACACAAACTTTGTAGTTTGTATAACTGGCTGCCAAATCCGTACCCAATATATTCAATAGTGCCGAGCCTGAACCGACAAAACCATGAAAATCATCTACATCATCAAAACCTAGACGATCTCCTATTTCCTCAGGTTCCGGCCCCCAACATGGGGCAACTGAGCAAGACGAAACAAAAGCAGTCTGGTCAGCACAAGCTAAGGGAGGGGTGGTTAATACCGGCTGAGTGCTGCATACATCAGCACCTGCTTCGTAGGTTTCATCTGAAGGGTTTGAACTCGCGCCACAACGAAACTCACTGCCAGCTCTGTCTGAGTTTTCATCAAAAGAACGCGCCATAATTTCATTCAGAAAACTATGACCTAATTCTGCAGCTCGCACCTGATGCCAGGGATCAGAGCTGCGCTGATATAAAGGACCCAATACCACAGTGATCATAGTTAAAGCTATAGCTAACACTACAATACCTATAACCAGCTCTACCAGAGTAAAACCAGCTTGTCGTTTTAGTGGCGCAATAGACCAAGGTTTTAACATGGGCGGATGTAACCTTCAGTTTCAATACACACACGCGCAGCAGAAACTCCGGAAGACAAAATAACAAGAGTGGTTACAGTTGAGGGTGTCGGACTTAATCTGCCCAAAGAATCAAAGCTTAACACTATAGAGGGAGAAAAAGTTAAATCTGAATCAGTGGGTAAGGTTAGATTTAAACTCTCTTCCGTTAGGGTACAGCCCGTTGGGTTTAGTTGTGAAGAAGATAGCTGCAAACTGTGACAATTGTGATTCGTTTGCTGCATAGCCTGCATTTGCATACGGCGCAAAACAGAAATCATCTGATCCTGCACCACTAAAACATCGGTTCCGCTGCCACCTATAAATTTGGGTAACGCAGTAGCAGCAAGGATAGCAATCACCACTAAGGTAATAATCAGTTCAACCAGACTAAAACCAGCACAGCGGTGACTGCTCATAACAAGAACTTAGCAGCCTGAATCGACGATTACAATCTCAGGTTTAACCACCGGAGTACCAGTTGGACCACTGTTGTGAGCCGCTCTATACTCTAAATAACATAATAAAGTGGCCGCGCTGTCTACAGTATTTAAAGCAGCAGCGGACGGACCAACACGGATAGTTCCGCGATCGGCAGCAAGAATATGATCAACGCTAGGTGCAGTACCTGTGGTTACATCTTCAGCCACTAAACCTTCATCTTCATCTGTACTCCAAACAGTAAAACCTTCTGGTAATTCAATCAACTTCAGCAGGTCTACAGAAGTGGCTTTGGCATAACCCAAAGTTGTATTCACAGTCACACCTGGTTCAACTGTAACAGAACCTGTTAAATCCAACTGGTCGCCTGCAATAACAGCTTTACCATAAACAATGGAGTTAGCTGAAACAATGGAACCTTCAACTGCAGACAGCACTGCAGAATTTGCATCCTGGCTTAAATTCAAAAAACGCGGTGCTGCTGTTACCGCCAGAATACCTAAAATTACGATCACGATGATCAGTTCAACCAAGGTAAAACCTTGTTGAGTTTTGTTGATAGTTTTCATACTTCTTACCTCTGTTTAATCTAAAAATTAAGCTTTAAATTTAAAAACCCGTACTTCGCCAGTGGCTGGTCTGTAATAGAATCCATTCAGATTAGAAGCTTCCAAACCAGTCTGATCGGCTGTTGCAGCAGCTGCCGGAACTGCGGTTAAACCGGCAGTCTGGATATAGAAACACACGTTGGCAAAAGTACCAGTCCCTTCACGTACATACAAAGCATTTTCAGCCAGATCAGCAGCTGTAGGCACTGGTGTGCCCGCAATGGCTGAAGGGCCGTTTTGTAATACCAGTCCTAATACATCAGTACAGCTCTGGTTAGTAATTGAAGCCGTAGTGAAGTTTGTGGTTGTATTGGTTGGTAAACCTGTTGGGTAACCAGGCACAATCAGTACCGGAGCATCATCCGTCAATACGTTGATACCAATCTGAATACCATCAATAGTGACAGCGGTCTGACCCGCAGCAATGTTATTGGCAGGGCGGCCTTCCACTTCCCATTGGCCACGTACTAAACCAATAGCAGATGCAAAACCACCGGCTATGCCGTCGATAGAAGCCTGTTCCGCCTGATCCGTTACATTCAGGAAGCGCGGTAATGCGGTTGCTGCTAATAAACCTAAAATAATCACTACTATGATAATTTCGATAATAGTGAAACCACTCTGTCGTCTCATTCTGTTAACCCCATATCTTTATTTGTTAGTTTATCGCTAATAGCGCCTATTCTACCCAGTATTATAAACTTGTCTTCCGTTTTTTTCATTTTTGCCGATTATTTACTAACCACCTTTGTAAGCATTCAGCATGTCCCACATTGGCGTGAAGATACCTAAGGCCAAAATCAGCACCATGCCCGACACTATAGCGATCAGAATAGGTTCTATCTTTGCCGTAAGAGCTTTCAAATCGTATGCCACTTCTCTTTCATAAAAAGAAGCAACTTCCGTTAACATTTCGTCAATCTGGCCTGTTTCTTCGCCTACAGCTAACATTTGGAGCACTAAAGGCGTAAATAATTCACTTTGTACAGCAACCCGTAACAAACTTTCGCCGCGCTCAATGTTTTTCCGCATCTCGCGGATTTTTTCTGCCATATAGTCGTTATCCACAGCTTCTGCGACCAGGGTTAAAGCCGAGGTTAAAGGCACGCCTGCTTTGAGCATCATGGAAAAACTGCGGCTAAAACGGCCCAGCGTAGCGCGCACAATAATAGAACCCATCAAAGGGGTCTTCAGTTTCCAGTAACTCCACTGGTGCCGGCCTTTGTCTGTCTGCATATACAGGCGCAAAGCCCAAATCAGCCCCAACAACAGCGCCAGCATAAATTCCCAATAATTGACAAAAAGATTGGAGCTGGCCAGTAACACCCGGGTAGCCCAGGGTAACTCTGTATTAAATTTGGCAAACATAGTGGCGAATTGCGGTATCACCAGCATATTCATCAGCACCATAGCAACCACAATGGCAAAGAGGACAAAAGAGGGGTAACGGGTGGCTTGTTTAATTTGCTTTTTGGTTTCCATTTCCTGCTCAAAATAGCCGGAAAGCTGCAAAAAGGATTCGTCTAAACGACCGGTGTTTTCGCCCACATGCACTATAGACACCACTAAACGACTGAAGATCTTCGGATGCTGCGCCATAGCTGCAGATAAAGTACGGCCTTTTTCCAGCTGGTCGGCTAAATCCAGCAACACGGTATTTAATGCGGCTGAACTGGTGCTTTCGGCTAAACCAATAATAGCGCGGATAATAGGAATACCGGCTTTCATCAATGAATACATCTGGCGGGAGAAAATAATCAGCTCGGTCATACTGACCCGTTGCCATGGCCAGACTATAGCAGCACTGGCTTGTTTTTCTTCCTGCAGCTGAATTTTTATTGGGATCTGACTGCGTTGCAGCAACATATCAGCCACAGCAGTTTCACTGCTGGCTTCAATGCTGCCGGACACAGCATGGCCTTGTCTGTCCCGGGCTGTATAGCTGAAGGTCGCCATTAGTTAAGACCTTGCTCAGCCGCAGATGCCGGACTGGTACTGACAGGTTCTTCCAGTTCCAGATATTCAGAAACTTTAATCACTTCCTCAATACTGGTCAGGCCCTGCATTGCATAATCCAGCGCCATATCGCCCAAAGGCCGGAAACCTTCGTTATTGCGGGCAGCCACGGCAAAACCTTCGGCGTCGCTGCGGCGCAGTGCGTCCGCCAGTTCACGGTTCATCACCAGTAATTCAAATACACCTATACGGCCTGAATAACCTGTATGGTTACAGTTTTGACAGCCTTCACTGCGCCAGAACTGCTGGCTTGGTGTGATCTGTTTATGCTGCAACCAGCTGAGTTCTGAAGCATCCGGCGTATAGGGCTTTTTGCAATTCGGGCATAAACGCCGCACCAGTCGCTGCGCCAGAATAGCTCTTAAGGCGCTGGCGACTAAATACTCTGCTGCGCCCATATCTATTAAACGTAAGGTGCTGCTGATGGCATCATTGGTGTGCAAAGTGGATAACACTAAGTGGCCTGTTAAGGCACCACGCAAGCCAATTTCTGCAGTTTCCTGATCACGCATCTCACCGACCATGATGATGTCCGGGTCCTGACGTAAACTGGTTCTTAAGACATTGCTGAAGGTCAGGCCTATTTTGTGATTCACCTGCACCTGATTAATACGGGGTAAACGGTATTCCACCGGATCTTCCACCGTAATAATTTTATTGCCTTCTTTGTTCAGTTCGCTGAGCATGCCGTACAAACTGGTGGTTTTGCCTGAACCTGTAGGGCCTGTGACCAAAATCATGCCATGTGGTGTTTTTAAAATACGGCGCAAACGTTTCAGCAGTGCGTCCGGCATACCGGTTTGTTCCATCGTCAGCAAACCTGCCGACTGGTCCAGTAAACGCATCACCACAGACTCGCCATACTGCACCGGCATAGTCGACATCCGCACATCTATGGTACGGCCTTTAATTTTGATCTGAAACCGGCCATCCTGCGGCAAACGTTTTTCCGAAATGTCCAGCTGTGCCATCAGTTTGAGCCTCAGCACCAAAGCTGGCACTATGCTGACTTCCTTCAACACGTTTTCCTGCAAAACACCGTCGACACGCTGGCGGATACGCAGCAGTTTTTCGTCCGGTTCGATGTGAATATCAGAGGCCCGCACCTGCACTGCATCTTCAAAAATGGATTGCAGTAGTTTGACTATGGTATTGTCGTTGTCTGTTGGGTCGCTTAAGGCGCCAAAGTCCAACACGTCGGTTTCGGCGTATTCTTCTTTGAGCTGGGTGGCAAAACTTTCAATTTGTTTAGTGCGGCGGTATAAGCGGTCAAAAGCGCTGATCAGCTGGCTTTCCCGCACTATAGCGATAGCAATTTCTTTCGGCGCCAGCATAGGCGCAATCTGATCCAGCACCGACAAATCGGCCGGGTCGCTCATGCCCAACAACACCGAATTGCCTCTGTCCTCCAACACTAAAGCACGGAAACGGCGGGCATGGACTTCAGGTAACAAGGCCACAGCTTTGGGATCTATCTGCTGTTGGCTGATGTCCAGCAGATCTACTTTGAGCTGTTGTGACAAAAACTGCAGCAGTTGATCTTCAGTTAAAAACTGCATATCGATCAGACTGCTACCCAGCTTACGGCCCGTTTTTTGTTGCTGTGCCAGCGCCTGTTGCAGTTGTTGCTCGGTGATGATGTTTTCATGCACCAGCAAGTCACCAAGCCGCATTTTTAGTCTGGGTTTTAACATAAAATCACTCTAACGCCGCTATGCGTTTTTTGACATAGTTCAGGCTGTCCGCGGACAAGCCCACACCATTTACGGCCACCTGACGATAGGCCAGTAATGCCTGTTCCTGTTGCTGCAGGGCGTCATAACTTAATGCCATGCCTAACCACCAGCGGCCTTGTTCAGGTTGTTGCCGCGCCAGTTGCTGAAACACCTGCACAGCCTGAGCATGCTGACTGGTTTTTTGCAGGGCGGCGGCTTTTAATGCATAAAAATCTGTGTAGTTAAAAATATCAGGTTCGTACTGCAGATAACTCAGGGCTTTGACCCAATCCTGTTGCTTCAAGGCTAAAGCCGCCAGAGCCATAGAAAGTTTTGGATCCTGAATACCGGTAGCAAGGGCCTGCTCCAGAACCTGTACTGCAGCCTGATCATTACGCTGCAGCTGTGCCAGACGCGACAATTCTAAATAGGCTTCTGAGTCTGCCGGGTCCAGCTGGCGCAACTGTTGCCACAGACTGCCGGCCTGATTCAGATTGCCTGTTGATTCCGCTTTTTGAGCTTTTTTCTTTACTAAGTCTTTTTGTTGCTCAAGGCTCAGTTGGACTTTTTCTATCGTCAGAGTGCGGGGTTTATCTGCAACAACCGGAGCTGTATTCCAATCGGCTTCAGCTGCACTCTGTGCTTCTTCAGTAAAATCGCCACTTTGATCAAATTCGTTAACCTGAACCTGGTCTGTCACCCCGGTTTCAGTCAGGGCAGTTTCATTATCTGCAGTGGGCTCAATCTGTGGTTCTGCTGCAACGACCTGCACAACCTGCTGTTCCGCTACAGGTAACTTCACAAAAGGCTGTAATTCCGGCTCTGGTGTGGCTGCAGTGTCTGCTGTTGATGTTTTCGCCAGCTGGGCAGCCGCTTCCGGCGAGATACGATCTGCCACTACATCCTGCAGTGTGATTTGTTTTTCAGCTGTTGCTGTTGCAGTCAAATCCGTCACTTCTGCCAGTTTTTTTGCCTCCGGCACCAGCTCTGCCACAGCAGCCAGCGGGTGTACCTGTCCTTTTTGCACTTCAGCTGCTGTAGCGGTCTGATCAGTTTTTATGGAAAACCTTTCCATATACCAGGCCTGACCACACCATCCCGCTAACAAAGCCAGGGGTACAGCCCCCCAAAGCAGCCAATGGGACTTACGCTGTGGCCTGAAATGAACAAAACCTCTGTCGTGATGCTGTTGCTGCTGTTTATCCAGATCACGCAACATTTTATTGATCACACTCATAACCACAGCCCCCGGAAATGCCAGAGCGCAGCAGCTGTAATCATCGCTACAGACACCAGCACCGCAAGCATTACTGGGTGGATGCCAGTAATATGATCTTTTACATCTTCAGTATCTTTGGCGGCATAACGTAAATGCCGGGTATCCACCTGCAGCTTATTTTCACCAAAAGCCAGCATCAGGCCTTTATGACTTAATACATTGACCAAACGGGGGATCCCTCTGCTGTATTTCCAGAGTGCTTTTAACGCACCCGGTGAAAACAAGGGCTGACGCACACCCGCTATCTCAATACGGGCACTGATATAAGACTGCACTTCGTAATAAGTCATGCCCCGCAACAAATAGGAGAAACTGACACGTTGGCGCAACTGGCGGAATTTGTAACTGGCCAGACGTTTATCCAGCTCGGGCTGCCCAAACAAAACCACCTGCAGCAGTTTACGTTGTTCAGTTTCCAGATTGGTTAACAGCCGCAGCGCTTCCAGTGTGTCATCTGGTAAAGCCTGAGCTTCATCGATAATCGCGACCAGACAATGCTGTACCAACTGCACCAGTTGCTGATTGTTGATCGTGTCGGAGTGCTTCAGACCTAATTCGGTCGCTAATGCCCAGCGCAGCTCCAGTGGGGTTAAATAAGGGTCCGGCACATAAGCAATAACCCAATCGTCCGGCGCATCATTCATCAGCTTGCGGCATAACATGGTTTTGCCTGTGCCCACTTCGCCTGTGACTTTAATAAAACCTTCACCCACATTCAGTGCTGTGGTCAGCACCTGCATGGCTTCGTGGTGTTGTGGCAAGTCGACATAAAACGCCGTGTTTGGAGTCAGGCTAAAAGGGCTTTGCTGTAAACCAAAATGGCGTAAATACAACATAATCAGTTCTTCGGATACCATTGATCAATCAAATCGGCAGACTGCTTCAGCTGTTGCTGCATAGCACTGCCGGACGATACAGTCGGCTTGATCAGGATGATCAGCTCTTTTTTCCGCTCCACTTTGCTGATGTTGGTAAATAATTTGCCAAACAAAGGCACCGAACCCAGCACCGGCACTTTGGATTCATTGTCGCTGATGGTGGATTGCATTAAACCACCTATCACCACAATCTCGCCATTACGGGCTTTGATAATAGTGTCCGATTCCCGGATATTGGTCTGAGCTGAAGGCAAGGTGTAAGAACTGGTGCCGCCTAAGTTGATCGACTTGCTCAGCTCTGTGGTTTCAGAGACCGAAGGATGCACATGCAAAATCACATCACCGTCCAGATTAATCTGCGGCGTCACATCAAGTGCAATACCTGAGAAAAATGGCTCCAGCTCCGGAATCGGCACGTCTCTGGTGATGCCTGTACCAGTGCCTGTAGTGTCCGTCAGGTTAGAGCTGCTGCTGACGCCAGTGACATAATATTCGTCCGAACCTACTTTAATCACAGCTTTCTGATTATTAATAGCTGTGACTCTGGGGCTGGATAACACCTGCGCATTGCCCTGGGTTTCCAGCAGGTTAATCACACCGCTAAAATCATCCCCTTCAAAACCTATGCTGCCCAAGCCACCAATCTGAGCCGTGATATTGTTCCCCAGATTAAAGCTGTTGTTACTGAAGTTAATATCTGTCGAGCCAATAGTGCCGGCAATTTTTGTCCAGTTAATACCTTGCTGATAATCATCGTTTAATGTCACTTCGATAATTTTCACTTCCAGTATCACCTGACGCTGCAAGCTGGCTTCGGTTTGACCTAAATAAGAACGCACCGCTTCGATTTCTGCAGGTAAACCACGCACTGTGACTAAACCTGCCTGCGGACTTACTACTACAGACCGTCCCGGTCCTGAGCCCATCACTCCTGCAATAGCTTCTTTTAAGTCTTTCCAGAAATTGGTCTCGCTGAAACTTTGAACCGAGCTGCCGTTACTTTGGCCACTCTGGTTGTTCTGATTAGAGCCATTTTGATTATTGTTGTTCTGGTTGTTGTTATTCTGGTTACCATTTTGGTTATTGCCAGAGTTACTGTTGTTCTGTCCACCATTCTGGCTGGAACTAATACCACCGGCAGTGACAGAAATAGAAGAATTGCCTGAACGTTGCATCAGCAAATAGTTCACCGGAATGGTTTCAGTGCGTAAACCTCCAGGCATTACTTTGTAGATGGAGCCGACCTGCTGAATATGGTAACCGTACAACTGCTCAATCACAGCAAAAGTTTCGTTCAGTGTGACCTGCTTTAAATCCAGCGTAATTTGACCTGAGACGGCAGGGTGAATAGCCACACTGTAGTCGGTATCAGCCACAAGCGAGGTAAAAAAATCTGTGATATCGACATTAGCGGCAGCCACATTAAAACGTTGTTGTGCTGGCTGAACCTGCTGCATTGGACTGGTCAGAGCCAGCAAATCCTGCGTAACACTATCAGGGACAACAGGAGCTGCAGGTTTTGGCTGTTGCTGCGATTCAGCCAGGGCAGCCTTTGCCTGCTGTGGCACCTGAGTTTCCTGCAGGCCCTGACAAGCAGCCAGACCTAAACTGATGAAAGCTAATGTGAAATAGTTTTTCTTAAAATAATTCATTGAGTTTTCATCGCTTTAAACAAACTTAAGGTTAAAGTTTCATTCGCCTGTTGCAACACAACCTGCTGGCGGTTGATGTTCAGCACTTTATAGCCTTCAATGTCGTCACCCTCTTTGACTGACTTACCATTAATTAACGCCATATAGTGCCCCTGTACATTTTTTATCAGTCTAAGTTTAAACTTTGCACTGACATCCGTGACTTCAGCTTCTGTGGCTGGCGCACTTAAAGGCGCCGCTATCTGCAGATCTGGTTTGGTGGGGTCTGAAGATGCCATCACAGCAAAACTCAGACCTAAGCACAGGCTACAACTTAATATAACTTTCATTGTCACTCACAGTCAGTAAATGCAAAGTCAGCTCTGCATTTGGGTATTCAGTTACCTTGTAGTCAATACTTTGCCAGCCCAGCGACCAGGACAAAGCATCCAATCGCTCCAACACTGCGGTTAACGCAAAATAATCCCCGGTCAGCACCACAATAGTGGAGTGTTTATAAATCACTGCCTTGTTGTCAGAGCCCTGGTCAGCAAAGGTTAAAGGCTCTGGCGGATGAGCTGTCAGTGATTTCATTTTTACATTGTTGCTACTTTTTAACACATCCTGCAGTACCAGCGCCATGCGTTCCGAGCCAACAAAATAACTGGTGAGCTGAGCAATCTGTTGTTGCAGCTGCTGCTCCTGCTGTTTCAGCTGATCCAGCTCGGTTTTGTAACTCTGATCAATATCAACCCCAACCTGTTGCTGCAGCGCCACTAAGGTATTGCTGTTTTGTTGTATGGTCATGGTTGCGCTGGTAATTTGTTGTTCCTTTTTTCTCAGTTCTTCAAAAGCCGGAACTAAAAGTTGCAGCATAAAAAGCCAGAGACATAACAACAAGGCGCCAATAAAAGCTGTGTACTTTTCTCTTTCTTTTAATGCTCTGAAACGTTCCGACAGCTGCTGCCACGCACTCATGGTTTGGCCTCCTCTGTCGCGGCACTGGCTGCGGATGAGGTAACCTTAAAGGCTAAAGCCTCGGACTTTTCTACTTGTTTCATTTCGAACTGAGAAAAGGTATGGCCTTTAAAAAATGCGGTACTGCCAAGGTGATTTAACCATTGTGGCAATAATTCCGGCTCTGTGACATAACCACTGAACTGGCTGTTACCTGCTTCTAAACTGAAGCTGCTCAGCCAGAAACCCGGCGGATCTATGCTGGCCAGATACTGAAATACCGGAGAATACTTCACTGAGGTTTTTAATTGTTCACCCTGCACAAACTGCAGCAGTTTTTGTTTTTGCGCTATGGTCTGGTTCAGCTCGGTCCGCTGTTTCACCAAAGCAGGAGACGGCTGACGATTACCTAAAGTGTCCTGCAGTTGTTTTAATTGTTGCTCCTGGCTTTTTACCTGTTGCTGCAACGCAGCCAGTTCAACTTGTTTTGAAGCCGCCTGAGCATTCATCAGTAAGCCTGCGGCCAGCAACACAGCGCTCAGTCCGACAGTACAACCAACTAACAGCTTTAAACTGATTTTTTCTTTAACAGGCTGTAAAGCCTGCACATAAAGGTTAACCCGCAGCTTCAAGGTTCACCTCCTGTTGTGCGCACAATGGTTCAATAGCACCAGCTAAGGCTAACCAATAAAGGCTAAATTGCTCCGCCGACAGCTGCACACCAGCGTCTTTTGCCGACACAGCAAACACCTGAGAAAAACCATTCTGCACGAATAATTGCACTACACCACTTTGATTGGAATTGGCCAGTAACAAGGCAATTTCTCTGACCGGGGCCTGCTTCAACTGGCCTTCGAAATAATCGATGGAACGTTGCAATTCCAGCAACAAATTATCAAATACACCTTGCTGCAAGTCTTCCAGGCTGTATTGGTCCAGCCGGTTAAAACCACGTAAACGCCGGGAAAAACACAGATGTCCCTGCTGCAGAATTTGCACGGCTAAATCCTGCCCTGTCTGATGCGACACCAGCATCAGCGCCTGATTTCTGGCTGGCAATAAGTTTCTCACCAACCACTCTTCCGGCTGGATCCCCACTAATTGCAGCTTATTTTGTGTAAACAATGCCACTATGTCGGCCAGCCAGCTTTTAGAACTGACCACCACATTCACTTTGACGCCCTGCAATTGGTTTTGCAAAGGCAAGTCCAGATAATCCAGCACCATGTCATCGTCGGGCAATGTCACTAAGTCTTTGATAGTCCATGGCAAAGCCAGGGAAATTTCTTCGTCAGGTACAGCGGGTTTATCAATTTGCAGCACCATATAACGTTCGGGCGGGATCACTAAAGTGCACTGGCAACCCGGAGGTAATTTAGCAGCCACTGCTTTAAAGGCGGCGGGCAATGGTGCGGCAGAATTAAATTGTTCCTGAAACATTTGTTCTACCCGCTGCTCTGTTGCAGATTGCTGAGTGACAACAACAACCTTTAAACTATTGGCAGACAGATGAACCCCAGCATACAAATTACCTGGTTTTCTGGTGAATTTTAATTGTGCCAATAGCTTTGTTAACATAACGGCAAATACTACCTACAGTGCGCTCTATTATTATTGTAACGCCAAATTATCACAGAAACGATAAAAATGATAAAAAATTTGTTCCGTATTTATAACAAACCATGAAACTAAGCCCTTCTTTGCAGTGGAAAAACCTGCAACATCCTGTTTTAGCAGAGCATCAGACTGAACTCTGGATACGTTATGTATCAGGTCAGAACCCTGATATTTCAGGCAATAAGTTATTGAAGCTAAAATACCAGCTGGAGCTGGCACTGCAACAAAAATATCAGGGATTGTTAACCTTTGGCGGGGCTTTTTCCAATCATCTGGTCGCTACAGCAGCAGCCGCCGCCGAAAACAACCTGAAAAGTGTCGGTATAGTGCGGGGCGAGGATGCCGATCCAAATAATCCTACCCTGGCTTTATGTCAGTCCTATGGCATGCAACTTGTTCCCGTCAGCAGAGCGTCTTATCAACAGCGTCATCTGCTGGATACAGTGCAGCAACTTCAGGCTCAGTACCCGGGTTATCTGCTTATTCCCGAAGGTGGAACCTGTGAAGCTGCAGTACGGGGCATTAGCGAGCTGGACATGCGCACAACTCCGGCAGGTCCCGCTTCGTTGCTGATTTGTGCTGTAGGTAGTGGTGGTACTGTAGCAGGTCTGATCCATGGTGCACAAAACACTGCTGTATTAGGCATAGCAGTGGTGAAAGATCAGAGTTTGCCGGACAAAATCAAAGCCTTTTTGCCTGCAGACCGTGCCTGGCCGGAATGGCGTTTAGTGCAGGCCTTGCATCAGCCTCGTTATGGTCGTTTTGATCAAAAGCTCTGGCAGTTTTGTCAGTCTTTTGCCGATCAGGGACTGCAACTGGAACCTGTGTATACCGGAAAAGCCTTGTACAGCCTGTTTGAATTAATTAAAAGCGGACAGATCCCCAAAGGCAGCCGCCTTAGCTTTTTTCATACCGGAGGTCTGCAGGCATTAAAAGGGCTGGCCTACAAAGGCCTGATCCCGCAGGGGGATTATGGAAATACAACCATTAATCCGACAGTTGATTCTGAGCGATAAGCCGCGCCAATGGCTGACTGAAATAATAACCCTGAGCCCCTATCACTCCGAGTTTTTTCAGGCATTGCCATTCCGGATCCTGCTCCACTCCAGTGGCCACTACTTTAATATCTTTGCCGACACAGGAAGCCAGCAAACCACGGATAAACAACTGCTGTTCCAGTTGATGATCCACTCCCCGCACTACAGCCGGATGAATTTTTAACATACGAATCGGCAGTTCATCTGTGTAAGGTGTGGCATCCAGACTCAATCCAACATGGTCCACAATCAGCTCAAAACCCCATTGCTGCAGTTGCAGCAGTTTAGGTTTCAGGCTTTTGTAGTGTTTGATCAGATGGTGTTCATGAAACTCCAGCGCCAGATCATGGGCCACTATAGTACCTTTGTTCAGTTGCTGCTCCAACCAATGCCACCAGCCTTCATCCAGTAAGGACTGAGTATTTAAATTCACACTGCAACGACAATGCTCCAGTGCTTCAGTTTCGCCCAGTTTGGCCACTTTCAGCAGTACATACTGATCGATAGCACTGACCAAACCACAATTAGCGGCCATAGGTAAAAACAAAGCGGCGGCCAGTTTGTCTCCATCACTGCTGGCCAGACGGACCAGCACTTCATGCTGCAATACATCATTGTCCTGCCAGGAAAAAACCGGCTGAAAACTTAACAAAAAGCGGTTTTCTTTTAAGGCATTATGCAGTTCAGTCCGCCACCAGACTGAACCTTTGATTTTTGGCTTCTGTGGATCATTAAAACCGTACGCCGCATTGGGTCCCTGCAACTGGGCAGTTTTTAACGCCATATCGGCTTCAGCCATCAACTGATAAGAGCTTTGCCCTTGCTGGTACAACACAAAACCTATATGCACTAAATCAAAATCCTGACATTCTTCAAAGAAGTTAGCCTGACTCAGCACCTGTGCCATTCGATCGCCCAATTGCTCTGCTTCTTTTCCTGTTACGCCAGGCAGCAGCAGGACCAGGTCGTTGTCCGCCAGTCTCGCCATTACAGCATCCGGCCAACCTGATACCAGCTCAGCAATAAGCTCAACGCAGCCTCTTAAGCGTTGTAATTTAACCAGCACCGACAGATTAGGTTCAGGGTGTGACAACTGCACCAAAAATACGGCGCCGTATGCAACTTCTGTACTCTCGGTTAAATAGTGATGCAGGCGGCTTTCAAAAAACACTCTGTTGCCTATCGCCAGCTCATGATCCACCAGGCCCTGCACCCGCACTAACTGACGAATTTCACTGTCGCGTTTTTGCCAGTTTTGTAGCTTTAACAACACGCGCTGTAACTGAGTAGCAGGGTTGGTTTCCCGATGAAAAGGCAGTTCCAGATGAGTCAGCAACATTTGTGTTTGTTGCTCCAGTTGCTGCAATTCTTGTCTGAATTGCTGCTGATACGGGCGTATCCATGCCAGCCAGGCCAGCCAGATCAGAAAAGGCAAATTCAGTACCAGATAATAAAATGCACTCCAGCTTTGCACCAATTCAGGCGAAAGATGTAACACAGGATTGGAGCCATCCAAAGCAACAAAATCAGTAGCTGTTGCAGGTGGATTGGATAAAAGCTTTAACTGGCCTTGTTCGCTAACGAGCCAGGACTGTTGCTGCAGAGGCTGTAATTCCAGCCATTGCTGCCATTGCTGCTGGCGTTGTTGCAGTTGAAGTTGACCTATACCATAAAAGCTGCCATTAACCAGCAGGATCACCAACAGGCTCAGCAGTTGCTGCCAGTGGCGCTTCTTTTGGACTATCTGACTTAACCACATGCCAACTCCTTTTGTCGTTGCCAATCAAACGAATGCACTAAGTGTGATTCAAGTTTATGCTCCATGCCGAATTTTTTGTTGCCCTACAGCATGCTTTTTGCGACCAGACAAAAGCGCAATGACTTTGATATAGTAAAGCCAGAATCATTAAAAAAAGAACAGGACAAACACATGGAATGGCAGGTTGCAGGCTTTCATCAACTGGATTCGTATACGGTGTACGCCATGCTGCAGTTAAGGGTTGATGTATTTGTTGTGGAACAAAACTGCCCTTACCCTGAGCTGGACAATAAAGACTTACACCCGCAAACCCGGCATATATTGCTAAAAAAAGGCGATAAAATTCTGGCTTATGCCAGAGTTTTAGCTCCCGGCGTCAGCTATGAAAACAGCCCTGCGCTCGGTCGTATTTGTGTGTCACAAACCGCCCGACGTTTAGCCTTAGGCCGGGGTTTAATGGATAAAGCTTTGGACGTTGCCAGCAGTTGCTGGCCAGAACTGGAGATCCGTATTTCAGCTCAGTGTTACCTGCAACGTTTTTACGAGTCCTTTGGTTTTATCGCCTGCAGTGAACCTTATCTGGAAGATGATATTCCTCATCTGGAAATGGTTCGTCCTGTGCAATCAGGCGCCGGTACCGTATAACTGTTCGGCACGGTTAAACAGCACCCAACTGGTTAAAATGTATTTATCATCCGACACCGGAACACAACCTCTGTGGGTATGGGTAAAGTAGGCCGGTGCTATCACCATACGTCCGGTTTTAGGCTGAATGGCTTTATTCTGGTAATAAAACTCGGTCTGGCCGCCCTCTGCCACATCATTTAAATAAAACATAAATAACAAGGTACGGTGCAGAGGTTCATTGTTGGGCAGCTGTGGATACACCTCTGAGTGCCAGTAGCCATAGTTGCCTTTGCCTTGCTGGTACTTTTGCATCTGAATAGGCCCAAGCCGGTATAAGCTGCGCATAAAGTTTTCTGCCTGAGGGGCTCCAAGTTGCTGATAATTTTCAGCAGTGACTGTCACCATACGCTGCTCTGTCGGGTGCGCAACCGTCATGCTGACAGGGCCAATTAAGGCAAAATGATACTTTTTAAAATAGTCCGCCACATAAGTTGTGGTGTATTTAATAATTTCATTAAGTGCAGGGTGATACTGCTGAAACTGATTTAAGTACAAGTCGGTACTCAGTTTTTTGCTGGTGTCCACACCTCCGCCGGTGCGCCCCGCTGTGGTATGAGGGCTCTGTTCAAACAGCCTGATCAGTTGCTGACAAAAATCGCCGGGTAAGACATCATCGTACACTTCAATAAAATCGTTCATAGTTTTTAGTTATTGTTATGTTTAAAGAAACGGGCTATTGCAACAATACAGTGCGGAAGCAGCGGTTTGAAGGGGGCGCGGGTTCTATTTTCAAATTATTTACTTCCGTTTCCAATGCAGGGTCACAATCAAGGCGAAGCGGCATTGCAACATAAAGGACGAACATTTGGCGGACAGCCTGCGGCGAAGCTACACGACACGACAATCAGGCAGCGTGAACCGCACAGCAAGTTTCAGCCAGCTAATCCGGGTTTTGGTCGCGTGCCACTGGTAATTTCAGCAAGCTCTGATTAGTTTGAATACTCCTGTATTTGAGAGAACTAACCAGAATGAAAAAACTCCTGCTCTGCAGCCTGATTGCTTTATCCCCCCAACTGATGGCGTACGACCGTATTACTGGCGCTGATTTTGCCAGCCGCTCCGAAGTGATAGCCCCTCATGCGATGGCGGCCACCAGTCAGCCATTAGCCACTCAAATTGCGTTGGATATAATGAAACAAGGTGGCACTGCAGTAGACGCAGCTATAGCCGCCAATGCAGCTTTAGGTTTAATGGAACCTACGGGCAACGGCATAGGCGGTGATTTATACGCCATTATCTGGGATGGTAAAACCAATAAAATCTATGGCTTAAATGCTTCCGGCCGTTCACCAAAAGGTTTAAGCCACAAACAACTGGCCAAAGAGCTGAAAAAGCTCGGCCGCACAGATATTCCGCCTTATGGCATGTTGCCCATCAGCGTACCAGGTGCAGTAGATGGCTGGTTTGAGATGCACCAGAAGTTTGGCAAATTGCCTATGACGCAAATTCTGCAACCTGCCATTAGTTATGCCGAACAAGGTTTTCCGGTCAGCGAGCTGATTGCTTATTACTGGGACAGATCCGTACCACGTTTAAAAGATCAGCCGGGTGATTTTGTTGGTACTTTTACCATCAATGGTAAAGCACCGGCTAAAGGTGAGATGTTTAAAAACCCTGATTTAGCAGCCACTTATAAAGCCATTGCCACAGGCGGACGGGATGCCTTTTATAAAGGCGACATCGCCAAAAGTATCGATGCTTTTATGAAAGCCAATGGTGGTTATCTGCGTTATGAAGATTTCGCCAGTCATACATCGGACTGGGTAGAACCTGTCTCTGTGAATTACCGTGGTTATGATGTCTGGGAATTACCACCTAATGGTCAGGGCATAGCCGCCTTGCAGATGCTGCAAATTCTGAAGAACTTCGATCTAAAGGCCCTGGGTTACAACAGTGTTGAAAGTATTCACACTTTAGTGGAAGCGAAAAAACTGGCCTTTGAAGACAGAGCCAAGTTTTATGCCGATACCGACTTTAACAAGCTGCCGATCAAAGGCCTGATCTCTGAAGCTTATGGCAAAGAGCGCGCTAAATTAATTGGCGCCAAAGCCGCGCAACGTGTTGATGCAGGTAATCCGGCCGCCTATCAGGGCGATACCATTTATATGACCACAGCCGACAAAGACGGCACTATGGTATCGCTTATTCAAAGTAACTACCGCGGCATGGGATCAGGTGTGGTCGCGCCAGGCACAGGTTTTGGCTTC
>CBIMJC010000026.1:0-21158 GCA_966244125.1 uncultured Rheinheimera sp.
AATGTGAGCGTAGTGTCCGGATCTGCATCAGTTGCCGTTGGTGTAAAGCTATACAGCTCTCCTGTATCCACAGTGGTGGACGGTGTACCGCTGATCACCGGGATTTGGTTTGCTGCCTGCACAGTAATACTGAACGGAGCCAAAGACGCACTCAGTGTGCCATCGCTGACGCTGATCACTATACCGCTGGAGGTGCCGACATCTGCAGCAGCAGGAGTACCAGTTAAGGCTCCTGTACTGGTTGAGAAACTCGCCCATGACGGTTGATTACTGATACTGAAGGTCAGAGTCGTTCCTGCATCCACATCTGAAGCGACAGGCACAAAACTGTAGGCTGTGTCCTGCAACACTGTGGTCGATGGAGAGCCGCTGATCACAGGTGCAGAATTTGGCTGCACAGGCGTGACTGAATTAGACGCAGCTGAGGCAGATCCTGCACCCGCTGAGTTAGTTGCAGTCACGGTAAAGGTATAAGCCGTACCGTTAGTCAAACCAGAGATATTGATAGGCGAACCAGAACCTGTGGCGGTAATATTGCCAGGGTTGGAAGTGACTGTGTAACTGGTCACAGCAGCACCACCAGTAGAAGCCGGAGCGCTGAAAGCCACAGTTGCAGAGGCATTGCCTGCTGTGGCAGTGCCTATGGTCGGAGCACCAGGTATAACAGGATTTACCGTAAAGCTGCGAGTTACCTGAGGCGCAGGCAGGTAGGTGGCATTACCTGCCTGATCGGCATTGATAGTACAGGTACCCGCCGATACAAAGGTCAATGTACCGCCGCTGGTAATAGTACAAACACCGGTAGTCGATGAAGTAAAGGTCGGTGTCAAACCAGTCGCATCCGTAGTTGCAATCAGTGTTGGCGTTGTACCAAAGTTCTGGTCACCTGGGGCAGCAAAAGTGATGGTTTGGGTTGCAGCCGGCGTAATAGAGTTGGATGCACCAGAGGCCGGGCTGGTACCAGCCGAGTTCTCCGCCGTCACGGTAAAGGTGTATGCCTGTCCATTAGTCAATCCCGTCACCACAATCGGTGAAGAAGCACCATTTACCGGAGCAACATCTGGCGGACTTACCGACACTGTGTAGCCAGTAATGCTGGTACCACCGGTGTTGATCGGCGCCGTAAATGCAACGCTCGCCTGGGTATCTCCGGCAATTGCAGTGCCTATAGTTGGGGCGGCAGAGACCACAGCGTTAACAGTGAAAGACCGGCTCACCTGAGCTGCCGGCAGGAAGCTGCTGTCACCAGCCTGATCGGCGTTAATAGTACAGGTACCTACTGTCACAAAAGTCAAAGTAGTACCACTGACAGTACAAACACCAGCGGTAGCAGAACTGAAGCTGACCGGATAACCACCACCAGCTGATGAACTAGCAGTTAATGTTGGCGTAGTACCAAAATTCTGAGTCCCAGGATTCGCAAAAGTAATGGTCTGTGGTGCCGCAGGCGTCACAGAGTTTGAAGCAGCTGAAGCCGCGCCTGTTAAGCTTGAAGCGTTGGTTGCAGTCACAGTAAAGGTATAAGGCACACCGTTGGTTAACCCCGTTACGGTAATAGGTGAACCTGCCCCTGTGCCTGTAACACCACCAGGATTTGACGTCACTGTATAACCAGTCACAGCAGTACCACCAGAGCTGGAAGGTGCAGTGAAAGTTACAGTGGCTTCATTATTGCCTGCAGTGGCGGTGCCAATAGTTGGTGCTGTTGGCGCTATAGCATTTACAGTAAAGGTGCGACTAACCGTAGTGGCCGCATTCCAGCTGCTGTTACCAGCCTGATTTGCATCAATGCTACAAGAGCCTGCACTGACAAAAGTCAGATCACCTTCTGCAGTGATAGTACAAACAGCAGTAGTAGTCGAACTGAAGCTGACATCAAGAGTTGAAGTCGCTGTTGCTGTTAAGCTGGGTGTAGCACCAAAGTTCTGATCAGCTGGCTGAGCAAAGGTAATAGTTTGATTGCCTTTGGGTGTGACAGCCGCAGAAGCCGAAGAAGCCACACTGGTACCTATACCGTTGGTTGCGGTGACAGTAAAGGTGTAGGCAGTACCGTTGGTCAGTCCCGACACTGTAATTGGACAGGCGGTCGGGCCGTTACAGCTTGCAGAAATAGTACCAGGTGTAGAAGTGGCAGTGTAAGTCACAATAGCATCACCACCATCATTCGCCGGAGCTGTAAAGTTCACAGTGACCGAAGCATCACCGGCAGTACCTGTCACAGTAGTTGGTGCATCAGGAGCCGTTGGCACATCAACAGTATGAGCAGTACCGGCACTATAAGCCGCTACACCAGTATTACCTGCAGCATCAACAAGGTTGGTTGAGCCTTTCAGGTTCAGTTTCAGCGGACCATTGCCGCTAATGCCAGTTACTGTGACTGTGACACTGGAACCGGACGTTGCCGACACGCTGTCGATAGTACCTTGTGCTGTCCCACCTGTCGTATCCAGCTCAAAATCATCGGCAGAAATATTAGTCGCAACCTCATTGAAGGTGACAGTGAAATCTACAGTGGTGTCTTCTGCCGCCGGACTTCCAGCCGGTGCACTGGCTGTTACAGCCGGAGCTGTCTGATCCAGTACTATAGCTAAACCGGATGAGGCGGCGCTGGCATTGCCTGCCACATCAGTGGCTATGGCCGTAATAGTGTGATTCCCTGCTGTAGTGACAGCAGAAGTAGTTACACTCCAGTTGCCAGCTGTCGCAACAGCAGAACCTAAAGCCCCGTTCACGTTAGAGCTTAACGCCACTGTGCTACCCACTTCGGCTGTTCCGGTGAAATCAAGGCTGGTGGCATTCGTCAGTTGATCGCTGTCACTGCTGCCGGTATCAGACCCCGCATCCAGCACAGGTACTGCGGGTGCTGCCGGAGCTGTTGCATCAATGGTCACAGTTAAACCTGACGAAGCAACAGATTCATTACCTGCTGCATCCACAGCTTTGGCTGTCAGTGTATGACTGCCTTCACTCAGGGCCGGACTGGCGGTAATGTTCCAGTTACCGCCCGTTGCGGTAACAGAGCCTAAAGGAACAGAACCGTCTCTGTATAAGGTTACAGTGCTGCCAATTTCAGCCGTACCTGTCAGCGTTGGGGTTGTATCGTTGGTAATATTGTCGGTTGAACTTGTACCAGTATCTGAACCTGCAACTAAATCAGGAGCCGAAGGCGCATTAGGCGCAACACGGTCAACTGTATGGGTAGCTCCGCCGGTAAAAGCCGCGACATAACCGTTTGTACCACCGCCATTGCCTGCAGCATCGGTCAGATTTGTATTGGCTTTCACATCAAGCCGCAACACACCATCCCCTGCAATGCTATCTACTGTAACATTTACACTGGTGCCGGAATTTGCTGAAACACTAAGCACAGATCCGCTGGCCGATCCGCTGACTGTCGTGACCTCGAAATCGTCGGCAGAAATATTACTGGTAGCAGTATCAAAAGTAACAGCATAACTCACACTGCCGTCAGCCGCTGCCGGAGTGCCATTCAGGGTAATGGAAGACACAGCGGGCGGTATATTATCAACTACAGTCACAGTAAAAGCTTCTTCGTAAGTGGCAAGTGCACTGTCTGTAGTACGAATGCGTACACTGTAATTCCCTGGGGTTAATAAAGCAGGGTTATTTGCCCGTAACGAGGTACCACTGATATTAAAGCTGGCGTTATCGTCATCATCGTCGCCAGCGACCAAAGTATAAGTATGGGAATCACCGCCATCAGCATCTGTAGTTGTTAAAGTACCCACGACCGCGTTGGCACCCCCACTTTGATTGACTGTGGCATTGCTTAATCCGATATCTGTGGGAGCTGCATTAGGATTCACTACTGTTACAACAAAAGTATCAGTACCAACATTACCTGAGCGGTCGGTCGCAGTCAGTGTAATGGTTGAGGAACCTACTGCGGCCCCTGTTACAGTCACAGTGCGGTTTGCGCCACTGCCGCCCAACACCACATTAGCCAAAGGCACAGCTGTGGTATTAGAGCTGCTTCTGGTCATGGTGATATCAGCTGCAGGCGTATAAACATCCGCGATATCAAAACCCAAAGCACCAGTACTGGCTCCGACTGCAATATTCTGATCCGCTACGTTATTACTGAAAGTTGGTCCCGCGCTGTCAGCTGGTTCAGCATCAAAGCTATTTAATGTCATGTAGGTAAGGTTGGAGCCGCTACTATTTACAAAGGTCAAACGGAACTTAGTTAAGTTGACCCCAACAAAATTCGCTAATTGGCTGGCAGTAGTGAAGTTAAAGGTATTAGCTGAGTTGGTATCGCTGGTGATAGCGGTAGATTCTATAGTGCCACCAGCCGCTCTGTAACCAACAACTTTTATACTACTGAACGTGTGACTGCCCGGAAACTCTCCCGCCTGCAGATTGGTCAGTTGAAAAGCACCGCTGCTTCTGCGCACTTCAATATGATTGGTACCGCTGTTAGTTTCCTCAGCAACGGCAAGACCACCAGATGTTTTTATAAATGCGGCGGTATCACCACCAAAGTAGTTCGCCAGTGCAACTGTAGTTCCACCATAACCATTGTTATGCATAAAACCACAAGCAATGTAGTTACCGCTGGATAACGAACCATAGTTATAGCTTTGGCTAGGGCTATTGTCCGGACAATGTGCTGAATTACCTGGCTGAACATCAGCATCAGGGGTATTACCTGTATATATGAAATTCTGTAATGTATAAGTAGCCGCCAACACCTCAGAAAAATCCATCAAGGCCTTTTCGGAAAACGCCAACTCCGTTTCAATCTGGCCCTGTTGTATTTCCAAATCCCAGTCGGCGTTTTGTGCCAGATTACCTGTCAGATCAGTGGATGCTGCGATATCCAGATGAGTGTTTTGCTGTATCAGTTCCAGCAGTTCTTCACCCGCTTTACCAGAGGCTAAATCGCAGCCGTATAACAGCAAATCAGCGCCTTCTTTTAAAGCACCATTTAACGCCGCAAATACTTCAACCTGCTGTTTCAGCTGTTCTGCATTGACTTTGCTGGCACCCAGTTGTAATTCACCCTCTGTGGCATGAGAGACAATATGCAGAGCTGATAAACCCTGATAACGCGCCAATATAGTGCTGAGCTGACTGGCGGCATCCTGATCTGCTTTTAATTCAATAATTTCTACACCGGGTTTTAACGCTCGGTAAAACAGCTGTTTATCCGGTACTGCTGAGTCAATCAGCACCAGCTCGTGTATGGAGGAAGCCTGCTTGATCGCCAGATCGTCATCCGCTTCAGTCACAGCAGTCCAGTTGGATTGTGGCTCTGTCGGGTAATGGCCAAGCCCTGAGCCCGGCGCTGTTAAATAACTGCGCTGATACTGATAACTAGCCTGAACCTGAGCTCCATAAAAGCCAAAAGGCAATAATAAGCCCGACAGCACTTTACTCAAATTAACCTTCATCCCCGCCTCCCGCTTCAGCTGTTCTTTCCTTTATTGCAGCACGGCTGACAATACAATGTGCCGCACTTGCTGTGGAATCCAGCCAAAAATCCATCTGTTGATATTTGACGAACAAATCAGGCGGTAAAATGCTGCGCCTGGCCTTAAACTCTACTTTTTTCCTGACCTGATGCAGCCCTTTAACCCCAAGCTGCTGATCAAACTCACTTTCGTTGTAGTCAACCTGCTCAAAATCATGGGCAAACAAGGGTTCACCCAAAAACTGATAAATCAGTTCCAGAGTGCGGGCAGGTTTTTGGGTAAGAAGGTCGTAATCGACCAGCAATAAGCGGTCAGAAAACTCACCATAATAAGCTTCTTTTAATGCTGTCCAGGCGCTGCCAACAGTGCCGCCGCTGCTGATCAGAGATTCACAGCGGCTATACACTGTTTGTCTGGTCGCTGGACTAAACATCCGGCTGTAATCAAAAGGGTTTTTCCGGTAAATTTTTTCGAAACTATCCATCACCCAGGCCGGATTGCGCACACAGCAGATCACCTTAAAATCATCAAAAAGCTCAACCAGCTGATGTAGCCGGGCTGTCCACTGCCTGTTGGTATCAAAAATAACGGGGCTGGAGGTATCGCTGTAATAAGCCTGAAACAAGGCTTTTGAAATAGCTTTGCGTTTGTTTTCATCAAAGAAACTATAGGATTCGCTATTGGCACCCATTTGTTCCAAAGCGCCATTCATAAGGCCAGCCACAGGGCTGCTGATGGCCGCATGAAAACGGGGGTTTTGCCTTAAAATGCCGGATAATAGTGTCGACCCCGAGCGGGGTAATCCTGAAATAAAATGATACTTCTGCGTCACATCCAAATCCCTTGACTGCCGATACCGCTAAACTGGCTAAGTTTAAGCCAGTTTAGAAAAATCACCAAACCCAATTTAAGGGACAGCATTACTTAGGCAAGATTTAAATAGAGTAAATACTCAGTGCTTTTTGTCCAAAACAGAAAAAAATACAGGATAAACAATTGATTTGTACCAAAAATTGTCTAGCCTTACAAAGTTTCAATACAGGAACATAATAATTCCCACATCATTTGAAGGAGTGCGTTTATGGAACCCTATATAGGCCAGATACAAGCTTTTGGTTTTAACTTTCCCCCAAGAGGCTGGTCCACTTGCAGCGGTCAATTGGTAGGCATATCGCAAAACACTGCGCTATTTTCTTTATTAGGCACAATCTATGGTGGTAACGGTCAGACTACATTTGGTCTACCAGATTTAAGAGGTCGTTCTGCAATAAGTTTTGGTCAGGGTCCGGGATTAAGCCTATATGATATAGGGCAAGCAAGCGGAACCGAATCCACTACTTTGACTTCATTGAATATGCCAATCCATACTCACGCAGCCGTGGCAACACCGGTAGCCAGTACAGTCCAGATTACTGCAACCTTGCAGGCTAATTCAGCAGCAGGAAGCAATGCCTTGCCAGCTGCAGGAAATTATCTGGCAGGTTTATCCGGTAAAACGGGTTTTTATGCAACCTCAGCAGGCACTACAGTAGATTTAGCTGGTATTACTGCAACAGGCAGTGTCAATGGTGGTGCGCCAGCTATCACAGTAAACGCGGCGGGGGGAAGTCAGCCTTTTTCTATTCTTACCCCTTATTTGGCGTTAAACTTTTGTATCGCTTTGACAGGTGTTTTTCCATCAAGAAACTAATCACTCACAGATCAGGGCTGTACTACAGCCCTGCTTATTTAATCAATTCAGGTAATCACACAATTGCAGTTAAATCAGCTTACAGCAGAATACTTTAGTCCCTTCACGGGACAGATGTTTAAGGTACAGCGAAAGGGAATTGTGGTCGCAGAGCTCCGACTGGAGCAGGTAGAAGTCCCGAACATAGTCCATCACAAGTTCAGGCAGCAATTTACTTTGTATTTTAAATCTGCAGGCCTGACCGCCTTTCCCGACGGCCTCTTTACTCTGTCACATCCGGAATGCGGAGAGATACAGCAGCTTTACATCAACAGAGTACTTTCAGATCAGACAACAGATCAGGCCCCTTATTACCAAATCAGCTTTAACTAAAAAGAGCAGGACCCCATGACTAGCCCATGCTTCAGTTGTCAGACATCCCCCTGTTGTTCCCATCTGGAACTCACCTCTTTTCCAATCAGAACTCAGGCTGAATTAGATCAGGCTTTGTACTTCTCTAATTTCAGTAATATTGATACCACACTTAGCGCTGACTGGCGCTGTACTGTGTATTTTCTCAGCCGATGCAAAAACCTGACTACTGAAGGTGGTTGTGCCGTGCACAACCAGCCGGAGCAACCGTTAATTTGTGTGAACTACAGTCCCTATAAATGTTTTTATAACAAAACCATGACCAACAAAGCCGAACCTAAAGAGAACTTGTTATGGATGGATAGTCAGCGCTGGTTGTTATTACAACAGTGGTTATACAGTGAGCAGGAGGCTCTGCCCTTTTATCCGGCCTGGCAGGACGTGCAGGCGCAACTCTTGCGATCACCTTATCAGGGTGCTGCACCTTACCAACAATCAGCAGCTATTATTGACACTCCCTACGCCAACTGGCTGATCTGGGCTGAAGGTCAGACTCAACAACTGCCCGTAGTGACAAAATACAATCTTGCGCAATACAGATCGATTTGTAACTCATGCAGCAGCTGGTGTTGCACCTTTTTATCAGTACCGCTAAAACAACCCACCGAATTTAAAGATATTGATTACATTCGTTATTGTCTCAATTTTGAAGGCACTCAGGTGGCGATCACAGACGCTGGCTGGTCTTTACTGGTAAAAACTACATGCCGTCATTTGCAAAATAATCAGTGCAGCATTTATCAGCAGCCCGAACGCCCGAGAATATGCCGTTATTATCCAGAGCAAGACTGCTACTACCGCAAAACCATAGCTCAGCCCAACACTGCACAGTATTTGCGTTTAGCGCAGGCAGAGTTTGAATTGATGACAGATCTTTTCCATTTTCAGGAGCAGGGACAACTATTCCCTCTGCCTGATGTTGCCGGAATCAAAGCTCATGTGGAGCAACAACTGGCGGAGTCAGCGGAAGCTTAAAGTCCAGTGTAAAGTTGCTGACCTGCGGGATACCATATCATTAGTTCATGAGTTTGGTTTTGTTGTTCAGTATGAAAACCTAAAGAGTGGTAGATAGCTTTGAGTTTGCCGTTAAAGCTGTCAACCACCAAACCAACGGGTAATCTTTGTTGGGCTGCTACATACTGTACGGCACGGATCACAGCCGGACCATAACCTTTGCCCTGCGCCTGAGGGATCAACATTAAATCAACGATATGTACCAGATTTACCCCCATATCAATCACAATCCGCCCTATAGATTCCGAAGTTTTCTCAATGATCATCACTTGTGCATTCGGAAAACGTTCACCATAACTTTCACTTTGCAGGGCAAACTGATGTTCTATGACGGTTTCAATGTAATCTTTTTCCGCCTCTGCCAGGCGCAGTACAGCCCTGCTACTGTTAAATAAAGCTGTGATAAAAGGCTGATCTGATGGCTTAGCCATACGTAGTCCAAGCCCGTCAGGTAAGTTAAAGGCTGTAGTCATAGCTTAATTACTCCTTACGTATATACCCTTCGTCTTTGAAGCTGCAGCTTTGTTGACAGCGCCATCTCGCCC
This sequence comes from uncultured Rheinheimera sp., assembly GCA_966244125.1. Taxonomy (GTDB): domain Bacteria; phylum Pseudomonadota; class Gammaproteobacteria; order Enterobacterales; family Alteromonadaceae; genus Pararheinheimera. The sequence continues at coordinate 9,099 of CBIMJC010000026.1, forward strand.
CAGTCACATAGGTTGACTATGCTCCCGGGGTCTCACTGACTTGCCGCCTCCCTGCAACTTCAAGTTACTTGGGTATAGACCATTAATTGTTGATACAAAGGTGACAGTTGCCGGGTTAATTCTAAGCTCTGTTGGTCGTCAAAATGCTTTTGTTTCCAGCCATCAGGCTGAAATAACAGTTGTGGATTTTTGCTGTATTGCTGTTGGTTTTGTCGCATCATTTGTAGCTCGCCAGTGCTGAAACTCAGCTTAAAAAATGGCAGGACTCGCTCCTCCACTGCTTGCGGTAATGTTTGATAGTCGAGCATCAACACTTGTTTCAGTTCGGAGTAGTGCAACATCCATAGTATCAGTTGCTGAAGCACTTTTTGCTGGTAATGTAACAAGGCGCCTTCTTCACAATCCGCAACGCGCCAATCAAACAAAAGCCGCTGTTCCGGTAAAGGCACCATATGCCAGCCAGCCGATTTTTGGTGTGATGCCAAAATATCCAGAGGTTGGCGGGTTAAAAATACGAATGGAGTATTAGGGTATAGTTGTTTTATCTGCTGAACAAAACACAGATCCCATGCATTCCATTTCACCACCAAATGCTGTTCTTCCCCTCTGAGCCTGCCTTGTAAGCTAACCATTAATTTCAAAGCCCGGTTGCGCTGTGGTTCATTCAGTTGCTGATCTTGCAACACTGAAGTAAACACCTCAGATTCAGCGATCACCCGGCACGACTCACTCACAGCTAAACTGCGCGAAACTAAAGTTGAGCCACAACGCGACAGATGGAAAATAAAACCCGAGGGTTCCACAGCAATCAAAGTATCTTCCTGATTGAGTAAAGCAGTTAAGCTGGTTTTTGGTCTGATCAGACTTGCCAGCAAAATTGCACGGGTGTCGGTGGCATAATCCGCAAAGTAGCTTTGTACCGGACGGTTCAGGGCAGGCAACCACAGCACTTCCTGAGTTTGCTTTTTATATTCGACAGGAAGCCAAAAGCTACTGAACAGTTCAAGCTCTGGTGAAATACAGACGGAGTTTCCGGCTTCCAGCCAAAGTAGTAATTCATCATCAGAAAACTGCTCAAGACGTAGTAGTTGGCGCAGACATCGCATAAATGATGCTAAATCCGGACAGAGTGCCAGTTGCTCTAAGCCGGCCCTGTTGTGGATCAAACTCAGATAGAGTTGAGAGTTAAGCATCAGAGCTGGCCGGATACATATTGATGTACTGCACCATACGAGGATAACTAGCAGTATTGCGACTGGCGCCATGAGGCAACGCCTGATGCCAGACAATTAAATCGCCCGCTTTGGCCGCTATGGCTTTCACCGGCCATTCAGCCCAATTTTGCTGCTGCAACTGCATAGCAGATTTGCCTGAGTTTCTGATCCAATCATCAATCTGATGATGAAAACCCGGCACACAACAAAAAGCGCCTTGCTGTTCTGTGGTATCCGTTAAATAAATGAGCCCTTGGGTAGCAAAAGGTACTGGAGCAATCAGTTCCACATCCCAATGTAAATCCGGCCCGGGAAAAGACCAGCTTTGCGTTTCAGGTGGATTAAAACTCACTCTGTCTGTGGTCATGACTAAATCGGTGCGCTGCCACAGCTGCTGAAAAATCTGCCGGATCAGCGGTACGTCACGATTAGCATCCAGCACAGGATGGCGAAACAGTTGCAGCATAATTTTCTGCATTTTATCCGTACTTTGGTACCAACTGTGGGGTTGCGCCGGACTGGCCTGAAGATACTGCCAAATTACCTCACGGCTTTGCCGGCATTGCTCTGCAGTTAATACGCCCGGGATCACCAGATAACCTTCACACTGCCAGAACTCAAGTTGTTCTTCCGTTAGCACCGCCGCTGTTGGCCGTAAAGACGATGAGCCATGTGCGGAAAGCTGCAACTGTTGATTGATCTGCGTAATCTCTGTTTTTGTCAGGCCTCTTTTTTCTATCCATAGCTTGATATCTTCGGCATCAGCAAACTGATGTAAGGCCTGCATACCAGGCTCAAGACCGATACCACAGAGATCAAGCACAGCCGTATCCAGGCTCCACTCTCCGGCATATGCCGATGAAGGCAATTGCTGTCGGATTTTCAGCTGAATTTTTTGCCATAATCTGCAGAGGTGAAAAACACCGCCCAATGACAGATCAGAGCTTTCTGCCAATGTTGCTGCACTGGATGGCACTCTCACCAGATCAGGTCCCCTTTCAATCCGGAGTTGCTTCAGCAACCAATCATTCACTTCACAGTCAATCACCAGATTAATTCTGGCGCTGGCCCCCTTGTTTTCGACCCAGTGTGTTTGGTCAGCGTTGATATACCACAGCTCACCCTCTTGCATCTGTACTTGCTGATCCGCGACATAAAAGCTTAACTCAGGGTTAGTTTGCAACGGCAGATGTAAGCGGGCTTCCCCTTGTTCCAGACATAAACCCGGGTCCCTATGGGGTTTAATCAAAGCTCCGGGATGTAAACGCATCAAACGTACAGATTTGATCGTTACGGGTAATAGTCGCAGAAAATCTTTCACGCTGGGGAGCTGATCCAACAGAGGTAAATCCTGCCATTGTGCATGTTCTTCAATGGCAAAGCTTTGCAAAATAGCATGGGCATATTGATGTTGGGCCGCACAACGCAACGCCAATACATCCCAGCCGCCCTGATAATCAGCTTTATTCACATGCAAACACCAGTGCTGCTGCGCAAGTAACTGCACTTCCTGTTGCATTTGCTGCAGGTGTTCTGTTGTAGCGACTAAAGAAAACAGGCAAAGACTCATAGCTAAGTTATTATTTTTGTTCTATAAAGAAACCAGACTAGCACAAAAAAGGAACATTACCAGCCCTGAAGTCTCTAGTAATAACATGGATAGACGGGTTGATGTTTCTGACGATAAGGAAAGAGTAAGAGTGGCTAAACAAACTGAGGAGCTTATGAGACTGCTTGCTTTTTTTCAGCAGATAGAGCTGCCATACCAGTTGGCCTCTTTGTCAGATGCAAGCTTTTTACCGGGCTTGCAGATCCAAAGTGGCTGCTTGTTGATTGACCCGGAAAAACTGAGTTATCCGGGAGATTGTTTGCATGAAGCAGGACACATTGCCGTTACCCCCTCAGCCAAAAGAGCAGAGCTGCAAGCTGATGTTCGTCAATCGGGTCAGGGACCAGCTGAAGAAATGGCTGCTATCGCCTGGTCCTGGGCCGCCTTACAGTATTTAAATTTGCCGCCAGAGTTTTTGTTCCATCCCGAAGGTTACAAAGGCGGCTCAGAGGCTTACATCGAGGCGTTCACCACAGGGCAGGGTTTTGGCCATCCTATGCTGAGCTGGTATGGCATGTGTAAAGCTGCCGGGACCGAGGCCGGTTACCCTCAAATGAAACTCTGGTTGCGGCCTTAAGTTTATTGCTGCAACACAAAATGCAGCTGGTTGCGCACCGCCTCCGGATCTAAATGGGTAAAAGGCAAAATTAAATCCATTTTGCCGTTTTGATCCAAATCAGCAGTAGAAGCCAACATACCGTTCAGGGGTATCGCCTGTTTGAGTCTGATACTTTTGCTGCTGAATAGTTTTTCTTTGGCGCTTTGATACAACTTCAGATGATCTTCATCCCCTATCAGTAACAAAGCCGGAGCTTGCTCTGACACCAGCACTTTTAGTACAGGTAAATTCACCTGCGCATTGCCGATGCTGACCTGAGCCGTGGCGTCCTGCCGGTATACAGCTTTATCCGGGAATTTGCCGCTTGGCAGTTGAGGGAAAAATTGCAGCTCCATGTTGGCAGTGCCAGCCAGTAAAGCCCGCACTAAAGTACCAATACCAAACTCAGCAGCAGGGGTGAAAAAATCCAGTTTTTTGTCACTGTTTAAATCCGTAAATTCAGGTTCTGACTGGATGCCTTTGGTATTGATCCGCGCATCAGGTTCAGCTTTAAACTGCAACCTGCCCTGTTCAATACTGCCGTAATGAATACGGTAGCTATAACTTTGTTCCACCGCATCGGCAAACTGTTCCTGACGCACTATGATGTCCGCAATACTGTCGTTATTTAGATCTTTCACCTCATACAATCTGTTGATTGATAACCCCTTAAAACTTCGGCCATCCCCACCCCGCACTTCAGCCAGGGCGTCAGGTGTTAAACCCAACCCCAAAGCTACAGTCTGAGCTTGTGTGGTAAAACCTGTTTCAGTTTGCAGATATAACAACAGGCTATCGTCCATCGCAAAAGCTATATCGGTGCGACCATCCGCATTCCAATCGAGGAAACGGGCTTTGCGGATGCTGTAATCCGGGTTCTCATCAAATAAACGGGCCTTCGCATCTACAGCTAAAGAGTATTTGGTAAAGCTGCCATCCTGTTGCTGCATATACAGATGATGAGCATTAAAATCCGGTACTAAAAAGTCGGATAAAGCGTCGTTGTTCACGTCATAAACAAAGTCCAGTTTCAGCAAACGTTTCGCATCCACAGTGCGGTACAAAGATTCAGTGTTAAGCAGACGCTGCCAACTGCTGTCCTGAGCCTTAAAGTAGCTGATGCCTTCTTTGCCCAATACCACAAGTTGCTCATTCGGTTGACCTTTCAGCTGAGCTTTATGAAAGAACTGTGCTTGTGTCGGGATAGGGACCTGCTTTGCCGTATTGGTGGTTAAGTCGACCCAACTGAGCCAGCGACTGTCGGATGAATGGCCGGATTGCAGAAAAGCTCTGGCGCCCGGAATAAATAAGCTGTCGCCATTGGCAGGATGCTCCAGTTGCACCTGACTTTGCTTAAATTCTGACGCCATTAATGGTTCGGCGCTGATAACTAATGTGGCAACTAAAGCAGCGAGATACTTCAACTTCATCATTCCCTGTGACTCCGATTTGTACAATACGAGATTCTTCTACGTGAAAAGCTGCTAATCGGAGGTTTAAGCCGGAAAAAAGTTCCTGCCCAAGCGGATAACAGCGTAAAATATTGAATTGTTTCCTGTTCCAACCGCTAAGCGGCTAACCCAAGAGAGTTTTTATGTCGATAAACTGGTTCCCGGGCCATATGCACAAAGCCCGTAAAGAAATAGCGCAAGTCATGCCGCAGGTCGATATCATTATCGAAATGCTGGACGCCCGCATTCCTTTTTCCAGTGAAAACCCTTTGGTGCCCGAGCTGCGTGGCGATACTCCGGTCATTAAAGTGCTGAACAAAGCAGATTTAGCAGACCCGGCTGTGACTGCCTTGTGGATTGAACGCTTTGAACAGGAAAAAGGCATTAAAGCCATTCCTATTAGTCAGCAAAACCCCGAACAAATCAAGGCTTTGTTACAACTGTGCAACCAGATGCTGCCAGAGCGTAATTTAGATGTACGGGGTGCCCGCGCTATGATTATGGGTATTCCTAATGTCGGCAAATCCACCCTCATTAACACTCTCGCAGGCCGCACTATTGCCAAAACCGGCAATGAAGCAGGCGTCACTAAAGTGCAACAACGGATCAAGCTGGACAACAATGTGATCTTAACCGACACCCCGGGCTTTTTATGGCCCAAGTTAAGCCCGGCCAGTTGTGGTTATCGTTTAGCAGTGACAGGTGCGATAAAAGATACGGCTTTTGATTATGCGGATATAGCAATTTTTGCCGCTGATTATTTGCTCAAAGCCTACCCACAACAAGTGATGGCGCGTTACCAACTGACAGAACAACCCGAAAACGATGTGGCTTTACTCGATGCTTTGGGGGAACGCCGGGGCTGTATGCGCAAAGGTGGTGTGGTGGATTTACAAAAAGCCGGTTCAATTTTAATTACCGAACTGCGTGCAGGCCTGTTTGGGCCCGTTAGCCTGGAAACGCCGGATATGGTGACAGAGGAATTGCACAATGCTAAGTTAGAGGAAGCCATCAGAGCTGCTGAAAAAGCTGAACGCGAAAAAATCCGTCAGCAAAAAGCCAAGAAAAAATACCGTTAGCCCGGCAGGTCCGGCGACGGACCAACCAGGGAATTCTGTTATGCGTGTTTTTACTCCGTCCATCTTAGGTCTGTTGTTCATGGTCAGCGGCTCTTTATCAGCCGCGCCTGTCGTGTTGCACAATATTCAGGGGTATGGCTTTGATGAAAAAGGCCAGATCACAGAATTCAGCTATTTTGTGTTTGATAACCAGACCGGCAAAGTTTTGGCTCGTGGTGATAAAGCCACAGTGGCGGCATATAGCAAAGCTGAGCATATCGACGGTAAAGGCCAGACCTTGTTACCTGGCCTGATTGATGGCCATGGCCATGTGCTGGGTTTAGGTCAGAATCTGAATCAGGTGGATTTACGCACCAGCAGCAGTGAAGCTCATGCTGTGGCCCAGGTGGCCGCTTTTGCCAAAGCTCATCCACAGTCCCAATGGATTTTGGGCCGGGGCTGGAATCAGGTGCTTTGGCCAACCCAACAGTTTCCCGGCAAAACCTTGCTGGATGAAAGTATTCAGGATAAACCTGTCTGGTTAACCAGGGTGGACGGTCATGCCGGTTGGGCCAATAGCAAAGCGCTGCAACTGGCCGGCATCACGAAAGAAACCATAGACCCGCCCGGCGGTGAAATTATCCGCGATAAAGAAGGTAACCCGACTGGCGTGCTGATAGATAACGCCATGTTATTGCTGGAAAAACAAATTCCACAGCAATCCGAAGCAGAACGTTTAGCTGCATTGGATGCTGCTTTTGAGCACTTATTGGCTTTAGGCATCACCTCGACTCATGATGCAGGCATTGATCAGGCCAACCTGCAAAGTTATCAGCAACTGCGTAAAGACAATAAACTGCCTTTGCGTATTTACGCCATGTTATCAGCGACAGATCCGAATTTAGCCGACTGGTTAAAAGCAGGCCCAATACTGGATAAAGACGACATTTTTGTCGCCCGCTCGGTGAAAATTTATGGCGATGGTGCTTTAGGCAGCCGTGGTGCCGCTTTAATAGAACCTTATTCTGACCAGCCTGGCCAAAAAGGGTTATTTGTCACCCAGCCAGATAAGTTAACAGCTGTGATGAAGCTGACACTGGATGCGGGCTTTCAGACCAATGTGCATGCGATAGGGGATTTAACCAACCGTCTGGTGCTGGACAGATTTGAACAACTGGCAAGCAAAGAGCAGCTGGAACAGGGACGTCACCGTATTGAACATGCGCAGATTGTTTCGCCGAAAGATATTCCACGTTTTGCCCAGTTGCATATTCTGCCCGCTATGCAGCCCACTCATGCCACCTCTGATAAAAATATGGCCGCCGATCGTTTGGGCATAGCCCGTTTACGTGGCGCTTATGCCTGGAAGACTTTTGTGGATCAGGGCAGCCGCATAGTGGCAGGTTCGGACTATCCGGTAGAGCTGGCGAATCCCTTTTACGGTATACATGCAGCAGTGACGCGGCAGGATCAGCAAAATCAACCTGTAGGTGGCTGGTTGCCGGAACAGCGCCTGACCTTAACTCAGGCGTTAAAATCTTTTACGGTCGATGCGGCTTATGGTGCCTTTCAGGATCACAGCATGGGCTCGTTAGCTCCGGGCATGTGGGCTGATTTTATTCTGATCGACCGGGATATTTTCAAAATGGCCCCAGAAACTTTATGGCAAACCAAAGTGCAACAAAGCTGGGTCGCCGGACAACAAAAATATCAGGCCTCGATGTGACCGGGCCGAGAGCACGCAGTCAACGCGGCTGCAGCTTCAAGTAAGAAGGGTTTATGATTAGTCAGAAATGGTCGAAGTTAATCCGCTCCCTGCAGCAAAAAAAATACCGCAAAGCCGAGCAACTATTTTTTGTCGAAGGCGAAAAATCGGTGCTGGAATTGCTGCACAGTTCGTGGAAAGTACGGGCAGTCTTTGGTACTGAACAGTTTTTGCAACAGCATCATGCACTTTGCAGTAAAGCCGATTTAGTGCAGCAATGTACTGAACATGAGTTGGTGCAGGTTGGTACTTTTAGCAGCAATAACGCTGCTCTGGCTGTGGCTGAAATACCAGTCTCTCAGACATTTAAAGAGCAGCCAGGCGACTGGGTACTGGTATTGGATCAAATCAATGACCCGGGCAACTTAGGCACTATTATCCGGGTCGCTGACTGGTACGGTATCCGCCATATCCTCTGCTCGGCCGACACTGTGGATTTATATAATCCCAAAGTGATAGCAGCGGCCAAAGGTTCATTCTTGCGGGTAAAACTTTATTATCAGGAGTTACTGCCTGTGTTGCAGCAAAGCACCATGCCAGTTTATGGTGCTTACCTGGAAGGGGAGTCTGTGCATCAATTAAAGCTCAGCAAGGCTGGTGGTTATCTGGTGATGGGGAACGAAGCCAATGGCATTAGCGCTGCTCTCAAACCCGCGATCAGTCACCCTGTCACTATTCCGGCCTTTAGCGATACTGAGTCGCTGAATGTGGGTATAGCCACAGCTATTTTATGCGATAACCTGAAACGCCTGTCTGCGTCTTAGATGATCTGGCTTGTATACCCAAGTTACTTGAAGATGCAGGGAGGCGACAAGCCTTTGCGCCCCCAGGAGCATAGTAAACCTATGTGACTGGGGCGAAATGGTGCAGTCAACAAAGCTGCAGCTTCAAGAACGACGGGTATAACGGATCTGTCTGTCAGCACAATGCCAGATCCGCTACACTAAGCGCAATTTGTTCTGCCCCACTGAGGTTTTATGTTCCCTACCCTCGAAGACTATGTTGGCCAAACGCCTTTGGTCCGTTTGCAGCGTATGGCCAATCACACGCAAAGCACTGTGCTGTTAAAGCTGGAAGGCAATAATCCGGCGGGCTCAGTCAAAGACAGGCCTGCTCTTTTTATGTTGCAACAGGCTGAAGCACGCGGGGAGATCCAACCTGGTGATTGCCTGATTGAAGCGACCAGCGGTAATACTGGCATAGCGCTGGCGATGGCTGCCGCCATCAAAGGCTACAAAATGAAGCTGATTATGCCGGACAATATGACGGACGAACGTAAAGCATCGATGCGGGCTTATGGCGCTGAGCTGATTTTGGTCAGTAAAGAACAAGGCATGGAATACGCCCGTGATTTAGCCAAACAAATGCAGGCTGAAGGTGTGGGTTTAGTGTTGGATCAGTTTAATAACAGCGACAATCCGGCAGCGCATTATGCCTCCACTGGTCCTGAGATCTGGCAACAAAGTCAGGGCAAAGTGACTCATTTCGTCTCCAGCATGGGCACTACAGGCACCATTATGGGAGTGTCACGTTATCTGAAGCAGCATAACCCTGATATTCAAATCATAGGCCTGCAACCCGCTGAAGGCAGTAGTATTCCGGGTATTCGACGTTGGCCGGAAGCTTATTTACCGGGCTTTTATGAAAAGCAGCGGGTTGATCAGATCATCGACATTACCGCCGATCAAGCCTTAACAACTATGCGTCAGTTGGCGCAGCAGGAAGGTATCTTTTGTGGCGTCAGCTCTGGCGGTGCTGTGTATGCAGCGTTACGCCTCGCTGAGCAGTTGGAGAACGCTGTGATAGTTGCCATTATCTGCGATAGGGGTGATCGTTATTTATCTTCAGGAATTTATTAGTGCCTTTTGAATACTTAGCCTTATTGGCTGCAGTCTGTTGGGCTGTCGGCAGTTTATTGTCTGCCACCGCCTCCGGTCATTTAGGTGCTTTTGCTTTTACCCGCTGGCGATTAGCTTGCGCGGCCAGCATGTTGTGGCTCTGGGCTTTTTACAGTGGCGGCTTCAGCACTCTGGCTTTAGCTCAATTACCACTTTTGGCCATCTCAGCTCTTATTGGTATCTTAATTGGTGATACCTCGTTATTTGCTTCGATGAACAGATTAGGGCCACGCCGTGCCGGTGTGCTCTTTGCCACTCATGCGATGTTTTCGGTGTTACTGGCTTATTTGTTTTTAGGTGAATCCATTTGGGGCTGGACCTTAGTCGGTTGTGGTTTATTAAGCTCAGGGGTGATGACCGCCATAGTGCTTGGCCGCAGAGCGGAAGAGCAACATCATTGGGAGTCGAATCAATCCCAGCTCCGCTCCGGTATCGCCTTAGGTTTAACCTCGGCTTTATGTCAGGCCGCTTCGACCTTGATGCTAAAGCCGTTGATGGAAACCGATATAGACGCAGTCAGTGCCTCCGCAGTACGGATGACAGTCGCCTTATTGGCTCACCTGCTGTTGTTCTGGCTCGGCGTTAAGGTGGCACGTGTTTATTTGCCTATGACAAAAAAAGTATTCGCTATGGTGTTTATCAATGCGCTCTTGTCGATGGTGATAGGTATGACGCTGATTTTACAGGCGCTTAAAACCGGCGATGCAGGTTTAGTCGGTATGCTGTCGTCTGTGAGCCCAGTGGTAGTAGTGCCTTTATTATGGCTGGTTTATAAAAGGCGACCTGCTCTCGGAGCCTGGATAGGCGCCAGCCTGACAGTAGCAGGCACAGTGCTTATCCTGTGGCATTAACCTGATAACGGCTAAATAGCTTCCGGAATTTGGTTTCTGTGATAATCAATCAGGCTTAAAATTTCTGCCAAAGCACCGGCATGGCTGGGCGTTAAAATGCCGTTATGACCAAAAATAATGTCATCGGACACAGCCAGTACCCACACCGCCTGCATATTGGCATCATCACAACTCTGAATAGTACGACGAGCCTGTACCCTGGCCCGAATACGCCAACCCGAGCGGTTCAGCTGCATCATACAACCCGGTATAGCATCATGTTGGGCCAGACTACTGTGCAGGTGAATAGGAGTCTCACAGTTACCTCTGGGGCATTTATCAATATCGTGCGTGATGGCCCAGGAATTCCCCACTGCCTGCTCACCATCTTTTAAGAAGTTAAAGGCTTCCTTTACTGCAAAATCACCTTTGGACTGCAATACCACCATACTGGGTTTTTGTCGGTCGACGCTGAGTAAGGTATCAAGCGGTTTGTACTCTTTAGCTGTTACCGCAGGGTTTAATAACAGATACAAATTCGGATTGTCTTTGCCACTATCTATGGCTTTTTTGACCCGTTCCTTACTGGCATGCAGGGCGACTGAACCGCCTAAGCTATGGCCGATAAAGATGTAGCGCCTTAACTGGCCTTGCTCTACCACGGCATCCAGTTTATCCAATAACTGGCTAACGCCTTGCTCACCCACCAGACGTGACACTCTTTTGCGCTGGAAAATCGTAGGGAAATCCAGCGGTTCCATCCAACCTTCAGCTTTATAAGATTCGTCCAGCCAAAGTGGATCGTATTTATCCCCACGCCAGCCCAGATAAAGACCAATCAGGTTTCGTTGTGGTGCTGCTTGCTGTAATTCTTTGATATAGGTTTGAAAAGCGACAAAGTTTGAATCTGTGGGGGCCGCATTCTGATGCCAGCCATGGACAAAAATCACCAATTCTGCGGTTGCAGAGTCCGGTTTTTTAATACGATCAAACAAAGCCTGCTGTTGTTTTAAGTCGTGAGGCTGACCTTGGTCATTAAATTCAACCACATGGAAATTGCTGTTTGCGGTATTTTCATCCGGGAAATGATACTGCTGATCAGGAATAGGGGTAATAAAAGTGGAGATCAACACCAGGCTGGTGAGCATCAGTGGGATCAGCTTCAGCCATGAACGCCAGCTAAGCCGGATCATTCTGAACCAAAGGTACTGGACTGCACGGACTAGGATCAAACTACACCCAAAACTGCTGTAAAAACGGGCTGCATTATAGCCAAATGAGGGGGTAAAAGGTAGGTGGAATTGGTGAGGGTGTAGCTGAACTCACCTGCAGGGGTGTTCCTTGTGGGATTTTAAAAACGGGTTTGTTCTGAATTTGGGCGGTCAGGTGACAGCGGGCCGTCTTGTCCGCCTGGCGGTGAACTACTTTGCTCACCCCATCCATGGGGTGAGCCGCTTCGCGGCCCGCTGAAGCGGTCCCAAACTGCTCCCTGCAGTTTGGTCGCATGGGGGATGCCATGCTCGGGTCAATTCCCGCAGGCAACGCAAATAAAAAACCCCGCTCAGTGAGCGGGGTTGTTTATTTGGGAGCCTGGCGGTGAACTACTCTCGCATGGCATCTGCCACACTACCATCGTC
>CBIMJC010000027.1:0-21077 GCA_966244125.1 uncultured Rheinheimera sp.
AGCAAAAATAAACGGCATGGGAATTGAGTTATGCCATGCCTGTTCATGACAGAGTCACGCTGCAGGGCAGTGTTTATTACGTGAATAATCCTTCGATGGAACCAACGCTGGACAACGCATTAGCAGTGGGATTCCGGCTTATGTTCTTTTTGGAATAACAGGGATCAACTATGAAAATTAAAATGGCGATTACAGTGGGCGTAGCGAGCTTTTTACTGGTGGTAGTGATGAATAGCTACATTGGGATGCAGGCCACCAATCAGCTTGGGCAAATGCTGGAGTATTTAGGCGGGCCAGCCTGGGATACTGCCGATGGCGCTATGGAAGGGCAAATTGGCATACAGCAGGAAATTATCAGTATGCAGCAGTTGTACCATGCCGAAATTTCTGCAGAACAGGCTAATACTCAGTTGGCAGCTGCCGGAGATATGGCCAATGAAGCGCTGAGCCGAATGAAAAACAGCGGTTTGCTTAAAGCCGGGACTATTAAAGAGTTTGAACAGTTGTGGCAGCAGTATCAGCAAAACCGCGATGCCTTGTATCAGCAACTAAAAGCCGGGCTGCAATCTAAAGACTTGTATCAAAGCTTTCAGGCTTCAGTGGCCAGTTTGCTGGATTTTGTGGGCACTATGGAAGAAGAAGCTGACTCTGCGGTCGAGTCAGAAACTGCCACAGTGGATTCATTGCAAAGCTCGGCCCGCTGGAACCTGGGCCTGGGTTTAACCATCAGTATTATTATTGCGGCTTTTATTTTTATAGTTGCCCAGTCCATTATTCTGGCACCGCTGGCCAGATTAAAAGCGCATTTAGTGGATCTAGGCCGCGGTTCAGGAGATTTAACAGCCCGGCTCAATGTGACGGGGGCAGACACTGAAGTGAAAGATCTGGCAGTGGCCTTTAATTGTTTTATTGAACAGTTACAGCAACTGATGCAGTCAGCCAAACAAAGCCATCATTCGTTAAGTAATGCCCACCATGATATTTCTGCAGCTATAGAACAAAGTGCTAATGGCGTAACTATACAATTAAAAGAAACGGTGCAAGTAGCTGATGCTATTCATCATTTATCTAAAGCTGTTGATCAGATAGGTCAGGCAGTGCAACGAGCCGACGCAGCGTCCAGTGAAGCTTCAGCTATTACGGCTCAGGGCGAACAAGTGGTTGATGCTGCCCGTTTAGGTGTCAGCGAAGTCGCGAATGAAATTGATAATGCCAGCAAAGTGATCAGCGCTTTAGTGGAAGACAGTAAAAATATCAGCACTATGCTGGAAGTGATCCGCAGTATTGCCGAACAAACTAACTTACTGGCGCTGAATGCTGCTATTGAAGCAGCGCGTGCTGGTGAGTCGGGCCGTGGTTTTGCGGTAGTGGCTGATGAAGTCCGCAGTCTGGCGTCCCGTACTCAGGATTCAACGAAACAAATTGAGAGCATTATCAATAACCTGACCAATGGCTCTGGTATGGCTGTCAAAGTGATGGCGGGCGCTCAGCAAAAAGCCTTACAGATCACAGAGCGTATTGCCGATACCACAACCGCCTTTTCTTCCATAGTGACTGTGGTCGGGAAAATCCGTTCGGTTAACGAGGATATTAAAGAATCTGCCCACTCGGAGCAGACCGAGATGAAGCAAATTCATGGCAATGTGGAAGCCATAGTGTCGCAGGCCAAAGCCAACGAAAGCATTGGTCAGCAAGCCCGTCAAAGCAGTAACAGGCTGGATAAAGAAATGAGTACTTTGGCAGGATTATTGGCGCAGTTTCGCACTTAAGAGCAATAAACGGCAGATAAAAGGCGGCAAAAGCAATCAGCCGCCTTTTTAATATACAATTGAATTCCTTCTCCGGCATCCCCATAACCTTCAAAGGCAATCCGCCTTCCCTTACTGAAGGTTTATCATGGCTTTACATCTTCCTGCTATTGTCACTTTGCTGGCACTTTTATTATTTATCTACAGCTTTCTGGCCGTTGGTATGGCGCGGAAGAAATATGGGGTGGTAGCTCCAGCGACCACAGGCCATGCTGCATTTGAGGTGGTGTACAGAGTACAAATGAATACACTGGAGCAACTGGTGTTGTTTTTACCTGCGCTTTGGTTATTTAGTGACTATGTCAGTCCACTCTGGGCAGGGCTTTTGGGGTTAGTCTGGTTAGTGGGCCGAGTCTTGTATTCTGTCAGTTATATCAAAGATCCTAAAAGCAGGGGGCCTGGTTTTATGATTAGTTTTATCGCCGCGATAGTGCTGATCCTTGGGGCTGCTGTGGGTATAGTGATGCGTATCATGGCTGGTTTATAAATGACGAGCAGCACATCCCTCGAAACCGAAGCGGAGCCTGATACTGAAGTTCAGGCTCCAGCCAAAAAAATTGGTCCGCTTTTTAGCCTAATTCCGTTTTTAACTCCTTATGCCAGCCGTTGGTTGCTGACTTTTATCGCTTTAACAGTAGCGGCAGTGGCCACTCTGACTTTGCCTGTGGCATTTCGGTATTTGATTGATGCAGGTTTTTCCACCGATCAGGCTGGCCATATCGACAAATACTTTTTAGCTTTGTTTGGTCTTTCTGTGGTGCTGGCTGTGGCCACAGCGCTGCGGTTTTACTATGTGTCCTGGCTGGGTGAGCGGGTCACTGCGGATTTACGCAGCGCTGTCTATGCCCATGTGGTGAAAATGAGCCCGCAGTTTTTTGAACTGACCAAAACCGGCGAAGTCTTGTCGCGTTTAACCACAGATACCACTTTAATTCAGGCTGTGGTCGGCACCAGCTTGTCGATGGGCTTACGCAATAGCTTCCTGTTACTCGGCGGTTTGGTGATGTTGTTTGTCACCAGTGCCAAATTAGCCGCTTACATTTTGTTGACCCTGGTGCTGGTGATTTTGCCGATTTTCTTATTTGGCCGCAAAGTACGTAAGTTATCGCGTGACAGTCAGGATCGTATTGCCGATGCCAGTGCTGTGGCAGGGGAAGTGTTAAACGCTATTCCCACAGTGCAGTCGTACCGGCAGGAACAGCGCGAAACGCTGCGTTTTACTGAATCTGTTGAAACTGCCTTTACCACAGCCTTATCCCGTATTCGCGCCCGCTCTATGCTGACTCTGGTGGCCATAGTGTTGGTGTTTGGTGCTATCTCTTTTGTGCTTTGGTTAGGTGCTCAGGCGGTGCTGGCCAATGAAATGACGGGTGGTGAGTTGTCGCAGTTTATTTTGTATGCGGTACTAACAGCTGGTGCCATTGGCGCTATTGCCGAAGTCTGGGGGGATTTACAACGTGCTGCCGGTGCGGCCGAGCGCTTAATGCAGTTACTTAATGTAGAATCCCCTGTGGTTGAAAGAACCGATCCTCTGCCTTTTGTATTGCCTGAACATAATCTGGCAGGCAGTGGTATTGAGTTTAACAACGTGAATTTCAGTTACCCGTCGCGGCCTGATACTTTGGCCTTGCAGGACTTTTCACTGCAGATTAAACCCGGTGAACATATAGCTTTAGTTGGCCCTTCAGGCGCAGGTAAAACCACCTTGTTCCAGCTGTTACTGCGTTTTTACGATCCACAGCAAGGCCAGGTGAAATTTAACGGCATGGATTTAAAAGATCTACGTTTAACAGATGCCCGTCAGCCTTTTGGCATAGTGCTGCAGGACACTGTGATTTTTGCAGGTTCTGTGCTGGATAACATTCGGTATGCCCGGCCTGAAGCCTCTGAACAAGAAGTGCAGCAAGCGGCAAAAATGGCTGCAGCTCATGACTTTATTCTGGCTTTACCTGAAGGCTATAACACCTATTTAGGCGAACGTGGTGTGCGTTTATCCGGTGGTCAACGTCAGCGTATTTCCATTGCCAGAGCCATCTTAAGTAACCCTTCGGTGTTATTGTTGGATGAGGCCACCAGTGCTTTAGACGCTGAAAGCGAACGGCAAGTGCAACAAGCTTTGGATAATGCCGCACAAAACCGTACTACCTTAGTGATAGCGCACCGGCTGGCAACAGTATTGGCAGCCGATCGTATTGTGGTGCTGGAAGCGGGGCGAATTGTGGCTCAGGGCACCCATACAGAACTTTTGCAAAGCAGTGAGTTGTATGCCCGCTTTGCAGTTTAGTCATTAAAATTTGTTATGCAGCAAACCGCATGCCCAAAGTAATTGGAGTTGCAGCGAGGCGACAAGAGCCTGAACTCCCAGGAACATAGTTTACCTATGTGGCCGGGGGAGGCGCGCAGTCAACAAAGCTGCAGCTTCAGGTGCTAAGAGTATTAAAGCCAGGGCTCAAGATCCCGTACATAATCTGCCGGCAACAAATGACCACTATCGAAACGGAATAGCTTTTTATCCGGGTTGGGCAAAGCATCAAACAGCTGTTGATTCTGTTTGATGCTGGCGTATTCGTCATCGTCTGCGGTGAAAAGCCAGACCTGATTATCCGCCAGACCTGCCATCACATTCAGCGGCGCTACCACTGCGGTAGTGCTGTTCATATGGGGCGGCACTATGGCTGCAACGCTGTGAATGCGAGAGTCGACCCCAGCCAGCAGCAAGCTGATTTGTGCGCCCATGCTGTAGCCTGCCAATTTGATAGTGTGTTTATCAAGCGCTGGTTGCTGTATTAACCAATCCAGCAGCACTCTATGATCCCGCACTGTATCCACCAGCATGGTTTCGTACGGCTCACGTTCTCCCCACCAATGCAAATTATCAATAATATCCACTACGCTCAGATCCGGGTCTTTACGCAAACCATGATGCCGCGCATCTATCGCCACCACCGCATAACCTTTGGCTAATGCCATAGCGGTGATTTTGTCGGTTTGTTCATAGGTTGCACTGGTTTTGAAATGATCCTGCCACCAGCGAATTTGGCTTCGTCCCATCGCATGAACGCCAATCAGCACTGGCACAGGGCTTTGAATTGTTTTTGGATCTTGTGGATAGCTAATACGACCATTCACAGTCACGCCATCAAAGCTTTGGTAAGTAAATTCAAAGCTTTGTGGGGTTAGTTCTTTGAGCTGCAGTTGCACCTGCTGTTTCATAGGATAAGCATAACGGGCGCTCAGCTCTTCAGCGCTTAGGCTATAAGGTTTTAAGCCAAATACGCCATACCAAAGCGCTGCTACTCCTGCCACTACAACACCTATGGTCAACATTGCCCTTTTTCCTTTTGTTTGTGCCATCACTTTTCCTGTCAGATAAAACGGAACCGTATCGTGATCTGCAGTCTAAGGCCGCAATTGTGAAAAGGACGTCAAATGGAGTTTTGGCTACTAGCTTATTTTGTTTGTTTTAAAATTCCTGAAAATAGAATGAAAGTTGCGTTTTTCACTAATTTTCATTCTTTTTTATTCCTCTATTATATGACTCATGGACTGGTTACGCAGTCGTCCATTAACAAAACCAAAACTCAATTATCCAGAAGGAATTTTAAAATGTTCAAATTAAACAAAACTTTACAATCTGTTATCGCTGGTGTTTCTCTGTTCGCTGCTATCAGTGCTCCTGCTTTAGCGGGTGAGCCAGGCAAAACGCTGTTAACACCAACTAACCACACGCTGATTTTGATTGACCACCAGCCACAAATGGCTTTTGCCACCCGCTCTCATACAGTGGAAGAAGTGCGTAATAACGTCACAGGTTTAGCCAAAGCGGCTAAGGCTTTTGAAGTGCCAACTATTCTGACGACAGTAGCGGCTAAGTCGTTCAGCGGTCCAATTTTCCCTGAACTACAAAAAGTATTTCCGGAGCAAACTCCGATAGACCGCACCACCATGAATACCTGGGAAGACAAACGAGTGACGGATCTGGTGAAGAAATTCAAAAAGAACAAAATTGTGATTTCTGCCTTATGGACTGAAGTTTGTGGTGTAGGCCCTGTGCTGTCGGCCATAGATGAAGGCTACGAAGTGTATTTTGTTACTGATGCTTCAGGTGGCGTCAGCAAAGAAGCTCATGATATGGCGGTCCAACGTATGATCCAGGCCGGTGCCCGTCCTGTAACCTGGTTGCAATACATGTTAGAGCTGCAACGTGACTGGGCCCGCACAGCCTCTTATGAAGCTGTGACTGATATTGCCAAAGAACATGCAGGTGGTTATGGCTTAGGTTTGATTTACGCCACTGAAATGTTCCATGCCAAAGAAGGTCAGTAATTCTAAGGTTATCTGAGCAAAAGGCCACGCTAAGTGGCCTTTTTATCGAAAGAGGAAGGAGGCGAAGATGAAAACTCTAACAACTTTAGCTTTACTGATCATTGCAGCTACGTTCAGTCAACACTCAGCCGCTACAAGTGAGCAGTTGTATGCCAAAGGTCAGGTGTTATCCCAGCAGTGTTTAGGTTGTCATGGTGAATTTGGGATAGCGCCTGTAGCCACTAACCCTAATCTGGCCGGACAAAATAAAGAGTATTTGCAGTACGCCTTAAAGGCCTATCGTGATGGTAAACGTAAAGGTGGCCTGGCTTTTATTATGCAGGCTAATGCCAGTGCTTTGTCGGATCAGGATATTGAAGCTCTGGCAGTATTTTTTTCATCTCAAAATGGCAGACAAGCTGCTGCTCAGCAGTAGCAGGGCACTGAATTAAAAGGAAGATTTTATGAAACTGGTTCAACATTTAGTCGCAGCGGCCGTAGCCTCTGGTTTGTCATTCAGCCTGATGGCGGCTGATTTAATAGTCTACAACGCAAAAATTCAAACCTTTGATGGTAAAGAATATTCGGCTTTTTCTGTCACCAATGGTCGCTTTGAGCAATTAACTACAGACAGCCAAAGCCTGCTGGCACAAAAAACAGCTACTACTCAACTGATAGACGCCCAGGGCCGCCGGGTGATCCCTGGCATCAACGACTCTCACCTGCATGTAGTGCGTGGTGGTCGCTTTTACAATTTAGAAACCCGCTGGGAAGGTTTAACCTCATTAAAAGACGCTTTGGCTTTACTGAAAAAGAATGTTGAAGTGACGCCTGAAGGTCAGTGGGCCAGAGTTGTAGGCGGATTCAGCCCTTATCAGTTTAAAGAAAAGCGTTTACCTACCTCGGCTGAACTAACAGAAATAGCGCCCAATACACCTGTTTTTGTCCTGCATTTGTATTCTGGTGCTGTGCTGAATAAAAAAGCCATGCAGGTGCTGGGGATCACTAAAGATTCAGTGGCACCCAAAGACAGTTATTATGAAAAAGATGCGCAGGGTGAATTAACGGGCCGTTTAATTGCCGATCCTAACCCTACGCTGTTGTACAAAACCATAGCTGCACTGCCGCAGTTGTCGCAGGATGACCAGTTGAATTCCAGTAAACAGTTTTACAGCAAACTGCTGAGTTTAGGTGTGACCAGCGTAGTGGATGCTGGTGGCGGTGGTCATGATTTTCCTGAAAACTATGAAGCTTCGACCGTATTGGCTGTGACTGGTAAATTGCCAATCCGGGTATCGAACTACTTATTCCCACAAACGCCGGGTAAAGAGCTGAGCAGCTTTAGCCAATGGATGAGTAACTACAAAAACAACCAGAACCTGCATTTGCATCTGGACAATGGTTATGTGGTCGAAGGTGGGGGCGAATTGCTGGCCTGGAAAGCCTCTGACTACGAAAACTTTATGTCAGCCCGGCCAGAACTGGATGCGGATGCCGATCCTGAATTAGAACAAATAGTACGTTTGCATTTAGTACAGGGCTGGCCTTTCCGTATCCACGCCACTTACGATGAGTCAATTGAACGTATGCTGACGGTGTTTGAAACAATTAACCAGACTCAGCCGCTGAATAAAGTGCGTTGGATTATCGACCATGCTGAGACTATTTCAGATAAAAACCTGAAACGGGTCAAAGCTTTAGGTGGTGCTATTGCAGTGCAGGGCCGGATGGCTTTTGCCGGTGAAGACTTTTTACAGCGTTATGGCAAAGCCAAAACAGAACAAAGCCCGCCATTTAAAAAGATGCTGGAGCTGGGTATTCCGGTAGGTTTTGGCACAGACGGCACCCGTGTTGCCAGCTTTAACCCCTGGGCCACCTATTACTGGGCTGTGTCAGGTAAAACTCTAGGTGGCACCCGTTTATATGGTAAAGAAAATACGCTGGACAGACTGTCAGCCTTACAAGTCTTTACCGCTGGCAGTGCCTATTTTTCCGGGGAAGAGCTGGTGAAAGGCCAAATTCAGCCCGGTATGTATGCGGACTTTGTGCTGCTGAATCAGGATATTTTAAAGGTATCTGAAGAGAAGTTATTGCAGACCGAAGCGGAGCTGACCGTAGTTGGTGGCGAAGTGCAATATGCCAGCCAAAGGGCTTATCCGGCTTTGTATAAAAAGCCGGAGGCTGCGACTCCAGCCTGGTCGCCGGTCAATCAATAAAATCTAAAGCAGACAAACAACCACCTCAAAGCAGGTGGTTGTTTGTTTTTACATATCGTCTGACGTGGGTAAATCCATACTCTGATAACGCAATTCACCTAAAAAAGTGCGGGCAGCAGGTCCTAGTTTGTCGGCGTCTAAAAACAGTAAATGCAGATTCACTTTACGGGTTCGGCCATTACAAAGTGGTAAAGGTTTCAGCAAACCTTTGTCCAAATCGTCCACTATTGAAGTTAAAGGTAACCACGCAAAACCCAGACCTTGTTTAATCATATCTATTGAGGTGCGCATATGACTGACAGTCCAGCGCTGATTAGCACCCAGCCAGCCTTCGTCATTGCGTCGCGATAGTGCTGAATCCCGCACTACTATTTGCCGGTGAGATTTTAAATCTTCAATGGTCAGATCCCGCTCTATTGCAAACAGCGGGTGAGTAGGGCAGGCGACCGCCATAAATTCTATCTGGCATAACTCTTCACTGAAAATATCTTTAATGGTCAAAGGGGAGACGGCTATATCGACCTGAAAAGTTTCCAGCAGCTCTTTGGCGCCGGATAAAATGGATTCACTGAGTTCAATCCGCAGCATAGGGTAGGCTGCTGAGGTGTTTTCCAGCGCTTTGTACAATAAATGCTGCGGAAATATTTCATCTACAGCAATACGTAGTTTAGTTTCTATGCCTTCAGCCAGCGTCAGGCCTATATCTTCCACTCTGGAGGCTTCATCGAGCAGGTAATTAACCCGGCGTAAAATCATTTCGCCTTCAGCTGTCAATAAAGTTTTACGGCCTTCTACCCTGAATAAAGCCACACCTAAGCTGGCTTCAATTTTTTGCACAGCGGTGTGAATACTGGACTGACTTTTATGGATCACCGCAGCTGCCTGATTAAAGCCGCCATGATCAGCCACTACTTTAAACATTCGCCACTGTTCCAGTGTCACTTTGAGCATGCTGTGCTTATCCTGTGGTTATAAAAGAACACTAAAATCGCAATGCTGGTATTTTACAGCCAGACAAGCAATTGTCACTTGGCTAATGCTTTGATCCACAACAGCATATGGTTTCGGGGGCTGAACAACGAATTGAAGCAGCCTTACTGTGTTATTACTGCTAGAGTTAAAACAGATTCAACATCGGGTGTTTTGCAGTGGTTATTTTTTATGTCTAAGTTTTTGATCCTGTTTGTACTCTGTTCTGCATGGAGTCAGGTTGTTGTTGCACAGGATTCGCTACGATTTCTGATCGGAGATTACCCGCCTTATACCTATCAGGAAAACGGCCAGACCAAGGGCATAGCCTATGAAGCTGTTGCCGCTATTATGGGCCAGATGCAGCAGCCATTTTCAGTAAAATTAGTGCCTTCCTTTGGCCGGGCCATAGTGGATATCAGACAAAACACTGCAGATGGTTTTTTTCTTGCCACTGAAAATGCGGAACGTAATGTGCTGGCCGAGTTTTCTGAGCCTGTGCTTCATGTCCAGTGGACCTGGGTGTGGCTCAGGCAACGTACAGATTTAGATCCAGGTTCCGCAGAGTTTAAGCAACAGGCTCAGGTTTCAGCCCATGCCAACAGCAATATTCAGCAGTGGCTGACGGAACACAATTATCAGGTAACTCCTGGCACAGCTGATATCAGGGGGCTTTTGTCTTTACTGAAGTTCAACAGGGTAGACGCCATTTTGTTGCCAGAACTGACAATCAATACTCTGATGCAGCAACAAGGGGTTGATGCCACTTTGTATAATTTCAAGCCGGAAGTGAAATTGCCTTTTGCAATTTACATCAGCAAAACCTATCTGAAAAAACACCCGCAGTTTATGCAGCGGCTGAATACAGCCATCCGGCTTTATCACAGCCAAAATGCAGCACCAAAAGTCCAATAAGCCGCAAGAGTGGTTTGTGCCTGCCCCGCTTGTTTTATTGCGTTTGATATATTTTGCAACTGTTACTGAATTTTTTACTCTGAATTAAGCACGTCACAGGCATGGCTGAAATCCATTTTGATTCAGCGCAGATTTAGCCAAAGCTGCCGATACTTGCGCCTGTTTGATCTGATGATGGTATCAAGGGTTGCAAATCCGCTTTGTTCTCCTACAATGGCGCGTCAACTGGAGGGTGGTGATGAAATTTTCGGCAGTATTGTTGCTGGCTTTGAGTGCCAGTCCTGTGTTGGCCACTGAATGGTGGCAAACCAAACAGGATCCAAATAATACTCAGGTGATAGCGCTTGGCAAAAAGCCAATGCTTTCTGTGGCCTCTTGCCCGCAGGATACAGCGCTGCGTTATTACCTGAAAGATGAAAAAATTACTGCCTTACAAAACACCTGGTATCAACAGGCCAGTGAAGAACCTCACACCGCTTTATATCGTTGGGTGTATGGTCCCAGCTGGCAAGAGCAACTGGAGCAGGCGGTCTGGCCGGATCCTGAAACTGTACTGAAACCAGCCTCTTTGGGGGCTGTACAGCAACTGACGATGGAATTTCCTCAATCCGAGCAGGACAACTTAGCCTTTGAAGATGTGCTGGTTTTTACTCTGCAATTTGCCGGTTTTACTGCTGATCATAAGCCGGATTTACGTATTGAGCTGGACAGAGACAAAAGCAGAATAGCCGGCGTAGGTGATTTGGATTTAGCGCTGAATCACAGACTGGCCAACAATATTTGTGTAGTGCACAGCCTGAATGAACTGGCCAAAGACAAAGAAGTGGAGCTGAAAATTAAAGGCAAAACTGTGTCGGATCTGAAAATGAGTTCTGAAGCTGTTGCCAGTCAGTTGTGTCTGGTCGAAATCCATCAGCAGCAACAAATAAAAGGTTCACTGACCCTGCCAGTGACCCAGTGTTAAGGCGTTAAGCTGTTACTTCCAGTACTGTTCCACAGTGATCTGGCCGGGATCGCGGCGCAGATTTTTTTTCAGTCCAAGGTTTTCTAATACAGCTTTGGTTTCAGTGATCATTTGCGGATTACCGCACAGCAGCACCTGAGAATGACTATCCAGCTGTTGCCCACAAGCCTGTTGCAATGCGCCGCTGCTGATTAATTCCGGAATACGGTGTTGCAAAGCGCCAGGATAAGTTTCTCTTGTGACTACAGGCTGATAATGCAGCTGGGTGCCATAACTTTGTTGAAAGCTGTGGATCAGCGGCTGATACACCAGTTCGGCGGCATAGCGCACACTGTGCAGCAGAATAATGGAGGAAAATCGCTGCCATGGTGTTTTTGTGCCGAGCATCGACAAATAAGGGCCAATGCCTGTGCCTGTTGCAATCAGCCACAGATTTTTACCATCCGGCACTTCATCCAACACAAAAAATCCGCTGGCGGGCTGGCTAACCTGCACCATATCACCGGGTTTTAATTGCTGCAGCAAAGGGGAGAGCACGCCGTCAGCGACAGTGCTGATTAAAAACTCCTGCTCTGTATCGCCCGGACTATTGAGCAGCGAATAAGCGCGCTGCACTTTGCCTTCTGCTGTATCCAAAGCTAATCGGACAAACTGACCGGCGATAAAATCAAAAGGCTCTGTCTGCACTCTTAAGCTGAATAAAGAGTCAGTCCAGTGCGTATTTGTGGTTACTGTACCGCTAAGCCACTGTGCCATCTGCTGTTTCCTGTCGGTTAGACTTTGGCTTAAGACTAACAAAACCACACCGATATACAAGAGTAGGTTTTTTGCGCGAAGGCCATAAAAAAAGCCCGGAAAACCGGGCTTCAGAGTGCTGACAAAGGTCTGGACGTAGTTCCAGACCTTTGATCTAATAGAGTCAGTTCAACAAGGGACTGATATCTATGTTACGAGACACATCCCCCCAACAATATCAGCTTGAGATGGTGACTTTGGAGCAACTGGTTCCTAAAGACCATCTGGTTCGTAAGATTGATACCGCCATTGATTTCGAATTTATCCGCACTGAAGTAGCTCACTTGTACTGCAAAGACAATGGCCGTCCGGCGATTGACCCTGTGGTGCTGTTTAAAATCATGCTGCTCGGTTATGTGTTTGGAGTGCCAAGTGAGCGGCGTCTGATACAGGAAATCGAAGTTAATGTAGCCTATCGCTGGTTTTTACGGTTGAGTCTGACGGATAAAGTGCCGGACGCATCGACTTTAAGCCAGAATCGTATACGCCGCTTTAATGGCACCGATGTGTTTCAGCGTATATTTGACCACATTGTGGAGCAGGCCATATCTCGCCACCTGATTGGGGGGCGCACGCTGTACACCGACAGCACGCATTTAAAAGCCAGTGCAAATAAGGGCAAATCCATCAATAAACTGGTGTCAGCCAGCACATCAGCGTACATCAGACAGTTGAATGAAGCGGTTGAGGAGGAGCGTAAAGTCGCCGGAAAAAAGCCGTTGAAGGAGAAGGAAGCACAGGTCTGTGAACTGCAATCTATCAAAAGCAGCACCACGGACCCGGACAGTGGTTTTATGACACGCGAAGGCAAACCCCAAGGCTTCTTCTACCTGGACCACAGAACCGTCGACGGCAAACATGGCCTTATCACCGATACTTTTGCAACCCCTGGCAATGTACACGACAGTCAGCCTTACCTTGCCCGGTTAGACCGGCAACTGGAGCGTTTTGGCCTGAATCCGGTGGCAGTCGGCCTGGATGCTGGTTACAACACGGCGATGTTATGTCACTTAATTCAAGAGCGCCAGATTGAACCTGTGATGGGGTATCGCCGACCAAATAAAGGCAAAGGACTGCTGCGTAAAAGTGCATTCAGCTATGAGAAAGACAGCAACAGCTACCGCTGCCCACAAGCTCAGAGTCTTCAGTACAGCACCACCAACCGCGATGGGTACCACGAATACAAATCAGACCCGGCGATATGCAGAACCTGTCCGTTACTCAAGCAGTGTACGCGCAGTAAAAACCAGACCAAAGTGTTGACACGACATGTGTTTGAGGAAGCCAAAGAAGCAGCAAACCAGACGAGACTCAGCGCCTGGGGTAAGAAAATTTACCAACGACGAAAAGAGACGGTAGAGCGCAGCTTCGCCGACGCGAAACAACATCATGGCCACCGGTATGCGCGCTTCAGAGGATTGCAGAATGTACAGATGCAATGCCTGATGGCAGGCACAGCGCAAAACATCAAGAAAATGGCGTTATTGCTCGCCGCTTGAGGAAGAAGTCCCTCACACACCTGCTAAATCGACCACAGACTGCCAACCAAACCACTTTAGAACACGCAAACCTGCCAAAAGATTCAGTCATGAAATCATCGCACTTCGGCCATCAATTGCCACAAAACGCGTTCTGAAAGCCCCAAAAAAACAAACCCCACCAAAAAGGCAGGGTTTGTCATTAATCTGAAGCCCGGAAAACCGGGCTTTGTTTTTAGTTTGAACTGGTTTTGTATTGATTAAACCAGGCCAGAATGTATTCAATTTTGGTGATCATCCGGCTGGGTTTATTGGCGATGCCGTGAGGTGAACCCGGAATACGCACCATCACAGTGTCGACTTTGCGGATTTTCAGCGCCTGATAAAACTGCTCGGATTCACTGATCGGAGTACGTCTGTCGGCTTCGCCTGTCATCAGCATAGTTGGTGTCGTTACATTACCCACCAGCGATAAAGGCGAGCGTTTCCAGTAATGTTCCACATTCTCCCAGGGCACGCCTGGGAACTGATGGAAGGTCTGATACAAATAGCTGTCGCCTGTCAGCACTTTACTCAGCCAGTTGATAATAGGTTTAACTACTGCTGCAGCTTTGTATCTTTGGGTTAAACCCACCGCATAAGCAGTGGCTATACCACCGGCAGAACCACCAGCGATAAAGAGGTTATCTTTATCAATAAAACCCAGCTCTATCATGGCATTAACGCCTGCATCATGGTCGGCGTAATCCTCAGGTGAGCTGTATTTTCCGTGCAATAACATGGCAAAACGTTCACCATAGGATGAGCTGCCTCTGTGGTTGTCGTAAAACACCACATAACCTTCTTTGGCAAAACGCTGCATCTCAGCGCTGAAATGCGGGCCATAAGCTAAATGAGGGCCA
The DNA here is from genome assembly GCA_966244125.1 of uncultured Rheinheimera sp. Lineage (GTDB taxonomy): Bacteria > Pseudomonadota > Gammaproteobacteria > Enterobacterales > Alteromonadaceae > Pararheinheimera. The sequence continues at coordinate 14,353 of CBIMJC010000027.1, forward strand.
CCGTGAATTTCCAGCATCATGGGGTATTTTTTGGTCGGGTCGAAATCTGGTGGTGTGATATACCAGCCCTGGATCGGTTCACCGTCAAAAGAGGATTTATAATTAATTTCATGCACTTGCCCCAGTTTTTTATGGCCAAGTACATCTTCGTTTAAGGCGGTTAAAGTGCGGGTTTTGCCATTTGTTATCACGGCGACATCAGCAGGTCGCTGGGCATTACCCTGAGTAAAGGCGATGACTTCATTGGCCACGCTGTATTCGCCGCTTAAATAAGGCTGAGGTAAACCTACACCAGATAGCTGATCCGTTAATTGCTCCAGCTTGCCGGATAAGGACACTGAAGCAAGAGTACGTTTACCTTTATCGTCAAACTGGATCACCAGACTGCTGTTGTCCAGCCATTGTGGGTTTTCGACGTCTCTGTCGAGCGCTTTGGTCAGATCTTTAATTTCGCCTGAGCGCCAGTCCATCAGTTTTAATTTGCCGTTGGTGTAAGGCACTTTTTCATTGTTGCCCCAGACAAAAGCCAGGTACTTGCCGTCGGGCGAAAATACAGGGGCTGTTTCCTGACCAGCCATGTTAGTCAATTGTTTTAGCTGACTGTTAGCCAGTGTGAACTGATACAGGTCACTGTCTCGTGGCTGGTATTCCCAGTCTTTGCTGGTATTGGCCGAAAAAATCAGTGCTTTGCCGTCCGGTGTCCAGCTTAAGTCTGAACCGTAGTTAAAATCACCGTCCGTCAGCTTACGTTCTTTGCCCCCTGTAGCCGGTAATACAAAGACATGGCGAAACTCTGATTTTAAAAAGCCCTGACCATCGGCCTGATACTGAGCCCGTTCTATCAAGACTGCAGGTTCAGACCATTTAGCGCCTTCTGGTTTTTTTGGCAGTTTAGTGGCTTTAGCCAGTTTAGTCGGCTGGGCTGGCACATTCATGGTAAAAGCCAGCTGTTCACCGTCTGGAGACCAGATCAGGTTACCCGGGCTTTTGGACAGCTGGCTGACTAAAGCGGTTTTGTTTTCTTTGACATAATGCACATGGATTTGGCGCGAACCTGAGCGGTCAGAAATAAAAGCAATACGGCTGCCATCGTCAGACCAGCGTGGACTACCGTAATTAAACTGATCAACAAATAAAGGACTTTGCTGACCGGTTTTGACGTCCAGCAACCACAAACTGCTGCGGGTGCCGTCTGTCATAATGTCGTTGCTGTTACGCACGTAAACCACTTGCTTGCCGTCTGGTGACACTTGTGGATCGTTGGCATATTCCAGCGCAAAAATATCTTCGGATTCAAAATACTGGCCAGCTGATGTGGACGCAAAAACTGGTGTTGTACAAAGTAAAGTGGCGCTTGCGACACAGGAATAAATAAAAGGCCTGAAGGCCTGGGGCTTTTGCATGATGAAACCTCTTCTGATTAGACAGCGACTAACCTAACCTGCATTGCTCTGCTGCACAATTTGCCAGCGACCAAAACCTGAATTTAAGCGTTCAGCTTGTGTCCTTATCCTGCGCTATACCAGAATCCACGGCCTTTGCGGCTGGATTTTACAGCCTGTTTTGTTTACACTGCCGCTACCCATCCTTTTGTTTGTAGTGTCTTATGTCGTTAAAAAGCTTGAGTGTTTTTGCCTTCCTTTTGCTGGGGTTAACCGCCTGTAGTCAACCAGATCCGATCCAACGTATTTCAGGACCAGCTCAGGGCTCCACTTTCACTGTGAGTTTCTGGAGTGAACAAAAAGTCGACAAAGATGCGATAGAAGTACAGATCAAGGATGAGCTGGAACGTATTGACCTGCTGATGTCGAACTACAGGCCCGATTCTGTGATAGAGGCATTTAATGCCAGCCAGAGCACAGATCCGATAGAAGTGGGAGACGAGCTGGTACAACTGGTCGGGATTGCCAGACAGGTTTCAAAGTACAGTGAAGGTTGTTATGACTTAACAGTTAAACCTTATTTTGAGCTCTGGGGATTTCGTGGCGACAAACTGACGAAACCCAGTACTGAACAAATTCAGGCGTTAAAACAGACTATAGGTCTGGACAAAGTTGCAGTGGTTGATCAAAAAACTTTAGCAAAACAACACCCGGCTTTGCGGGTGGATGTGTCTTCTATTGCGCAGGGCTACACTGTAGGTCAACTGGCAAACATTCTTGATAAAGCCGGTTTACAGAATTATCTGGTGGAAGTTGGGGGCGAGCTGGTCAGCAAAGGTAAAAAGCCGGAAGCCAAAGCCTGGCGTGTCGCTATTGAGAAACCTTTGCCTGACTCTCAAAAACTGCAAAAAATCATTAGTGTGCAGCAGGACGAGCCGCTGTCCATTATGACCTCTGGTACCTACCGGCATTTTTATGATCAGGACGGTATAAGGTACAGCCATGTACTGGATGCCCGTACTGGCACTCCGGTTACTCACAACACTGTATCCACCACTATCTTAATTCCGGACCCGACCTGGGGTGATGCCTGGTCTACGGCTTTTTTATGTATGGGCAGTGAGCAGGGACTGAAAGTTGCTGATGAGCTGAAATTACCTGTCTTATTTATCGATCAGCAGGGTGCTGATTTTATTGAAAAACCAAGCCAGGCTTTAACTGATGCACTAGCTTCAGGTACGGCTTTTAGCTTCGTGGAGTAAAGCTCTATGGCACAAGGATGGGACAAAGAGAAGCTCAGATCATGGCTCAGACAAGGGACTGACTTTGTCAGTCTCTACTTCAGACGTTGTCAGCATGATCAGATCAATGTCATAGGCGGTTATCTGGCCTATATCTCGTTATTGTCTCTGGTGCCATTTATTGCGGTTATGTTTTCAGTGATGGGCGCTTTTCCTATGTTCAGCGAATGGCGCGAACAAGTAGAGGCGTTTTTGTATGCCAATGTTGTGCCGTCAAAAGGGGATGAACTAAGGCTCTATATCGCTGGTTTTGTTGAAAATATTGGAAAAATGACCGCAGTGGGTATTGGCGCTTTGGTGGTTGTAGCTCTGATGCTGATCCATAACATAGATAAAACCATCAACAGAATATTCAGGATCCAAAAACGACCAAGGTTGATCATATCCTTTTCGATCTATTGGATGGTATTAACCTTTGGGCCTATTCTGCTGGGGGCATCTATAGCGGTCTCTTCCTATATAGTGTCTTTATCCAGCCTGGCTGAAGGTTATACCCCAGGGCTAAATTCGGTGTTGCTGACGCTGACCCCATCGTTATTCTCCCTTCTGGCGTTTTTCCTGCTGTATCTGGTGGTACCAAATGGCAAAGTGCAGTACCACCATGCATTGATTGGTGCTGCTGTAGCCAGTTTGCTGTTTGAATTGTTAAAAGAGGGCTTTGCCCTTTATGTGACTCAGTTCCCGTCTTATCAGGCGATTTATGGGGCCCTGGCTTTGGTGCCTATTTTGTTTTTGTGGATCTATCTGGTGTGGCTGGTGGTGTTGTTGGGGGCAGAACTCACTGCGTTACTGCATGAGCTTTCGCTGATGGCGGGCAGCAAAGAACAAAAAGCCGCTGAACAGGATGGGGCAGTATGAATACAGGTGCAGTTATCGAAGCTTTTGCCACACAGTGGCTTGAAACTCCGGATGGGCAGCAGATTTATCTGGAACAAAGTGGCAACCCTGACGGCATCCCGGTGATCTATTGCCATGGTGGGCCTGGTGGCGGCAGCTCGCCTTTTCATCGCCAGTTGTTTGATCCGGCTTTGTACCACATCATTATTTTCGACCAGCGTGGCTGTGGTTTGTCCGTGCCGGCTTTGCAGCTGGAGCATAACAGTACCCAGCACCTGATCGCCGATATGGAAATGATTCGGCACCACCTGCAGATCCAACGCTGGGTTGTGGCAGGAGGCTCCTGGGGCAGTACTCTGGCTTTGGCTTATGGCCAGAGTTATCCGCAGCATTGCCTTGGTTTTATTTTGCGTGGCATTTTCCTGGGCCGTGAGCAGGATATCGATTGGCTTTACCGTGCCGGTGTGGGGGCCAGTCAGGTTTTTCCTGATTATTATCAGGATTTTATTAAACCTATAGCCCATCTGCATCAACTGGATGTGTTACAGGCTTATCAAGTGTTGCTGCATCATAAGGATGAACGAATTCAATTAGAGGCGGCTTTGGCCTGGAGCATGTGGGAATCCCGTATTGCGACTCTTTTGCCGAATGAATTTGCCAGAGGTTGTGAGATGGATGCCCGTTCAGCCTTAGCTCTGGCGCTGCTTGAACATCATTACTTTCAGCATCAGTGTTTTTTCACACCGGATCAGTTACTGAGTAATGTAAATAAAATCAGTCATTTACCTTGTCAGATTGTGCATGGCCGTTACGATATGATCTGCAAAGCTGAAAATGCCTATAGTCTGGCATCCCTCTGGCCCAAAGCTCAGCTGAACTGGGTGCCGGATGCTGGTCATTCCGCTTCTGAAACCGGTATTAGTCAAGCCTTGTATCAGGCCAGCCTGATGATAAGTGAAGCTGTGCAGGCGGAATTTGGGGAAGTGGTATGAAGGCTTTGATTCAGCGTGTCAGTTCAGCCAGTGTGACTGTGGAGCAACAACTGGTTGGTGCTATTAACACAGGTCTGCTGGTCTTGCTTGGTGTGGAACATAACGACACTGAGCAGCAGCTTAAAAAACTTGCTGATAAGGTACTGAAATACAGAGTATTTTCTGATGAAAACGGCAAGATGAACCTCAATGTGCAACAAGCAGGCGGTGCTTTGCTGGTGGTGTCCCAATTTACTTTGGCTGCCGATACTAACTCAGGTTTAAGACCCAGTTTTTCCACTGCAGCTCATCCAGATCAAGCGCTGAAGCTGTATCAGGATTTTGTGCAGTATTGCGCCAGCCAGGGCATAGAAGTGGCTACAGGCCAGTTTGGGGCAGACATGCAAGTGGCGCTGGTGAACAACGGCCCAGTCACTTTCCTGCTACAGAGCTGACTTGGTACAGCAGGTTCAGATACCCTTCAATCTGATGGCGCTGGTAATTGCGATCTGCCAATAATGTTTCCAACTGCTGCTGATATTCAGGTTGCGACAAATTGATCAGAATAGTGCCCTTTTGTTGCAAGGTGCAAAGCATGGCCTCTTGCCAGCCATCAAACAGCGGGTAAATATCCCAGAGTACAAAACAGAATTGCTGCTGATTCTGTTGTAAAAAGTCCTGTGCTGGCAAAGCCAGCACTTCTTCATTGCTGTTCAGACAGAAAAATCGCTGATAAGCATCAATCACCGCCTGATTCATTTCCACTGTCACTAAGCGGGTCCTGGGCAAAGTGGTGCAGATATAGCGGTTGATATCACCTCCACCTAATCCCAGTTGCAACACTGAGCCGGGTTTGTATTGCTGCAAGGCACAGAGCACAGGGACCAGATGGGCGGATAAAGTTGCAGCAGGCGCCAGTTGATTCATTTTGCTTTGCATAATTCCGTCCAGATACAGGCATAAAAATGATCCTTCCTCCGTGACTTCCAATCTGGGCGGACCAGCCTGAAACCAGACTAACTGTTGTATAGCATCAGACTTTTGTTCCACAATAGCCTCAAATGAACGAACGACAGGACTAAGACGTGAACTGGCAGCTTAGCGCCCCACAGACTGAAGCTCAATGGTTGGCTTATTATCATTTACGCTGGCAAGTGCTCAGAGCGCCCTGGGATCAACCCAAAGGTTCAGAACAGGATGAGCTTGAAGCAGAATCTTTTCATCGGATGCTTTGCACAGCTGAAGGTGAAGTTGTTGCAGTTGGGCGTTTACATAAAGTGGATGAGCGGACTGCTCAGGTGCGCTACATGGCGGTGTCAGATCAATGGCAGGGCCATGGTTTAGGCGCTATGGTGCTGCGGCAATTAGAGCAGGTGGCGCTGGAGCAGGGCATGCAACGTATCATCTTAAATGCCCGTGATACAGCTTCAGGTTTTTATCAGAAAGCAGGTTACAGCTATCTTGAGCCGGCTAATGCGTTATTTGGTATAGCTCATCATCGTTATGTCAAAACCCTGGCTTTTACTGCGGGTACAGAACAGCTGCAGCAATGGCAGCCAGAGTTACAACAAACCTTCTGGCAAAAAATTCCTTTGTCTTCCTATATGCAATTAGAGGTAAAGTCAGTGGACAGCCAGCAACTGGTTTGTGCCGCCCCTTTAGAACCTAACATTAATCTGCACCAGACTATGTTTGCCGGCAGTATTTATACATTAGGTACGCTGACCGGCTGGGGTATGGTCTGGTTATTACTTAAAGACCAGCAGCTGGATGGCGATATTGTATTGGCCGATGCGAACATCCGCTATCTCAAACCTGTGACTGGTCAGGCTGAAGGCCGCTGCTGGCGACATCAAAGTCAACCTGACTTTTCTGCCTTGGTACAACAACGTAAAGCGAAACTGGATATCAAAGTCGGCATTTTTTGTGATGATATACAAGTGGCTGTTTTTGAGGGGCGTTTTGCGGTACTGCCCAAAAAAACACCCTAGGATGAGGCTTGTCTCCGCCTGTCCCAAATTCCTATCTAATATCATGGCGAGACTGCGTAACCAACAAAGCTGCAGCTTTAAATACGCAAAGTTTAATTTAATCAAAGTAGTTGAAGTTGCGGCGAGGCGGCAAGCAGGTAAGACCCCAGGAGCATAGCAGTCTATGTGACTGGGGCGAGACTGCGTAGCCAACAAAGCTGCAGCTTTAAATACGCAAAGTTTAATTTAATCAAAGTAGTTGAA
>CBIMJC010000028.1:0-21059 GCA_966244125.1 uncultured Rheinheimera sp.
GCACCTTACGACATTCTTCGATCATCTCAGGCAAAGTGTCCAGCAGCCACTGCAACTTGTCATTATTAGTCACCAACTGAGCTTGTTCTATCGGCAATAAGCGCGCATCACAACAGGCCTGGCGTAACTTTAACAGCGCGTCCAGATACTCCATCTGACTGGCCGCTACACCTTTGCGCAAAAACAGTTCCCGCACTTTGGTTTCCATAATCAAACGGATGCTTTCGTACAAATTGCGCTGATCCGATTCCATCTCCAACAGCTGCAGAATTTCGGTTTTATCCGGTAATTCGGTCGCCACCTGTTTTTTAGTGCGGCGTAACATAAAAGGTGCAATCCGCTGACGCAGCGCATGAGCGCGCTCTGCATCGGCTGACTTTTCTATGGGTTTGCGAAACACCTGCTGGAACCTGGCTTCTGTGCCCAATAAACCCGGCAAGACAAAATCAAATAAGGCTTTGAGTTCGCCCAAATGGTTTTCCAGCGGCGTGCCGGTGAGCGCCAGCTTAAAGTCGGCTTTGACCAGCCGTGCACTTTGCGCCGACTGCGAACCGGCATTTTTAATATGCTGAGCTTCATCCAGCGCCATCAGGCTAAAGTGATGGGTCTGGTAATAAGCCAAATCCCGTACTAACAGTGGATAGCTGGTCACTATTAAGTCGTATTTTTCCAGCTGGTCAAACAATGCCTGACGTTTAGGGCCGTACAAAGTCAGTACTTTCAGTGAAGGGGCAAAACGGGCTGCTTCCTGCGCCCAGTTGCCCAATAAACTGGTAGGACAGACGATTAAAGCCGGATGCTTTAACAACCCCGACTCTTGCTGATGCAGCAAAAAGGCCAGCGTTTGTACTGTTTTCCCCAACCCCATATCGTCGGCCAGAATGCCACCCAAACCAAAACGGCGCAGGAAACAGAGCCAGCTTAAACCCTGCTGCTGATAAGGCCGCAGCTGGGCTTTTAAACTGACGGGCGCAGCTACATCCTCAATGCCATCAAAATGCTGCAGTTGAGTGACTAACTGCTGCAAACGGCCAGCATTTAAATAACGGATTTCTTCCGCACCAGGGCCTGGTAATAAAGCAGCCTTGTAATCCGGTAATTCTATTTCGCTGGGTGCTTTTTTCAGGTTCAGCAGTTCAACTATGGTGTCGATCAAAGGCTGAATAAGACTGACCGGCAAAGGTAATTTGCCTTGAGGTAAACTCAGCCATAAGGTTTCATCGGCCGCAGGTAATCCATAACTACGTAACCACTGAGTGATTAACGGCAATAATGGAATGTGCTGGCCATCAATTTCGACCTGAATGGCTAAACCAAAACCACCGCTGTGTTTGTCTGTCACTTCCAGATAAGCTTTGGCGTGGATCACCGCCTGATTAAAGGCTTTGTCCTGTTCAATACGCCAGCCTTGTTGTTTTAACTCAGGCACAGCCTGCAATAAAGGCTGCCACAACAGCGGGTTTTCCGGCCCTTCGCCGCAGTCAAAATAAGCCCCGGTTGCAGAGAGGCCAGCTTGTTCAGCAGGCACGGAGCGCAAGCCATACTGAGATACAGTCTCCAGCGCTTTGATTTCGCTGTCACGGTCACGGCGGATAAAGACCGTCTGGTTATCCAGTTGCAACTGAGTCTGGGATTGCTGTACATCCAGGGGCAATAAATGTGGGCCATAGGCCATTTGTACCAAAGCCACAGCTTTGCTGACTTTGTTTTTTTGCGTCAGCATTTTCAGCTGCAACACAGGCACAGGCTTACTTTCTATTTTTTGCACCGCACTGTCGTCCGGTACAGGTAAATTGAGGTTAGGGAAAATCTGCTGCAGCCGTTTCATGCTGTCCTGCAATACGGCAGCAGGCACTGGTGGCATCCGCATTAACAATTTCAGCTCACGGCCCGTGATGTCGCTTTCGAGTAAACCCAGCTGATTATTGACTAAGTCGAGATAACAAGGTGGGTCGGTGTACACCAGTTCCAGTTCACGATCTTTAGGCATCAGTTGTAATAACTGCCAACCCGCTTTGCTTCTGAGCCAACGTAATTGCAGTGGCAGCGTCTCGCCCCAGAGCAAGTCCCGGCGCTCCTCATCCAGCACACAACGGCCTGTGTCCAGTAGTTTAAGCAGTAGCTGATAACCCCACTGATCCTCCAGTAAGGCCTGACGGCGTAAATCAAAAGCAAAAAATTGCTGTAATAATCTGTAGTCATCTTCAGCCAGCCAGACTGGCCTGACCTGCCCGGCCAGCTCACTTTGCGCAATAATTTTGCCTTTGCTGTAACTGCCATTTTTAGCTTGTTTCACCCTTTTCGGCAGCAGCTGTAAACCCAGACTACCGGGGCGCAGCTCATAGAGTACAGTCTCTTCAGTCTGTGTGGCCTGGGTTGGCGGATTAAATTGTTCGGCTTCGCTAAACCATTGATTGAGTTGCCGTACTGGTTGTTGCACCGCTTTTTGTTGCAACTGATCCAACTGATGCTTCAGCTTTAACAAAGCAGCCAGTACATGTTTGCATCTGTTGCCTTCAGAGCAGGTACAGGAATCGGTCAGTTGCACCTGACCATCACGCTCAGAGATAGAAATCAGCTGTTTAAAAGGGCTAAAACCATCGCCCCAGACCTGGCTGCGGATTTGCGAAAAGTCAGGCTCATAATCCAGCTGCACCACTTTTCCAGCCAGAAAATAGGCCCGTGCCTTATGAAAGGTGGCAGGGTGAAACCAGAGTTGTAACTGCTCTGCAGCAACAGGAAAAACAAAATCAGCCGTCATACGCCAAGTTTTTTAAAACCAAATGGCGTTTATGCTACCTCAAATTAACGGGCAGCCAAAGCAGGCTTTTGTGTCACGGCTTAATCATCAGGGGATAATGTGGTTAATACCACATGTTTTTTGATGTCTTTGATTAAAATTCCGCATTTAAACAACTGCTTATGGATCTGCTTCTGAAAATACAGATCCAGTTTCTGCTGCAGTGCAACAGCCAGAGCCGCTTCGGAATTAAACTGACAACGCACCAGCAAGGAACCCGGAAAGTTTTCATACTCCAGACTGAACCAACAGCCGACAAAATCCGGATAAAGGGGCGTGGCCATCTGTTCAACAGCTTCCAGCGATTTCAGCACATTAGCTTGTTGTTTTAATTGCACCACACTTAATTTTTTTGCCATGGCCACCCCATAAATTCAGCGTCTGAAAACCGGATTATGTCATGGAATGACAGATCTGCCTGCCAGGTTTTATCCGGCCACAATGAAACTATTACTGAGCAGCAGGTAAATTTTTCTTTTGTGATCAGAAAACCAAGACAGCCTGCGTTCATAAATAGCTGTATAAAATAAAAGATAACAATAACTTAAAGTGTCAGATCCTGTATTGGCATGATGCTGGCTTAGTCTGCATAGTCAGTTCAAACAGTGCGAAAGCACGTGAAATAAGGTGCAAATGCACCGGGGAGCAACTATGTTAGGCTGGGCTTTAACCTTTCTTATTGTGGCCATAGTGGCCGGTATTCTGGGTTTTGGTGGCATTGCAGGCGCTGCCGCTGGTATCGCAAAAATTATTTTTATGATTTTTGTGGTCTTGCTGGTCATTTCACTGTTAGCAAATGCATTGCGTGGCAAAACCCCTAAATTGTAATGAGCCCCAAGGGGCTGAAGGAGCATGGAATGAAAACTCAAAACTCGTTATTTAACCTGGTATTGGCTGCGATGCTGGCGACTTCTGTAGTTGCCTGTAGTGAAAACGATGCAGAAAAAGCTGAAGACAAAATGGAACAGCTGAAAGCTCAGGTTGAGGAAAAAGCTGAACAAGCCGGTGAAAAACTGGAAGAAGCCGCCGACAAAACTGCGGATGCGATGGAAGATGCTGCGGATAAAACTGCAGAAAAAGCCAAAGAGTTATGTGAAGCGGCCAAAGAAAAGACAGACGCTGAAGATAAAGACTGTTGATACTGTGAGGCGGGGTTTGTTCCCCGCCTTTGTCTGCTCTGACGGATAGCAGTCCTGGGTTTCAGTCTTCCTGCTGATACTTTTCCAGTTTGTTATACAGAGTTTTTACGCTGATCCCCAATTGCTGTGCTGTGTCGGTTTTATTACCACTGTTGCGTTCCAGCGCCGCAAAAATGGCAGCTTTTTCCAGTTCATCCAACGGCATGTCCGACGGAATATCAGCAACTACTGCAGGTGCTGTCACCTCTTCAATCAACAAATGTTCAGGTTCAATCCATTTGTCCGCCAGAATAAAAGAGCGCTCTACCGCATGTTTCAGCTCCCGCACATTACCAGGCCAGCAATGCTGTTGAATTACAGACAAAGCCGCATCAGACAACTGTTTCTGCTGTTGTTCACGGGCATTGCAATAGGCCAGAAAATGCTGCGCCAAACCGCTAATATCCCCTTCCCGCTCACGCAGTGGCGGCACTTTAACCGGAAACTGCGATAACCTGAAATACAAATCTTCCCGCAACACCCCATCAGCCACAGCCTGCAATGGATCACGGTTGGTTGCTGCTATCACCCGGACATTGGCCCTGCAGACTTTATTGCTGCCAACAGGTCTGTATTCACCACTCTCCAGTACCCGCAGCAACTTTACCTGTTGCTCCAAAGGCATTTCAGTTACTTCATCCAAAAACAAAGTGCCTTGTTCGGCCTGAGCAAATACGCCCTGATGATCGCGCAAGGCGCCAGTGAAGGAGCCTTTGACATGACCAAAAAGTTCGCTGTCGATCAGCTCCGAACTTAAAGCGCCACAATTGATGGCGACAAAAGGTTGAGCCGCCCTGTGACTGGCCAAATGCAAGGTATTCGCCACCAGCTCTTTACCAGCGCCACTTTCGCCTGCTATTAAAACGTTAGCTTCTGTGACTGCAACTTTGCGTATGGTTTTATACAACCGGAGCATAGCGGCAGAGGAACCGACCAATAACCCAAACTGATCCAAATCGCTGCTTTGCACCTTACGTTTGACTGCGACAGAAGATAACTGATGATAAAAATCCTGAACCGCGTCCAGCACAGACGCCATATCAAGAGGCTGGCGGAAATGATAACCGGCGCTACAGCGCATCAGTTGATCCAGCGCCAGATCAGGTATGCCCTTGCTGATCAGAATAAAGTCGATTTCGGCCAGTTTATTGCTCTGCTGTAACAACTCGTACTGAGCAGGTTCTGTGCTGTCAATTTCGATGAGAGCTAAATCACAAGTTTGTCTGAGCAACTGTTCCACCCAGCATTCATCGTTTTGGCTTTTGCAAATAACAAAACGGCGGACAGGGTCTGACTGCAGAAGTTGAGTGGTTAAGTCCGGGTCCTGCAGATGCAGGAACAATACAGGTTGAGCCATAGATACTTTCCGTAGTGTAAGAGTTGCTGACTGTAAATTTAACAGGGGTCCTGAGTAAAACTTACCGATCGGCGCTCAGCTGCCCGAGTATAAAATTCAAAAACATCTATACATCATTAACTTACATTCTGGTACATGAATTGATAATGAATCTGCGTAGTTTAGTTGCTATGGAGTATCCATCCGATGACACAAAGTTTCCTGCATACCGAATTGTTATCCGCTTTCAGTTTGTTGTTTAGCAAAGCCAGAGGTTTTTATCAGCACAAGGCCGACACTGCAGGCTCAGGTAATCTGCGCCGGCAATTCGCAGCACTGGCCAAACTGCATCAACAAATTTTATATCTGCTGCCCGCCCCCCACCAAAGCTGTATTGCGGCAGAAGGGATGGAAGACTTGTATGAACTTAGTTATTGGTATGACAACAAACGAAGCCATAGATCCCTGCTTAGTATCCAACAACAACTGATCAGGCAACTGCGACTGCAAAAAGCCGTGATCAGAAACGCCGACTTACGCCAGCATCAGAACACTTTGCTGCATTTTACCGCCAGTCTGCAGATAGCAGCCGATCAGCTGGTCAACACCAAAACCAACTGAGCTGTTATGAATTTCTTACCGATCTGTCAGACAAAATTACAAAAACAAAATTAACAGCCCATGAACCCAACCAAACATTCATTAGAAATCAAAAACTTAACTTTTGGCATTAAATTGGCACTAGTTTGGAAGTCTCATTAACAAAGGAGCGACATGATGAAAAGCACGAGATTAGCAGTGATCATGACTTTAACTTTGGCTTCAGTCCCGGCCATGGCGGCCAATGACTGGAAAGATGCAACCAAAGATGCCTGGATAGACGGCAAAGCCGAAACCACGCTGTTGCTGAATGGCAATCTGAATTCTTTTACTATCGACACTGATGTAAAAAATGGCGTTGTCACCTTAACAGGTGAAGTGGAAAGTGATGTCGATAAAGCCTTAGCTGCAGAGCTGATTGAAGGCCTGGACGGCGTCAGCTCAGTCGAAAACCAGCTGATAGTGAAAAATGATGGTAAGCGCAACACTGACCCAAAAGCCATCAGTGCGCTGAAGGATGTAAAAATTGCCACAGTGGTGAAAACCAGCTTGTTGTTTGAACCTGAAACCAGTGGCACCCGCATTGATGTGGACGTCAGCAACAGTGTGGTGACGCTCAGTGGTACAGTGGACTCAGATGCGGAAAAAGATCTGGCAGTAGCCAAAGCCAAAAACACCAAAGATGTCACAAAGGTGATAGATAAACTGACGGTGTCAAAAAGCTAAACCCATAAAACCAAAGCCGGTCATACCTGATCGGCTTTTTTATTTCCGCGCTACTATTTAGCTTTTTTATCGCTCTACAGCTACAGTTCAGCGCCTTTCCCAGATCAGAACTTGATCAGTTTCACATCATGTAATAATGTAAGTTACATGAAAAGTAATAATAAACTCTCATCCATTTTGCATGTCATTCTGCATCTGGCTGAACATCATCAGGCCATGACGTCTGAGACGCTTGCCCTCTACCTGAAAACGAATCCTGTTGTGATCCGCCGCATGATGGCGGGCTTACGTCAGGCCGGATTAGTGGTTTCAGTCAAAGGGCATGGCGGGGGCTGGACTATGGCAAAGCCTCTTGAGGCCATCAGTTTGCGGGATGTGTATCAGGCTCTTGGTGCTCCCCGTCTCTTTGCTCAGGGGTACAGGCAGGAAGCACCACAGTGCCTTATCGAACAGGCGGTGAATGCGTCGCTGGACTCAGCTTTTGCGGCGGCAAAACAACAACTGCTGCAGAAATTTGGCAACGTCAGCCTCGCGGATATAGCCGCTGATTTTGAACTCAGACGTCAACAGCATCTGGCTCAAACCAGACAAGAGTAAAAAACTATGAATTTTGATGTGATTATCATAGGAGGCAGCTACGCCGGTATGGCCGCCGCTTTACAGTTAGTACGTGCCCGCCGCTCTGTCTTGGTGATAGACGCAGGCAACAGACGCAACAGATTTGCAGACAGTTCGCACGGCTTTTTAACTCAGGACGGTAACAGCCCTGCCGCTATAGCTGCCACAGCCAAAGCTCAGCTGTTGGCTTATCCGACCATACAATGGCTGGATGCGTCCGCCCTCAGCGCTCACAAAATCGCATCCGGTTTTCAGGTCAATACAGAGCAACAAAGCTATCAAGCCAAACGTTTAATACTGGCAACAGGTGTAACGGATCAGCTTCCTGAAACTCCAGGCCTGGCAGAACGTTGGGGCAAAAGTATTTTTCATTGCCCTTATTGCCATGGCTATGAACTGGAACAAGGCCCCATTGGGGTAATAGCAGCCAATCCACTCGCTTTGCACCATGCGCTGATGTTGCCGGATTGGGGGCCAACCACTTTATTCACCAATGAATGCTTTGAGCCTGACGCTGAACAAAAAGCCCAGCTGCTTGCCCGTGGTGTGGTGATTGAACCGGGTAAAGTACTGCAGATTTCAGGCAAGGCGGATGTGCATTTAGCCACTGGCAAGACACTGCAGATGGCTGGCCTTTTTACCCAACCTGCCACCACAGTCAACAGCCCATTGGCAGAACAGTTAGGTTGCCAGTTTGAACAAGGTCCGATGGGAGCTTTTATTCAAACCAGTGCCAGCAAAGAAACCACTATAGCGGGCGTATTTGCCTGTGGGGATAATGCCCGTATGGCAGGTTCAGTGGCTATTGCCATAGGAGATGGTTCGCTGGCCGGAGCCATGGCGCATCAGTCTCTGCTGTTTAGCGCTATCAGCCACTAAGATTACAACTTAAAGCGGGTCACCAGCTCATTTAAGTCAATAGCCAGTCGCGACAATTCATGAGCTGAAGCGCTGGTTTGATTGGCACCGGCCGCAGACTGAGTGGCCAGATCGCTGATATTGACAATGTTCCGGTCAATCTCACGGGCCACTTTGGCCTGCTCTTCAGCCGCACTGGCGATCACCAGATTACTGTCGTTAATTTTATTAATCTGATCGGTAATAGTGGCCAAAGCCAGACCTGCGGCTGTTGACACTTTCAGTGCTTCTTCAGCGGTCAGACTGCTTTGCTGCATCGCCTGTACTGCATTGCTGGTTTCAGTGCGGATTTGTGTCACTATCAGTTCAATTTCACGGGTAGAAAGTTGAGTGCGGTGTGCTAAAGCCCGCACCTCGTCGGCCACTACCGCAAAACCCCGGCCAGCTTCACCAGCCCGGGCCGCTTCAATGGCAGCATTGAGTGCCAGCAAATTGGTTTGTTCGGCAATAGCGCGGATCACGTCCAACACAGTACCTATCTGCTGTGATTGGCTGGCGAGTTTCTGCACTAGTTCAGAAGTATCAGCAACTTCTTTGTTCATACGATGAATAGAATGAACGGTATTTTCTACCTGTTGCCGGCCTTCATAGGCTGCTTTGGCCGATTCTGCTGAAGCCTCAGAAGTTGAAGTTGCGGTATGAGCCACTTCGTCCACAGCCGAACTCATTTCTGTAATAGCTGTAGCAGCCTGCTGAATTTCATCATTTTGCCGCTGCAAACCTCTGGAGGCATCTTCTGTCACTGAATTCAGCTCTTCGGCGGCAGAAGCCAGCTGAGTGGATGAGTTCGAAATATGCAGCAAGGCGTCTCTTAAATTCTGTTGCATCAGCGCCAGCGCAGCCAGCAATCTGCTGGTCTCATCCTGCCCTGACACCTCAATAGTTTGAGTTAAATCTCCTTTGGCCACTGTTTCAGCCAAAGTTAAGGCCTCTGTCACAGGCACTGTAATGCTGGTTGTTAATAATAATGCCACTGTCACACTGATGACTAAAGCGGCCACAATGGCAACAATCACCAGCCATTGGCTGCTTTGATAAGTAGCAAACGATTGTTCACTGATCTCCATCGACAGGGTTTTATTCAGTTGCGCTAAACTCACAAGCTCCTGTGTCATTTCATTGGAGTAACTGTTCAGCTGTTCCAGCTCAGCCAGCGCACTGCTTTTGTCCGCATTCAATAAAAAGGCCACCACTTTTTGTTGGCCAGTTTCATAATTTGCTTTGGCCTGCAGAAACTTGTTGTAAACCTGACGCTCCTGCTCCGAACTGATTAACGCCTCATAATCACGCTGATAACGGGCTACATCTGCTTTCACTGTATCCAGCCGCGCCAGTGTATCGGTTTCTGCTTTGGCGTTTTCCGATGCCATCAAGCGCAAGGTGAACACTCTGACCCGCATCATATTCAGGTTCAGATTGGATAAGGTATCCAGACTTGGGATCACCTCTTTTTCAATGGTATCAGCAACCTGCCGCATCGAAGACATGCTGCTTAAGGCAAAAAAGCCCTGCAGCAATACCAGAACTGTGATCAACGCAAAACCAGCCAGCAACCGGCTGCGGATCCCTATTTTTCGTATCAGCATAAAACCCTCGTCCTTCTTTGTGTGGGTTATCAAAAGCTGTGCAGCTCAGGGCTCATCAGCCAGTTTTTTTGCCGTATTCAACAGCGCAATAACAAAACCAGCCAACACCAGCAGCACACCAAGGTACTGAGCTGTATCAGGCAATGGGCCGGAAAAAGGCATACCAAGCCCAAGGGCTATGGCAGGAGATAAAGCAGGGAATATGGCGGCACGCCGGGTGCCCAGACAAAGCGCGGCTCTGGAAAAAGCAAATAAAGCCACAACTCCGGATAGCAGGCCCTGTACCACGACTTGCTGCCATAACAAAGCTGAGTCCATCATCAACAGGTACCAGGGGCCTTTAAACACCAGATAAAGAGGGACATAAAACAAAGCGGAATACACAGACACCAGGATCAGAGCAGACATAGCTGAAATATGCCAAAGCCGCACCAGCAGAATAAATACAGCCAGCATGATTCCTGAAACTGCAAACATCAGATCATCATAAAAATAATGCAAACCAGACTGCCAGCCAGGTTCAACTATTAGCATCAAACCACAAAGCAAAATGATCACTCCTGTGATCCATGGCCAGCCAAACCTTTCTTTCAGGACCAGCGCAGAAAGCAACATGCTGCACAAGATCAGTACTGTCAGTTGGACAAAAGCGCCATGTACTAAAGGAGAATCGCTATAACCAGCCAAAGCAAACCACAACAGCAAAGGGCCAGCCAGCAGGCTAAGGACTACAGCTTTATGCCAGTGAATACGATAAACAGTTTTGTTCAGCACTAACAAAGGGCAAAGCAGCAAAGCTGCAGTACTGTAACGGATCAAAGCTATATCCCAGGCGGACATACCTTGTGCGATACCCTGATAAGAAGCCGCCAGCCAGCCGCCCCACAACAGCGCCACTATAAGCCCATAAAACAAGCCTTCAATCAGCTTGTGCCGGGGGCTCGTTCCCGCAGGTGTTTCAGAGTCCATATGCTTTTCCGTACCCAGTCCATTGACGCCCCTAAAACAGATACATCAATAAGACAACAGTCAAAGCCAAAAAACAGCTTGTTTTCGTTTCCTGATCTATCCGGCCTGACAGCAAAACCCGGGGCGCTACGTTTTAAAACCTCAGAAAATGTAACGTAAGTTATTGATACAGATCAAGTTTTTTAAGATTTTATTCGAAAGCATCGTTTTAATATTAAAAAAGTTACCATTAGTCGCTAATTAGGGACATTCTGACGCAAGAACCTGGCAGCTGGCATAAAAAGATTTCATCGTGCCAATACTGCAGTTCATGGCTTTTTTCCGTCGACTAGTCCAATTCCCGATAAAACCCCAGAAATAACGCTGCTGCGATCAGGCTAAAACCAAGCCACTGACTTAAAGCCGGAATATGCTGAAATAACAAAATACCTGACAACATAGTGACGGCCGGCGAAAAAGCCGGGAACAATACGGCCTTGCCAAGCCCGAGGTACTGCACAGCTTTGCTGAAGGCAAATAAAGCCAATACGCCGGATAAAACGCCCTGAAACAGCACTTGCTCAATCACCTGATCAAAATCCAGCATCGAGATATGCAAAGGACCATGCAACACTAAATAAAGCGGACAATAAATCAGCGCAGACAACACAGTTACCACTACTGTGGCCGCTAACGCATCCACCCGCCAGTAGCGAACCAGCATTAAAAACAGCGCCCACATCAGTCCGGCCAGCGCAAAAAGTACATCTCCTTTCCAGAATGCGGCGCCGTCGTGATCCGGAACTGCAAACGGCCGGGCCACTGCAGCCAGACCAACAAACAACACCAGCAAAGCCGCCAGATAACTGAACTTAAGTTTTTCCTTGTGACACAGCAGCACCAGGGCCAGGCAAGATAAAATCAGCGCCAGAGCCTGTATCACAGTGCCATGAATAAGCGGAGCATAGGCAAAACCATGCAACGCCAAAATGGCAAACACAGGCCCGGCCAGCAGCGTCAGCACCAAAGAACGCTGCCAGCCCACTTTCCGGAACATATTACTCAAAGCCAGCACAGGCAGCAGTAATAAGCCTGACGTCAGGTAACGTAAAAACGCCAGATCCTCAGCACTGAAACCATCAGCAATACCCTGACTGGATACCGCCATATAAGAACCCCAAATGCAGGAGCCAATTAGTCCGTACACCACACCGGTAAAATCGTTTTGCTCTGTGCTTTGCTGCATGTTGTCGCTGTTGTTCATCTCAACACCCCACTGAAACGGCTGACCGGATTGATTAACTTTGACCGTATTTCAATTGCACAACCTTTGCTGTCTCACGCTGATTACTCAGCGCAAAATCCAGAAAAGCCTCAGGAGCTAAAGGTTTGGCATAACAATACCCCTGCACTTCATCACAGCCGCGGGCACGCAACAGATCGGCAGTGGCCGTGTCTTCCACCCCTTCAGCAATAGCTTTCAGATTAAAGCTGTGTGCCAGGGTGATAATGGATTGCACTATGGCTTCATCGTCCGGATTACGGGCTATGCCCTTGACAAAGGACTGGTCGATTTTCAGCTTGTCCACCGCAAAACGTTTCAGGTAGGCCATATTGGAGTAGCCTGTACCAAAGTCATCAATGGACAACTTCACCCCCAGAGCTTTTAACTGGGCAATAATCTGCATCACCCGCTCTGAATCCTGCAGCAGCATTGACTCTGTCAACTCCAGTTCCAGCCATTGGGCCGGTAAACCTGACTCTTCCAGCGCCTGCCGTACTTCAGCCACTAAATCGCCCTGACGGAACTGCACAGCTGAACAATTAACCGCCACCACAAAAGGCGCCATACCTTGCTTACGCCACAACATGGCTTGCTGACAAACTTCACGGATGAGCCAGTTACTGATCGGAATAATCATGCCGTTGGCTTCAGCCGCCGGAATAAACTCTGCCGGAGAAATCAGCCCTTCAACAGGATGTTTCCAGCGCAATAAAGCTTCAGCGCCAATAATGCGGCCTGTGTGTAAGTCCAGCTGAGGCTGATACTGGATAAACAGTTGTTTTTTGCTTAACGCCTGACGCAGATCGGTTTGCAGCATCAGGCGGCGCACGCCCTGCTCTCCCATAGTTCTGTGATAAAACCTGTAGGTGTTACGGCCATCTTCTTTGGCTTTGTACAGAGCCATATCCGCCGCTTTCAGCAAAGCTTCAAAATCGGCGCCATGCAGCACATGAATAGCCACACCTATAGAAGGCGTCACTGATACTTGCTGTGCTTCTAACTGCAGCGGTTGTTGAATTTGGGTAATAATGTCCTGCAATAACTGCTTCAGCTCTTCGTGCTGCTGCGCAATGCGTACCAGCAACAAGTATTCATCGCCACCCAGCCGGGCCACAGTGTCGATACGGCTTTTAAAAGACAACAAACGTTTCGCTACCGCATGCAATACGGCATCACCGGCGTAATGCCCCAGTGAGTCATTGATGTTTTTAAAGTTATCCAAATCCAGATACAGCAGAGCTATATGGCCATCCTGGCCATCAACACCAGCCTGCAACTGCTCAAATCTGTCTTTTAGTAACCAGCGGTTGGGCAGGCCTGTTAATGCATCGTGATAAGCCATATAACTGATGCGTTGTTCCTGATCTTTCCGCTCAGAAATATCCTGCAAAGTCACCACAGCCCCTATTAACTGCTGGTTTTTGATATTGGGATAAGCGCGGATCTCCACCTGAATTTGCTGCTGTTGCGCGTTAATAAAACTATGATCGTCGCAGTAAAACTCTTTGCCCTGACGGATTTGACTCAACAATCTGCCCATCAGATCCGTACGTTCGCCGTTGTGATCAACAAAATGGATCTCAAGCGGTTTAGAGGATAAATCCGTGTCTTTGGTATAACCAAACAACTGCACACAACTCTGGTTACTGAACGAACATTCGCCGCGTAAATTCAGGCCAAAAATCGGATGACCTACCGAGTGCAACAGCAATCTGATGTATTCTTCTTTTGCCTGCAATTCTTTGGCTGAGCGCTGCTCTTTGGCTCTGGTTTTTTGCAGGCGACGGCTGAAAATAAAACTCAGCAGACAAATCAGCACAGATAACACAGTCGCCAGCGCTGAACTTAAATACCATTCCGCCAGATAATCTTTGCTGGCGTACCCTGTGACGACAACAAAAGGATAAGAGCCCAGTCTTTTAAAACCATACAAACGTTTCACCGCATCTACTCTGGAATGCATAAAAAGCACCCCTTCGTTTTGGCCTTCCGCCAGTTGCTGGTCTATTAAATCGGCTTCATAACGTGGCATTTTTTCAGTCCACTCGGGCTGACGTACTACTGTGGCAGGCGGGTCGATACGGCGCAGTGTTAATACACCGGCAGGCCCCAGCTCCACCTGGGCAAACAACTTGCGGATGGTCTCAAGCGACACCGATGTGGCAATCCAGCCATTGAGTTCATGTTGCTGATTAAATAAAGGCACGGCCAGCGCCAGTCTGTTGTCTGAGCTTTGTTCAAACAGCAGTTCAGGTAATTTTGGCTTATTCACCAAAGCCGGAATTTGCGAAAAATACAGCTGCGGATCTCCACCTTCAGTGCTGAGTAGAGCCGAGCCATATTTACTCAACACAATCAGCGGAGGCAATTCCGGGAAACGACTGGTCAGAGTCTGCAGGTGCTGGCGCAGCGTTTCCTGTTCCAGCTGACTTTTATCCAGCAAAGTGCTGTCCAGCATCTGCGCCACACTGCTGAGCTGAGTCTGTACCGGGTGCAATAAACCGGCGTTTAGTCTGGACTCCAGCGTCAGATTGATATTATGCAAATCAGCTTTGGCCTGACGTTCGGTTTGCAGATAAGAGATCAATAAAAAACCGCAGAGTAACAAGCCAATACTCAGGTATAAAATCAGCCATAAACCGGTTTTGGCTGCCACAACTGTGATCTGTGGCTTGCTGTTTGTGTCAGCAGCGCCTGAAAAATGCTCTGATGTCACAGGAAAATGGATACTGTTCATAGTGTTATCCCACTGAACCTCTGCAGCCCCCTGTGCTTTGACAAGGGTCTGCTTGTTCAGAGCTTGAAGTTAAAAGGCGAAACGGTCGACTAAACCTGCCAGATTTACTGCCAGTTTGGATAACTCCTGACTGGCTTGCGAAGTCTGGCTGGCACCGGCCGCAGTTTGAGTGGATAAATCACGGATTTTTAACAGACTTTGGTCAACTTCCCTGGCCACTAACGCCTGTTGTTCAGTCGCACCAGCTATCGCCAGATTACGTTCGTTAATCTGCGAAATGGCCAGCGTGATTTGACGTAAGGCCTGGTCTGCCGCTTTGGCTTGTTCCAGAGTAGCTTCAGCCTGCTGTGCGCTGAACTGCAGTGAATGCACTGTGTCATCGGTCTGGTGTTGCACAGTGTTGATCATATGTTCAATTTCCAGCGTTGACTGCTGGGTACGTTGCGCCAGCGAGCGCACCTCATCAGCCACGACCGCAAAACCACGACCACTTTCACCCGCTCTGGCGGCTTCGATGGCGGCATTTAATGCCAGCAGATTGGTTTGGTCAGCTATGGTGCGTATCACTTCCAGCACTTTGCTGATGCTTTGGGTGTGAGTCGCCAGAGTTTCAGCTTTATCAGAAACCGACATCACATTGGTGACTAAATCTTCAATCAGGCTGATGGACTGAGCGACACGCTGATTGCCATCTTTGGCTTCGCGGTCAGACAACTGCGACAACTGCGATGTCGACACTGCATTGCCTGCCACTTCATTCACTGCAGAGGTCATTTGTGACATAGCGGTCGCTGTCAGTTCAATTTCAGTACTTTGTTGCTGTAAGTCGTTGGTACTGCTCCAGATCACTGTATTCATTTCTTCAGTGGCTGAAGCCAGTTGCACAGCAGAATCGCGGATATTTTCGATGACATCTTTCAAATTTTTCCGCATCACATTCATCGAACGCAATAACAGCGCTGGTTCGTCATTGCCTTTACAATCGATCTCCTGGCTTAAATCACCACTGGCAATAGTTTCAGCGGCCAGTAAGGCTTTGCGGACAGGCAAAACTATGCTGCGGGTCAGCACCACAGCCAGCACTATGGTCAGTAGTACTGCCAGCAATAAGGTCATACGTACCAATAAAGAAGACTGCCCGAAGTTTTCTTCATTCCCGGCCACAGCCTGAGCTGAACCCGCTTTGTTATAGGCAATCAGTTTTTCTAAATTCAGGCTGATACTGGCCCCACCTTCACTTAACTGGCGGCTTAAAGATTCGGCTTCAGCGTCGCTCAGATTGTGCTGTTCAGCCAGACTGATCAGCTGGTTCAGATCATCAAAATACAAGGTCAGGCTACGTTCCAGCGCCGTCATGGTGGCCAGCTCTGTTTCTGCTAAATCACGCAGTTTGTATTGCTCTTCCAGCTGCACTATCTCAGCACTGGCTTTATTGATCAGCGCTTTGCTTTTTGCCCGCACTGCATCGTCTTTGCTGGCTCTGAATCTTTGCCCTTCCAGCCGCACAGTGCCAATTCTGTTATTCAGTTCCAGCAAGGTATTGATACCAGCTAACCAGTGCTGATCGATCTCTTTGGTGGCCTGATTCAGCCGCTGCATTTGCGACAAGCTGAAAAAGCCTAAAAACAACATTATTAACGTCAGTAACGCAAAACCACTGGCTGCTCTTTTTCCGATACTTATTTTTCTTAACAGCATGAGACGCTCCTTCACACATAAACCTCAGGGTTTAGCCACAACACAGCAGAAGTGGCACATAGTGAGTCAACAGACTGAAACTTGTGACCTTGAGTAAATGCTAAGGCAAGGCTGAAGCTGAAACACTTCTACCTGGGGTAAGGGCAACTAAGGAAATGGTTTAGGCAATTAAAACCTTGGTATAAGCAGCGGTTAAAAAAACAGCTGAACCCTGCTGTTTACAGCAGAGTTTCCAGCACCTTCAGCATTTCGGCCGAGCTGAAAGGTTTACTGAGAAAAGCGCTGGCACCAGCGGCCAATGCTTTTTGTTTTAAGCTCTCTTCAAAAAAAGCTGTGAGTAATACCACAGGAACAGGAGGGGTCATTTGTTGCAACAGCCCCAGCACTTCAAAACCAGTCATGCCGGGCATTTGCACATCGGAAATCACGCAAGACACCAGAGTTAATTGGTCTGAGGCCAATAATTGACGGCCTGAAGCAAAGGTTTCTACCTTAAATCCCAGGCTACGCAGAAAGCTGCCTAAAGCAATACGGACAGAATCGTCGTCATCAAGCACATAAATCAAAGGCGGTTTCAACTGCATACTCCAGGTAGCCAACAAAACTTGTACAGCGTTTTGTTTTTAACAGGAACACAGCTTAACCGATAAAGAAAAAGCAGAACATTATACCGGGGTATTAACTTTTACTCAGTTCCAACTGTCCGGCCATACGAACCAGTTCAGCAAAATTTTTCGCCTGCATTTTTTTCATCATGTTGCCGCGATGAATTTTTACTGTGATCAGGCTTAAATTCAGCTGGTCTGCAATTTGTTTGTTCAGCAAACCTGCCACAGCCATCCGCATCACTTGCTGCTCCCTGTTGGTTAACGAGTTGAAGCATTGACGCAATTCATCAGACACAGAATCCGCAGCCAGACGTTGCTGATCTTTTTGCAAGGCCGCCGCTATGGCGTCCAGTAAATCCTGTTCACGGAAAGGTTTGGCCAGAAAATCCACAGCACCGGATTTCATTGCTTTGACCGTCATCGGAATATCACCGTGGCCTGTGATAAAAATCACCGGCAAGTCGATGCCTTTTTCCAGTAACTGACGATGAAAATCCAGACCATTAGCAAACTGCAGCCGCACATCGAGGATCAGACAACTGGGTACTGCCGCCAGGCTGACCTGCTGAAATTCGGCCACAGTAGCAAAGACTTCGGCTTTTAAGCCCACTGAGCGCAATAAACTGCTTAATGAATCCCGCACTGCCGGATCATCATCCAGCACATAGACTATGGGCGGTTTAGCCCCTGATGCAGTCTTAATCACAGAGGATCCGCTGCCAGTTGCGGCAGTTGCAGACAAAACACTGCTCCGGGAGGCTGCTTTTGTTCTGCCCATAACAAGCCATGATGTGCCTCAGCAATACTGCGACAAATAGATAAGCCCATGCCCATACCTTCTGATTTTGTACTGTAAAATGCATCAAATAATAATGGATAATCCGCAGCTGTAATGCCAGCACCGGAATCAGCTACTGTTAACAGCCAGTTTTGCTGATCCGGCACTACTGTGACTGTCAAATAACGTTCAGACAGCGCAGTCTGCTCCATCGCCTGTTGGGCATTCACCAGCAAGTTAATCAATATTTGCTGTAACTGAATTTTATCTCCAGCCACCCAAAGCGGCCTGTCAGCCAACTGCAGACTGATTTGAATATGATGACGTTGCAGCTCCTTTTCAAGCAATAACACCGACTCAGAAATCACTTCACGTAAATCCAGCTGCAGCAAAGTCACAGTGCCTTTTTTCGACAAGGTGCGGATCCGTTTCACCACTTCAGCTGCTCTGTGCGCTTCTTTGACTATGGCACTGACACAGGAACTGATTTCAGGTAGATCAGGTTCTGGCCTGTTCATCCAGCGCAATGAGGCTTCGGCACTCATGCTGATGGACGCCAAAGGCTGATTAATTTCATGAGCTAATGATGCAGACATCTGACCTAAAGTGCTCAATCTGTTGGCCTGCTCCAGCGCTAATTGCTGTACCCGGAGTTTATCTTCAGCAAAGCGGCTTTCGGTCAAATCGTTGTTGCTGATCAAAATAGACTGAGCTTTACCTTTGGCATCCAAAGCCACAGACCAGCGACTGGCCACTACCACTGGCCGTCCGGATTGATGCCGCTCAGTCAGTTCACCTTCAAAATGACCAGTGGCGAGCAGCTGCTGCATCGCGTTTTCCGGTGTATTGAGCAACTGACATAAGGTTTTGCCTATTGCCTGCTCCCTGCTCCAGCCATATAAGTTGCTCGCCCCCTTATTCCAGCTGGTGATCACTCCCTTCATATCGCAGGTTAAAATGGCGTCATGAGTTTGCGACAATAAATACACTTGTTGTTGCAGCAAAGCTTTAGCGGTCTGGCTTTTCAGTGCCAGCACAGTGGTAATTGCAATAGCAGCCAGGCTTATCAGGCAACGGGCAAAAGCCGAGCTGTGTAAAGTCGCGCCATGCGACATAAAAAATGCAGTCAGGGTCAGCACTATGCACAAGGCGCCAACAGCAATAACGCCACGTTTTGAAAACATTTCGGCGGCCATCAGCACCACAATGACATAAAGCACAGCCACCGCAATTTGCAGTGAAGTGATAGTATCGGCAATAAAAATAGCTGCAGTGACAGCAGCACCAAATCCATACATCAAAGTGCTGACTGAGCTATGTGTAACCAGCATTCGTTTTTTAACCCTTTTATTAGCCTGAACAGCCTGTCTACTATCTGCGAGACACCGGCAAAACACCAGTATACCAAGGTATAAAGACTGGACTGAGGCAAAACAAGGGAGTCATTAAAACTCCCGTCTCTATTCACTCAGCGTTGAATGAGTGAAGAACGTAAAAAAGCCAATAAATCCTGATTGATCTGGTCTTTATTGGTTGAAGGTAAACCGTGAGAACCGCCCGGATAAAGCTTTAATGTGGCATTTTTCAACAGTCTGGCTGCCGCTACTGCCGTAGTTTCAGCAGGTACTATCTGATCATCATCACCATGGATCACTAAAGCTGGTACATCGACCTTTTTCAGATCTTCAGTAAAATCTGATTCTGAAAACTGTTTAATGCAGTCATACACATTTTTTAAGCCCGCTAACATGCCCTGATAACAAAACACATCCTGCAAGGCTGTAGAAACCTGCGCGTCCGGACGGTTAAAACCAAAAAATGGGACTGTTAAATCGCGGAAAAACTGATGACGATTGGCTAAAACACCAGCACGGATGCCGTCAAACACTGCCATAGGTACGCCATTCGGGTTGTTTGCTGATACGCCCATTTGTGGTGTAACAGCACCAACTAATACCAGACCTTTGACTCGTGATGAACCATGACGTCCAACATAACGTGTGACTTCGCCACCACCAGTAGAGTGACCAACAAGAGTGACATCTTTTAAATCCAGTGTTTCAATTAAGCTGGCTAAATCATCAGCATAGGTATCCATATCATTGCCTGCCCATACCTGCTCCGAGCGGCCATGACCACGACGGTCATGTGCGATACAGCGATACCCCTGTGAAGCAAGGAAAAACATCTGATCTTCCCATGCATCAGAGCTCAGTGGCCAGCCATGGCTGAATACCACCACAGGGCCTGAACCCAAGTCTTTGTAATAAATTTTTGTACCGTCTTTTGCGCTAATAGTGGACATAACATCTTTCCTTTTTGGGTTGAGTTGGTGAACTTTTATAAGGTCCGAATTAAAGATTTCTTATTTTGGCTAATGCCAGCGCAATACCTGCGCCGTAAGCCGGGTCTGCCTGATTACAATGCTGAATATGTCGCTGTTGTACAGTTTCAGAGGCCGCGGAAATAGCACGCGCCGTGTTGTCGAATAAGACCTGTTGTTGCTCTGTCGTCATTAACCGGAATAGATCTCCGGGTTGGCTGAAGTAATCTGTATCTTCGCGATGATCCCAATGACCCGCATCCCCATGAAGAGCAAGATAAGGCTCGGCAAATTCAGGCTGCTGCTGCCACTGACCATAACTGTTGGGTTCATAGCCTATGGTTGCACCCAAATTGCCATCAGTACGCATAGCGCCATCTCTGTGGTAACTATGGAAAGGACATTTGGGCGCGTTGACAGGAATATGGTGATGGTTGACGCCCAGACGGTACCGCTGTGCATCACCATAAGAAAACAGCCTGGATTGCAGCATTTTATCTGGTGAGAACCCGATACCTGGTACAACATTAGCAGGTGAAAATGCGGCTTGTTCTACTTCGGCAAAATAGTTTTCCGGATTCCTGTTAAGCTCCAGCACGCCGACATCCAGCAAAGGATAATCTTTATGTGGCCAGACTTTTGTCAGGTCAAACGGGTTAAAAGGGCACTGCTGAGCTTCTGCTTCAGACATGACTTGAATAGCTAACTTCCAGCGCGGAAAGTCACCATTTTCAATACTGTAAAACAAGTCGCGCTGATGACTGTCGCGGTCACGGCCGACAAGCTGCTGAGCTTCCGCATCGGTCAAATTCGCAATGCCCTGTTGACTAATAAAATGAAACTTCACCCAAAAACGCTGATTGTCTGAGTTAATTAAACTGAAGGTATGGCTGCCCAAACCTTGCATCTGACGATAAGAC
>CBIMJC010000029.1:0-21020 GCA_966244125.1 uncultured Rheinheimera sp.
AATGGGCCAACTTAAAAAAGCGTTGAAGCGCTAAAGAATGGAGCATCTATGAAGCCTGAAGAGTTGTTGCAGCACTTGCAGCAGACCCCTGATTTTTTAAAACTCAGCTTAGCCAACCCCGATTTTTTACCTTTCGCCAGCTACTCACTTCCAAACGGCACAGAGATCGAAATCTGGGATACAGGAGTGATCTATTGCCAGCCAAAGCAGTTTGGTCAGCAGGATATAGTGCTGAGCAGCGGGGTGCATGGTAACGAAACTGCACCAGTTGAGTTGTGTTCAGAGCTGTTAAACGACGTATTGACCGGTAAGTTGTTGCTGACTGAGCGGGTGCTGTTTTTATTTGGTAATCCGCCAGCCATCAATGCTGGTGTGCGGGAAATTCAGGATAACTTAAACCGCCTGTTTTCCGGCCATCACAGCAAAGAACCTGGTGTAACCAGCGCAGAGCGGGAACGGGCAAAAAAGTTAGAAGCTTATGTGCTGCAGTTTTTTCAGGCGGCGCCGGAAGGTTTACGTGAGCGTAAACTATATGACTTGCATACAGCCATTCGGGGTTCACGTTTTGAAAAATTTGTGGTCTATCCGTTTTTACATGGCGCGGACTGGAGCAAACAGCAGTTTGAGTTTTTAAAAGCCTGTGGTGCCAATACAGTGCTGTTAATGCAAACTCCGGCCAGTACCTTTAGTTATTTTGCGGCTCAAAGTTGTAAGGCGCATGGTTTTACTATTGAACTCGGCAAAGCACGGCCTTTTGGCCAAAACGATATGAGCCGTTTTGCTGAAGCTGCATCTGCACTCAGAGCCTTAATTTCAGGTGGCAAGCTTCATACAACCGAATTTAACGAAGCGGACTTTAACCTCTATGAAGTACGCCGCTCTATCAACAAAAACACCGAAAGTTTTAAACTGCATTTTGCCGATAACATTGAAAACTTTACCACCTTTGAGGTCGGCACTGTGCTGGCCAGCGATGAAGGCGTGGAGTACAAAGTTGAAGTGGAAGGTGAAGCTATTATTTTCCCTAATCCTAAAGTAGCCATAGGCCAACGCGCTATGCTGATGGTGAAACCTGTTTCTGTGGCCGGCAAAGTGAGTTAAGCCACTGCTTTTTTCGTTTCCACAGTACAAAAACTCTGACAGCTGGTCTCTGTTCACAAGATAGACCAGCTGTTTTTATTTATGCATCAGGTTGCAATGCAGTTTACGTAAAGGTAAAGTTGCGGCCGAAAATAATAAGAAAACAGCTAAACTTATAAAGCACGTAAAACAAAAATAATGGTCAGGGCAAACGGGGAAACGCAAGTTACGAATAAAGAGTGGTCAGCAAGCCACCAGGCGTTCATATCGTTGCCACAGTCTGACGGATACAACCAAAAGAGACACCTATGACTAACCCCAATAACGCAACTATCTCTACAGTGCACACAGCTGAGTTTACCAGCGGTCACGCGTTACAAATTCCTACGCTGCGTATCCTGCAGGATGACGGCTCTTTATACCCCGGTGCCGAAGCGCCACAACTTGATAAATCCACAGCCCTGAAAATGTACGACAGCATGCAGTTTATCCGCATCCTGGACGAGCGTATGCTGGCCGCTCAGCGTCAGGGCCGTATCAGTTTTTATATGCAGTGTTTAGGCGAAGAAGCCGCCACTGTCGGCAGCGCTGCTGCTTTGGATGATAAAGACATGATTATGGCGCAGTACCGTGAACAAGGCGCCTTGCGTTATCGTGGTTTTAGTCTGGAACAGTTTATGAATCAGCTGTTTTCCAACGAAAAAGACTTAGGCAAAGGCCGTCAGATGCCAGTGCATTATGGCAGCAAAGACATTTACTACATGACGATTTCATCACCGCTGGGCACACAAATTCCTCAGGCCAGTGGTTATGCGTATGCGCAAAAGTTACGCGGACTGAAAAACACCACCATTTGTTATTTTGGTGAAGGTGCTGCTTCTGAAGGTGACTTCCACGCCGGTTTAAATATGGCAGCAGTACATAAAGCGCCAGTAATTTTCTTCTGTCGTAATAACGGTTATGCCATTTCAACCCCTGCCAACGAGCAGTTTAAAGGTGATGGTATTGCCTGTCGTGGTGTGGGTTATGGCATCAAAGCTATTCGTGTCGACGGTGCTGATATTCTGGCTGTGTATAAAGCTACGCAAATGGCCCGTGATTATGCCTTAGAGCACGAAGAGCCGATTCTCATCGAATCTATTGCCTACCGTTTAGGCGCACATTCGTCTTCAGATGACCCAAGTGGTTACCGCTCGAAAGAAGAAGAAGAGCTGTGGCGTAAAAACGATCCGATCTCCCGTTTCCGTTTATGGCTGGTGAAACAAGGCTGGCTGGATGAAGACGCTGACAAAGCGAAATCAGATGCGCTGCGTCAGGAAATTCTGGATGCATTAAAAGTGGCAGAAAAAGTGGCCAAGCCTGGTATCGAACATCTGATGAGTGATGTGTACGAAACGCCAATTCCACTGTTAAACGAACAATTAGAAGAACTCAAAGCACATATCAGAAAGTACCCGGATGCCTATCCGGTGACGGCGGGGAGATTTGAATAATGGCTAAGATGAATATGTTGCAGGCAATCAACAATGCCTTAGATTTAGCCATGGCCAAAGATGACGGAGTGGTCTGTTTTGGTGAAGACGTTGGCCACTTTGGTGGTGTATTCCGTGCCACCAGCAAGTTGCAGGAAAAATACGGCAAAGCCCGTTGTTTCAACACCCCTTTAACTGAACAAGGCATAGCGGGTTTTGCTAACGGTATGGCGGCTCAGGGCATGAAACCTGTAGCGGAAATTCAGTTTGCTGATTATATCTTCCCGGCCTTTGACCAGATTGTGAATGAAACTGCTAAGTTCCGTTACCGCTCAGGCAATGAGTTTAATGTGGGTGGTTTAGTGTTCCGCACGCCATACGGTGGTGGTATTGCCGGTGGTCATTACCATAGCCAGTCGCCTGAAGCTTATTTTGCCCATACTCCTGGTTTAAAAATTGTAGTGCCACGCGACCCGGCTCAGGCCAAAGGCTTGTTATTAGCAGCTATTAACTGCCCGGATCCGGTGATTTTCTTTGAACCTAAAAAGTTATATCGCGCTTCTGTCGGCGAAGTGTCAGAAGACTATTACGAAATCCCACTGGGCAAAGCCGAAGTGTTGCAACAGGGCAAAGACGTCACCGTATTAGCCTGGGGCGCACAGATGGAAATTATCCAAAAAGCTGTGGAGATGGCAGAGGCCGAAGGCATCTCCTGTGAAGTGATTGACCTTCGCAGCATTCAGCCCTGGGATGTTGACACTGTGGCAGAGTCTGTGATGAAAACCGGCCGTTTAGTCATTAACCATGAAGCGCCATTAACAGGTGGTTTTGCCGCTGAAATCGCGTCCACTATTCAGAAAAAATGCTTCCTGCATCTGGAAAGCCCTATTGAACGGGTTTGTGGTTTAGATATTCCATACCCGCTGGCACTGGAAAAAGAATATGTGCCCGATCATCTGAAAACTTACGAAGCGATAAAACGCTCGGTGAACTTCTAAGGAAAGCCAGATGAAAAAAGATTTTATTCTGCCGGATATTGGCGAAGGCATAGTCGAGTGTGAAATCGTGGAATGGCTGGTGAAAGAAGGTGATCGTATCACTGAAGATCAGCCGGTTTGTGATGTGATGACCGACAAAGCTTTAGTGCAAATCCCTGCTGTGTACGACGGTGTGGTGACCAAACTTTATTACGCCAAAGGTGATATCGCCAAAGTGCATGCGCCTTTGTTTGAAATGGATACAGACGGCGCTGCGCCTGCTGTTGCAGCTCCATCTGCTCCGGCTCAAACTCCAGCCGCCGTAACCTCTGGCAAACAGCTGGAAGACTTTATCCTGCCTGATATAGGCGAAGGTATTGTTGAATGTGAAATTGTTGAATGGCTGATCAAAGAAGGCGACGTGTTAGCCGAAGATCAACCGGTCTGTGACGTGATGACCGACAAAGCTTTAGTGCAAATACCGGCTAAATACGCAGGCAAAGTGGTGAAGCTGCATTACGCCAAAGGTGAAATCGCCAAAGTGCATAGCCCGCTGTTTCAGCAGGAAATCGCTGGTACTTCGGGTTCTGCTCAGGCTGTTGTTGCAGCGCCAGTCGCCACAGCGGTTTGTGCTGCCAAAGCGGCAGCGGCTTCTGCTGCAGCTCCGGCAGGCAATGGCAAGGCTTTAGCCAGCCCTGCAGTGCGTCGTTTAGCCCGTGAACTTAGCATCGACTTATCCTTAGTACCAGGTTCCGGCGAAAAAGGCCGGGTCTATAAAGAGGATGTCAAAGCTTATGCCAATGGTGGTGCGACCTCTGCTGTAGCCAAAGCTGAATCGACGCCGGTTAAAGCCGCTGCGACCGCAGCTGTAGCCACCAGTACGGGTGGCAGCCGTGTTGAACCTATCAAAGGCATTAAAGCGGCTATGGCGCGTCAGATGCAGGATTCGGTATCGACCATTCCGCATTTTACCTACTGTGAAGAAATTGATTTAACAGAGCTGATTGCACTTCGTGGCCAATTAAAAGATCAATATGCCAAACAGGGCATTAAGCTGACGCTGATGCCGTTTTTTATGAAAGCCATGTCGCTGGCCATTAAGCAGTTCCCCATTATGAACAGCCAGGTCAATAGCGACTGTTCAGAGCTGACCTATTTTGATGACCACAATATTGGTATAGCGGTGGACTCGAAAGTGGGTTTACTGGTGCCAAATATCAAAGGTTGTCAGAACAAGTCGATAGTGCAAATTGCCCTGGAACTGACAAAACTGACAGAAGCCGCCCGTGAAGGCCGTGTCAGCCCGGCTGAGCTTAAAGGTGGCACTATCACTATTTCTAACATTGGCGCTATTGGTGGCACTGTGGCCACTCCTATTATCAATAAGCCGGAAGTGGCGATAGTAGCTTTGGGTAAAACCCAGTTGTTGCCACGTTTTAATGCCAAAGGTGAAGTGGAAGGCCGCTCTTTGATGCAAATCAGCTGGTCTGGTGATCACCGTGTGATAGACGGTGGCACCATAGCCCGTTTCACTAACCTGTGGAAAAGCTACCTGGAACAGCCATCTTCTATGCTGCTGTCTATGGTCTAAACCATTGATAAATAGCTGGTCATTGGCTTAGTTCTTTGCTACAAAACCCGGATGATCGAAACTCATCCGGGTTTTTCGTTTTAAGGCCATTACGACGGGTAATGCATGGATAAACATCAGCTTCGTAACTTCTATATCCCCGAAGAGCAGTCGGTTTACCTGCTAAACGCCAATGATGCGAAAAAGCTCAAAGACTGGGTGGCGCTTTGTATCTCTGAACTGGAGAAACTGGGCTACCGCCAGATTGAGCTGGTGGGCAAGGGCGCTTATGGCTTTGTTTTTGCTGGTTTGGATCAAAAGCAGCAGGACGTGGTGTTTAAATTCTCCCGTATTAATTTGCCGCCTCATATTCAGGAGCGATTAGCCGACGAAGGTTATATGTTGTCTCAGGCCGCGCATCCGAATGTGCCGCCATTTTTTACTTATCAGTTGGTAAAAAAGCAGGGCATTTTAATGATGGGCCGCGCCAAAGGGGTGGATCTGGAGCACTACAGCCTGAAACAGGGTCGTGTGCCGGTCAGGTTATTACTGGATATTGCCACTCAGCTTGCCAGTTTATTGCAGGCTTTGCGCCAGCATAAAAAAGACGGCGAAATTGCGCCTATAGTGCATGGCGATATTAAACCGTCCAATATTGTCTACGATGAGAGCACCAATCAAATCAGTCTGGTGGATTGGGGCTCTTCAGTCTTTGCTCAGCTGGACAGCGAAGGCCATTACATAGGCAACAATGTCATGCAGCTGATGTCGTCGGATTTACAAACATCCAATGCGCGTTTAGGTGATGTGTATTTTATTGGCCCTGAGCAGCGCTCTGGTGCTTTATCCAGCCCACGTTTTGATGAGCAGGGTGTGGCCAGTACTTTGTATGCGCTGGCGTCAGGCCAGTCCTGTCGTTTTGGCCGCAAGGCGATACCAGCACGCAGTCTGGGCTTGCCGATGGAATTTGCCACTATGCTCGACAGTATGCTGTCTGACGATTTACTGCTACGTCAGCAAGCCGGGGATTATTTCCTCAAAGCTATGCCACGATTACAGCATCTGGTGACACCTGATTTACCACTGCTCAGCACAGAAGCTGTATTGCCTGTCTGGACCAGTGATAAAACCCAGGAGCTGGATACTGTGGTTTATTCATCGCGTAAATCTTTTTTGCGTGAACACAGTGATGAAGAAGGCATTCAGTACATAGACGATGTGCAGTTGGAACGTTATTACAAAAACTACCTGGAGGGCATGGGCGAAACTGAAAAAGCTTTTGTCGCCGCCGTCAGCCGTTTGGGCCGTTATCCTGTGGTGGGGGGCATTGCCATTCATTGGCAAAGCTCGGGGGTTTATATCGACTCCAGTCTGAATTTGTTTGACGCGAGCTTACAAAAAGCTTTTGCTGTGGCTGTCAATAATGTGGTGCAACTGGCGCGTGCTATCGCCAAAGTGGGTATTTTTAAAGCCTGTTTATTTGATGCCCGTCAGACCATTCATATAGCACGAGACAGCACAGCTGAGCCTTTTGTCGTGCCGCCAGGCACTGTGCTTAAATACGAACTGGGCCAGAGCCAGCTGGACGACCGCAGCGCTCAACACAGTTACTTTGAAGATGGTAAAGACCCTGACGAGCAACTGGTATTGCCGGACGGCATAATGGACGATTTGGCGGCTTTGAATTTAATCCGCCACACCGGCTGCATTATTTTTGAAGTCACACCTTTGTATATGAAAATACATAACTATTACCGTTTACTTGAACCCGCAGCCGAAGCGCAGTTTGCCGCTTTGCTGCAAAGTATTCTGGCCAAAGTGCCGTTAATCAGCGGTGAAGGGGTCGGTGGTTTTATGAAATTACCGCACAAAGACACCCGGCATTTCAGTCACCAGAGCCAGCAGGAACTTTGTTATTATCCTGCCAATCCTATGAATTTTATGAAGTCCTGATTTCGGAGAAAAAAATGCGTGTTGTTTTGCTGGTGCTGCTTATCCTTGCTGCCAAAGTGCAGGCGGCCGATCCCCATAGTTTCAGCAACTTTGCTTTGGTCAGTCACCCCAAACTGACACTGGATTTAACGGCTGATTTTGATAAGCAGCAACTCCATGGTTTTGTTGAGTTAGAGCTGGACTGGCATCATCCGGATGTGCGTGAGCTGATTCTGGATAGCCGCGATCTGAGTATTAAAAAAGTGATGGGGCAGTCTGCTGATGGCAAGTGGTTGCAACTGAGCCACAGCTTAGGAGAGAAATCGCCCACTCATGGCCAGGCGCTGCGTATTGAGTTCCCCTCTCAATGGCCCAAAGTGCGTATTTATTACCACACCAGTCCACAAGCGTCTGGCTTGCAGTGGCTGACGAAAGAGCAAAGCAGCGAAAAACAACAGCCTTTTATGTACAGCCAGTCGCAGTCTATTCATGCCCGCAGCTGGATCCCGCTGCAGGACACGCCCGCAGTGCGGTTGAATTATCAGGCCCGTATTCAGACCCCCAAAGAGCTGCTGGCCGTCATGGGCGCGGATAACAGCGCCAATACCGACAAAGACGGCGACTATTTTTTCCGTATGCCGCAAGCTATTCCGGCTTATCTGATCGCCTTGGCGATAGGAGACTTAGAATTTAGGGCCATGTCAGAGCGTACCGGTGTGTATGCCGAAAAAGTCTGGCTGGATAAAGCTGTGGCTGAGTTCTCTGATACAGAGCAGATGATGCAAGTGGCAAGCAGCATCTATGGCGACTACCCATGGGGCCGGTATGACTTGTTGATCTTACCTGCCAGTTTTCCTTTTGGGGGTATGGAAAACCCACGTTTGTCTTTTATTACGCCTACTGTGATAGCAGGTGACAAAAGCCTGGTTAGTTTAATAGCGCATGAGCTGGCGCATTCCTGGTCTGGTAATTTAGTCACCAATGCTAGTTGGCACGAACTCTGGCTGAATGAAGGTTTTACCAACTATGTGGAAAACCGCATTATGGAGCAGGTATTCGGGCCTGAGCGTGCTTTGTTGGAACGTCAGTTGTCGGTACAGGATTTAGAAAACGACCTGGACCAGCTTGATCCAAAAGATACGTTACTGGTGACCGATTACACAGGACGGGACCCGGATGATGCTTTTACTCAGGTGCCTTATGTCAAAGGCATGTTATTCCTGCAGTTTTTAGAGCAACGTGTTGGCCGTGCTGTGTTTGATCCTTTCTTAAAAAACTATTTCCAGACCTTTGCTTTTCAAAGTATGGATACAGAAAAGTTCTTGCGTTACATGCGTAAAACCCTGCTGAATGACCCGGATATTGTGTCTATGGGCGAAGTGCTGGAATGGTTGTACCAACCCGGACTCGCCAGTACTTTTGTCGCGCCGGAGTCTGACGCTTTTAAACAGGTGGATCAGCAGCTGGCTTTATGGCAACAAAGCGGCAAGTTGACGGATTTACAGACAAACAGCTGGAGTATTCACCATTGGTTACATTTTATCGGCCAATTGGCTGCTACTGTCGACACTGCCCGGCTGCAACAGCTGGATCAGGGCTTTGGTTTAAGCCAGAGTCAAAATGCGGAAGTGGCAACAGCCTGGTTTAAAGTGGCGCTGGCAAAAAACTATACAGAAGCTTTACCTGCACTGGAGCAGTTTTTAATCAGAGTAGGACGGCGTAAGTTTGTGGTGCCTTTGTATCAGCAACTCAGCCAAAACCCGCAAAGGTTAAGCTGGGGTCAGGTTGTGTATCAGAAAGCACGCTCGGGTTATCACCCTTTAACTCAGTCGGCTGTTGATAAGGTACTGAAGCTTATTTAATTTTTCAGTGGACGTTCATCTCAGCAGGTTAGTCTGTGCTGGATCGATAGTATTTAACAGGATTTAAAAATGAAAACAAAATTAGTCGCTCTTCTGGTCTCTAGCCTGAGTTTTGTCGCTTTGGCCGATGCTCCGGTGGTGAAAACTGTTACAGTATCCGGCTCTGCTGTGATGCAAGCCAAACCAGACGCCGTGCGTTTAAGTATGCAAATTCAGCAGACCTCTGAGAAAGTCACTGATGCGAAACAAAAAGTGGATGAACAGGTGGCGGCTTTAAGTAAAGCGTTACGTAAGCTCGGAGTGAAAGACGAACAACTGAACAATGCGCCTTTGCGTATTCAACCGGATTATCAGCATGATCCGGAACGCAAATTACCACAGCGTTATTTGGTCAGTCGCGATATCACTGTGTCATTAAACGATTTATCCCTGTACAGCACAGTGCTGCAGCAAGCAGCAGATTTAGGGGTGAACCAGATGAATCAGGCTGAATTTTTAGTCAGCCAGTCTGACGAGTTGTATCAAAAAGCGCTGCAGCAGGCTTTTGCGCATGCCAAAACCAAGGCGGATTTATTAGCAAAAGCCAATGGTTTAAAGCTGGGTTCAGCGCAAAAAATCAATGAACAAGGTTATGCGCCTGCTCCTGTAATGAAGATGGCCCGCGCTATGGCGGATGGTGCTGAAGTCAGCTTTGGTCAGACCGATATCAGAGCTGAAGTGTCAGTTGAGTTTGAAATGAACAGCCATTGATGCTTTATTGAGCAAAAGGGGCTAAATCTTTTTCTGGCAGAGGTTTAAATTTCGCGACAAAACAAGTAATGTAGGGACCTTCGTAGTTATGGTAGAACCTATATTTCATGCGTGAGCAAAAATCAGAATTTTATCAGCTGCTGCAACAGCAAGCTCAGTCTCTGATCGAAGACGAAACCGACCTGATTGCCAATATGGCAAATCTGAGTGCGTTGCTCTTTAATGAAATGCCTGATCTGAACTGGTCAGGCTTTTATATTTTAAGGGATGACGTTTTAGTCTTAGGGCCGTTCCAGGGCAAAGTGGCTTGTGTCCGTATTCCTGTAGGCAAAGGGGTTTGCGGTACTGCAGTGGCTACTGGTGAAATCCAGTTGGTCAAAGATGTCCATGAATTCCCGGGCCATATCGCCTGTGACGCCGCCAGCAATTCGGAAATTGTGTTGCCTGTGCGTCATAACGGCAAAATTATTGCAGTGCTGGATATTGATAGCCCAAGCCTGGCCCGTTTTGATTTGGATGATCAACAAGGTCTGGCCGGTTTGGTTCAGCTGTTTGAACAGCATCTGGCACGGACTTTATGAAAGATTTAGTCAATATTCAGGACTACTTGTTTCAGGTCGCCGATGTAGGGGACTGGGAAGGTGAAGAAGAGATAGTCGCGGATCGGATCAACGCCATTTATCACGCTGTCTGGCACCGTTTTCCGGAAGATATTTCAGCAGCCGAAATAGACCATTTACTTATTGCAATCTGGAACGAACTACGAGGTAGTTTAGTTCTGTTAGAAGCAGATGAAGATGAACTGGTCGACTGGGCTATCTGTTACGTTAATAATCAATTAGAAGAAGGCATTAAATTAGACGATGCCGCTGATGAAGAAGAGTAATTTTGCATGACAACCCCAATTGAACAAATTCAGGCACAACCAGCAGGCAAAGATGTGAAACAAATCCTCGCTGAACTTAGCGAAAAGTTTCCTCTGTGTTTCAGCCAAAGCGGTGAAGCTAAACCTCTGAAAATTGGTATCTTTCAGGACCTGGCACAGCGGTTGTCTGAAGAAGATGGCATCAGCAAAACCCAAATTCGTCATGCCTTACGTCTGTACACCTCCAGCTGGCGTTATCTGGCAGGTGTCAAAGTGGGTGTTGCCCGTGTTGATTTAGATGGTCAGGCCGGTGATTTGATTGATGAACAACAAGCTGCGCATGCTGCTGAAACCTTAGAGCAAAGCAAAGCCAAAGCCGCTGAAGTCCGCAAAGCCAAAGCTGCTGCAGAACGTGCTAAACAAAAAGAACAGCAAAAAGAGCAGCCTAAAACAACTTCATCTGACAAACCTGCTTACAAAAAATCTCAGCCAAATAAGGCCTCAGTGGCTGCAAAAGCAGCCAGACTGAACTCTAAGCCTCAGACCACAGGAAAAGTGGTGCAAGAGCAAGCGGTTGAACTTATTGCATTAAATACAGCCACATTAAAAGTTGGCAGTGCTGTGCAGTTAAAAGTCGGGTTAAAACCTGTGCCGGCAACTGTGCTTGAAGTAGTTAAAAATGATGTTGTGGTGCAGCTTGCCTCAGGCATGGTGATTAAAACCCAAGGGGATAAGCTGTTCCAGGCTTAACAGAGACGAGTGTTCAATGAAAAAAATTTCCAGCTTAGCGGCGTTTTTTCTGGTTGTAGGCAGTAGTGTTGCTGCGCCTGTTATTGCTCCTGTGCCGAATCTGGCACAAGAGCCGCAGCATGCAACGGCCAGTAAACGAATTACCAATTACTTTAC
Organism: uncultured Rheinheimera sp.; assembly: GCA_966244125.1. Classification (GTDB taxonomy): domain Bacteria; phylum Pseudomonadota; class Gammaproteobacteria; order Enterobacterales; family Alteromonadaceae; genus Pararheinheimera. Next base: position 11,415 of record CBIMJC010000029.1, read on the forward strand.
CCGTGAGCATTATCTTGGCTTACGTATTGACGACGAGTTATCGTCAAAAGTCTTTGACCGCTATTTAAAGAGCCTGGATTTTTTCCGGAACGTGTTGCTTAAATCAGACGTCGAAGCTTTTGAAAAATACCGTAACGAGTTTGACAATGGCCTGGCTAAAGGCCAGTTTGATTTCGCGTACCAGATGTTTAATTTAAGCATGACACGCCGGCTTGAACGTTATGACTATGCCATCAGTTTGCTGGATAAGCCGTTTGATTTCACTGCAAAAGATAGCTACGAATTTGAACGTGAAGACGCGCCCTGGGCTGCAGATGTATCACATTTGAATGAGCTGTGGCGTCAAAAAGTAAAATTTGACGCGTTGAATCTGAAGCTGGCTGGTAAAACAGCAGAAGAGACCACCAAACTGCTGAAAAAGCGTTACGAAAACGCGAAAAAACGTTTATTACAAACAGAAAGCGAAGATGTTTTCCAGATTGTGATGAACTCCTACGCCCGCAGTATCGAAGCTCACACTTCTTATTTATCACCCCGCAGCGCAGAGCGTTTCCAGCAGGAAATGAACCTGTCACTGGAGGGTATTGGTGCTGTGCTGCAAAGTGATGATGATTTTACGGTCATTATGAGTTTGGTGCCCGGTGGTCCGGCTGATTTGACCAAAAAAATCAAACCCAAAGATAAAATCATTGGTGTGGCTCAGGGCGACGAAGAATTTGTTGATGTGGTGGGCTGGCGTCTGGATGACGTCGTCGATCTGATCAAAGGTCCAAAAGGCTCTACGGTGCGTTTGCAGGTGTTAGTAGGTGGAGATGCTTCTAAAGGCGTACCGACCCAGATTTCTATAGTCCGGGATAAAATCCGTTTAGAGGACAGGGCCGCCAAAGCTGAAGTGCTGGAGCCTAAACTGAGTCCGCTGGGTAAAAAAATTGGTGTGATTAATATTCCAAGCTTTTACAACAACCTGACGGAAGATGTGAAAAAAGAAATTGCCAGCTTAAAGCAGCAGAATGTGGACGGTATTATCGTTGACTTGCGTGGCAACGGCGGGGGTTCTTTGCCGGAAGCTGTATCTCTGACCGGTTTGTTTATCGACAAAGGCCCGGTAGTGCAAATTCGTGAAGCGGGTAACCGTATTGGTATCAGCCAGGATCAGGATGGCAGCGTATTTTATGATGGTCCTTTGACGGTGATGGTTGACCGTTATAGTGCTTCGGCTTCAGAGATTTTTGCTGCCGCTATGCAGGATTATGGCCGTGCTCTGATCGTAGGCGAACATACCTTTGGTAAAGGCACAGTGCAGCAGCACCGTGGTCTGGGTCGTGTTTACGATATGTTTGAAGAGTCTTTAGGTTCAGTGCAGTTTACCATCGCCAAGTTTTATCGCATCGATGGGGGTAGTACTCAGCATAAAGGGGTGATCCCTGATATTTTATTCCCATCACCGATAGAACCGGGCGAGTGGGGTGAAAGCAAAGAAGAGAATGCGTTGCCCTGGGATAGTATTCCTGCTGCTCAGTACCAGGCCTCGGATGAGATTAAAAAAGCGCTGCCGGTTTTACAGCAAAAACATCAGGAACGTTTCAGTAAAGAAACTGAATATAAATATCTGATGGAAGATATAGCGCTGTATAACAAAGAAAAAGATGAAAAGACTATTTCTTTAAATGAACAGGAACGTCTGAAGAAAAAAGACGAAAACACAGCCCGTGATTTAAAACGAGTCAATGAACGTTTGGCACGACTGAAATTACCAGCAGTGAAAGATTTGGAAGACTTACCTGAAGTCTTGGAAAAACTGGACCCGCTGCTGGAAGAAACAGCTCAGATCACGGCAGATATGTTAAGTCTGGGACATCTGGCAAAACGCGTAGAATAAATGAAGTTAAGGGGTCAGAGTCAATGAACTGCAAAGACGTTCATTGACTCTGACCCCTTTTTATAACAACAGAATTGGTGTTAACCAATCGAGATGAGAACAATTCCAATGGAACTACAAACTACACCACGTCAAATTAAAGCCCCCAGTTTTTTAGATGCCAGTATTCCGTTGCTGGTTCTGATCGTCCTGCTGGCTCTTGCAGTGTATTTATACGGCAGTGACTCCTCTTACGGTGCCAACCAGATCGCTTTGTTTATTGCATCAGGAGTGGGGGTTATTATCGGCCTGAAAAATGGTTACGGCTGGGCAGACATAGAGCAGGCTATGGTTAAAGGCATTTCCTTGTCTTTAGGGGCTTTACTGATCCTGTTTTCTGTAGGTGCACTGATAGGCACCTGGTTACTGGCCGGCACTGTACCTTCATTGATTTATTATGGTTTGCAGCTGTTGGACCCTTCCTGGTTTTATGCCGCCAGTTGCTTACTTTGTGCTGTAGTAGCGTTAAGTATTGGCAGTAGCTGGACTACAGCCGCCACTATAGGTGTGGCGCTGATAGGTGTGGCCGCCGGCTTGGGGATGTCGCCAGCTATTACTGCCGGTGCTATTGTTTCCGGTGCTTATTTTGGCGATAAAATTTCACCTGTCAGTGAAACCACGAACTTAGCTCCGGCTGTTGCGGGCTCAAACTTATTTGATCATATCCGTCATATGACCTGGACCACTATTCCAAGCCTGATTTTGGCACTGATTATTTTTTCTGTATTGGGTTTTAATGCAGATGCAGTGGCCGATGATTCACAAATCCGTGCCATCAGCGATGCGTTGCAGCAGCATTTTGTCATCAGTCCGCTGATGTTAGTGCCGTTGTTAGTATTAATGGCTATGGCGGTTAAAAAAGTACCGGCTTTCCCCACCGTATTTATCGGTGCTTTGTTAGGTGGTGTCTGGGCTGTGGTGTTCCAGCCACAACTGATTGCCAAAATGGCAGATCCGGAACTGAATGGCGTATTGGGTACCTTAAAAGTGGTGTGGACTACCTTGCATGGTGGTTTTGTTATAGAAACTCAGAATGCCGAATTGGATAAACTGCTTAATGGCGGTGGCATGGTCAAAATGCTGAACACCTGTTGGCTGATTTTTTCGGCCATGATGTTTGGTGCTGTGCTGGAGCATATAGGTTTATTGCGTAAATTTGTTGAAGCTATTTTGCATAAAGCCCATAGCACTGGTTCGTTAATTACCAGCACTATAGCCACTTGTATCGCGACTAATATTTTAACGGCAGACCAGTATATGTCGATTGTGATGCCTGGTCGTATGTTTAAAGAAGAGTATGAGCGTCGTGGTTTAGCCCCAGTGAATTTATCCCGTACTTTAGAAGACGGCGGCACTATCACCAGCCCGTTGATCCCATGGAATACCTGTGGTGCTTATATGCATGGTGTGCTGAATGTTAATCCGCTGGATTACGCCATGTACGCATTTTTTAACCTGATTAACCCGGTGTTGGCGGTGATCTATGCTTATATGGGCATTAAGGTATTAAAACTTACACCTCCGGATACGCCAATTACAGCGGCCGTGCAGGGTAACAAATAATAATTAAGGCCAGTTTAACTGGCCTTAATTTTGATGATGAAAAAGCTTGTGTAAAAAAGAGAGACGTGTTGATGAGCCAGGTACCAAGCCGTCAGGCAAAAAAGCTAAGTGACTATAAAGCGCCGGAATTTACCATCAGCGACGTGGAGCTGAGTTTTGAGTTAGATCCGGAAGCAACGCTACTGACAGCTGTCTACCAATTGCACTCTGCCAGTGGTAAAGCCGGAACTTTAACTCTGGATGGGCAAGAGCTGAAGCTGTTATCCGTGGCTGTGGATGGTCAGTTATTAAATGCCGAAGCTTATCAGGTCACGTCAGAACAGTTGATCCTGCCTGGTCTGCCAGCCAGAGCGCAGCTTGAACTGAAGATTGAACTGAATCCAAAAGCCAATACCGCGCTGGAAGGTTTGTATTTATCCAACGGTGCCTATTGTACTCAGTGCGAAGCTGAAGGCTTTCGCCGTATCAGTTATTACCTTGACAGGCCCGATGTGTTAGCCCGTTTTACCACTCATATTATTGCCGATGATAAAACTTATCCGGCGCTGCTGAGTAACGGTAATCTGGTCAGCTCACGCTTGCTGAGCGATGGCCGTCGCCATGTCACCTGGGTCGATCCGTTCCCCAAACCAAGTTATTTGTTTGCCTTAGTGGCAGGCGACTTTGATTGCTTAAAAGGCAGTTACACCACGGGCTCTGGCCGCGAAGTGGCGCTGGAGTTTTATGTCGATAAAGGTAACAAAGACCGTGCTTTGTTTGCGTTAGACGCGTTAAAACGCGCCATGTTATGGGACGAACAGACCTTTGGTCTGGAGTACGACCTTGATATTTATATGGTGGTTGCGGTCGACTTTTTTAATATGGGTGCGATGGAAAACAAAGGCTTAAATGTCTTTAACAGTAAATATGTACTGGCCGATCAGGCCTCAGCCACAGACACTGACTTTTTTAATATCGAATCCATTATTGGCCACGAGTACTTCCATAACTGGACAGGCAACAGAGTCACCTGCCGCGACTGGTTTCAACTGAGCTTAAAAGAAGGCTTGACGGTATTTCGCGATCAGCAATTCAGTGCCGATATGGGATCTGCAACGTTAAACCGTATTGATGCGGTAAAAACCATCCGCACAGCTCAGTTTGCAGAAGACGCCGGTCCTATGGCGCATCCGATCCGGCCACAACAAGTGCTGGAGATGAATAACTTTTACACAGTCACAGTCTATGACAAAGGCGCTGAAGTTATTCGTATGCTGCACACCTTGTTGGGGCAGGACGGGTTCAGAAAAGGCATGGATTTATACTTTAAACGCCATGACGGTCAGGCGGTGACCTGCGATGACTTTGTCAATGCTATGCAGGACGCCAACGGTCGTGATTTAACGCTGTTCAGACGCTGGTATCAACAATCCGGAACACCAGAATTGAAGGTGTACAGCCAATTTGATGCGAAAAAACGCGAATTTAAACTACTGATGCAGCAGCATACGCCGGCTACAGCGGATCAGGCAGAAAAACAGCCTCTGCTGTTGCCTGTGCGTATTGAATTGCTGACTCAGGGTGTCAGCCAGTCTTATCTGCTCGAAATGACACAAGAACAGCAGGAGTTCAGTTTTGCCGTCAGTCAAAAACCAGTGCCTGTGCTTTTGGCCGATTTTTCTGCGCCGGTAAAATTACAATATCAGTACAGCATGGATGAACTGTTACAGATAGCCCGTGATGCCAAAGATGGTGTCGCGCGCTGGGATGCGATACAACAGCTGTGGCAAATTCAGGTAAAAGCCGCTATTGCTGCGAAGAACTCAGGGGCAGACTATCAGCTACCAGCCGCTTTACTTGAATTTTATCGGCAGTTGTTAATCCAGCCTCTGGATGATTTGGCTTTTACTGCTGAATTACTGACGGTGCCTTCTTATGACATGGTGGCTGAACAGTTTGACGAAATACCAGTGCAGGATTTGGTGCAGGCTCTACAAAATTTTGTACAACAGTTGGCAGACAAGCTGGCAGAGCAGTGGCTGCAATGCTATCAGTCATTGAAATCAGAAGTTTATCAGTACGAGCAACATCAGGTTGCAAAACGTGCCTTAGCTTCAGTCTGTGTACACTATCTGGCTTTTGTGGCAGGCAAGGATGAATTGTTACGTCAACAATATGAACGCAGTGACAATATGACGGACAAGCTCGCTGTATTGCGGGCCTGTCGCAGTGCTTCACATCCGTTATTCGCGCCATTGATGACTGCTTTTGAGCAACGCTGGCACAGTGACGTACTGGTACTGGACAAATGGTTTAATTTATCAGCTTCTTATCCGCAATCGTCAGTATTTGCCACATTAGAGCAACTGACGACACATCCACAGTTTAGCTGGCAGAATCCGAATCGGGTTCGTGCTGTATTTGGTGCTTTTTATCAGCAAAATCCGGCCATGTTCCATGCCGAAGATGGCCGGGGTTATCAGGTGCTGGCCGATGTGGTACTGAAAATGGATGGGATTAACCCGCAGGTCGCATCCCGTTTAGTGACGCCTTTATTGTCGTGGAAACGTTATCAACCTGTCCGCCAGCAGCAGTTAAAAGCTGTGTTGCAGGATATGCTGGCGAAGGAGCTGAGCAACGATTTATATGAAAAAGTGAGCAAGAGTTTAAGCTCAGATGCGACAGTATAAATTCAGGTTAATGCTGGACGTAGAGCAATGTCTGGCCTTTTATCAGGGCTTGTACACAGACGTAGTGGTGCGGGCTGATAATGGCCAGACAGTGCAACTGCCTTTGCGCCATTTCCGGCCTTATATCAGCCATGGCGGTGTGAACGCGCGCTTTGTGTTAACTTTGACCGATCAGGGGAAGTTCAGCAGTTTAGAGAAAATAAATTAGAGCTATTACTTAAAACGCTAACTTAAAACAAAACGGGCAAAATCTGCCACTTTAGCTATTATTTTCATTTAGTTAGCTGATCTGAGCTCAACTGGTCAAACCGGATCGATGCAAAGCAGGTGGATTAAGCCTGAGTAAAGGGAAAAAACTGAATAAAAATCAACAGATTTGACTGATCGCAAGCCTTGCGCCCCGATCAAAATGATGTAATGATTTCTTCGATACAAGCTGACCTCCGAGCAGTTGGTTGGCTCAAAATAAAAAATAACAAAATACCTGCAGGGACAGGGGGGGAGATAACGAATGAATACTAAGCCGGGTGCCTTCGTCAGAAGTACTTTAGCTCTGGGTGTTGCTTCTGCACTATTGGCCTTGTCGGCCGCCAGTGCTCAGGCTGCCACCTTCAATTTTGATGATGTAGAAGTTGTTTTCGACTCTACGTTCTCCTACGGTGCCAGCTGGCGTGCTGAAGACCGTGACTGGGATACCATCAGTAAGGTCAACCATCCGCGTTTTAACTGGACAGGTTACAGCGCTTTTAGCAATCCAATTTACACCAGTGCACAAATTTGGTCTCAGCCCGGTGCGTACTCCAGCAACGGTGATGCGGGCAACCTGAATTATGACCGCGGCGATATGTTCTCTGAAGTATTCCGTGGTACACACGAATTATCCATCGCCAAAGAAGATATCGGCTTTTTTGGCCGCTTCACCTACTTCTATGATTCAGCCTTAATGGACGATGAGGGCGCTTATACCAATCCTCTGTCTGGCAATAAAGTAGACCCCTGTGCTGATGACGAAGCCAGAGACCTGGCTTGTCGGGATATCCGCTTATTGGATGCATATGTTTATGGCAATTTTGCGTTAAATGATGGCGCGAATCCATTGTCAGTCCGGGTCGGTCAGCAGGTATTAAGCTGGGGTGAAAGCACCTTTATCCAACACGGTATTAACATTACACCTATTGACGTCGGTGTTGCACGCAGCCCTGGTGCTGAATTAAAAGAAGCCTATATTCCTGTTGGTATGGCCTGGGCTTCTTTAGGGGTGACTGAGAACTTAACAGCGGAAGTGTTTTATCAGTACGAGTGGGAAAACAGCTATCTGCCTGTGCCAGGTTCTTATTTCTCTACCAATGACTTTGCCGGCAAAGGTGGTTATAGCCAGAACATTCAGTTAGGTTTTGCCGGTAACCCGGATATCGACCTGGACTTTTTAGTCTCTGAAATGAATGACATATCACAAAGTGCATCTACGTTACTGGGGTATTTGACAACACCTGGCGCGACAGCGGCACAACGTGCAGCTGCTGTAAATGCGATGCTGGCGTATTCCACTAAAGTAACCTTAAGACCTGCAGGCTCAGCCGGTGAAATTGAACCGGAAGATGGTGGTCAGTACGGTGTTAAACTGGAGTATTTCTCTCCGGAGCTGAACGACACCGAATTTGCGTTTTATCATATGAATTACCATAGCCGCACTCCGCTGATTTCAGGTATTGCTTCTGACTTCCGCGTAGGTGTTGATGCCAATGGGCAGCCTTTAGGTGTGATCCAGTCTTTGGCTTACCTGGCGGCTAACCAGGGTAAAATCACAAAAGACAATATCAACGAACTTGATGTGTTCTCAAAAGGTTTAATTCAATATCCTGAAGATATTAAGCTGTATGGTTTCAGCTTTAATACCACAGTAGATGGCACCTCGGTGGCCGGTGAACTAGCCTACCGTCAGGATGAACCACTGCAAATTGATGACGTGGAAATTCTGTATGCCGGTATGCCAGAGCAGTTAGCCAATGCTGGTTTACGTCCTGAACTGGAAGGTATCAGTCAGATTGGCCGTTACGATGGCAATAAAATAGGCCCTGGTGAGTTTGCACAAGGTTACATTCTGTCTGACACCACTCAGGCTCAAATCACTGTAACTCACTTATTTGGCCCTATGTGGATAGCGGATAACTTCAGTATGTTGGCTGAAGTGGGTGGTATCAAAATCAATGATATGCCGGATCCGTCAGTGTTACGTTTAAATGGTCCGAATACAGACCGTAGTGGTGGCCCTTTGTTAGGCACTATCAACGGTGGTCCGTTAGTCAGTAAAGATGGTGTACACACAGCCTTATCCAATGGCGCTGAAACTAACCCGTTCCCAACAGCTTCTGCCTGGGGATACCGTTTGTTAGCGAAAGCAGATTTCAACGATATCTTTGCTGGTGTCAATATGTCCCATCGTGTGGTGTTTTCACACGACGTGAACGGTATTACACCTGATCCACTGTTTATGTTCTCTAAAGACAAAAAGTCAGTGGGTTATACAGTGGCCTTTGATTATCTGAACCGCTGGTCCTCTGAGTTTTCTTACAATGCCTTCTGGGGTGGTGTAGGTACAACCAATAATACAGCGGACCGTGATTTTGTATCTTTTAACATTAAATACTCTATTTAAGGGACGAGGCGAGAACCATTATGAAAAAACTCACCCTGATTGCATCCACTATTGCGCTAGTTGTTAGCTGTGGTGCTATTGCGAAGTTAACTCCGGATCAGGTGGCCCGTTTGGGTGCTGATCTGACGCCGCTTGGCGCCGAAAAAGCTGGTAATGCCGATGGCAGTATTCCGGCCTGGGAAGGTGGTATTCAATCAGCTCCTGCTGGTTATAAACCAGGTGACCATCACCCGGATCCGTTCGCTGGCGATAAGATCCTCTTTACTATTGATAAATCCAATCTGGCGCAATACAAAAGTCTGTTAAGCCCGGGTCAGATCAAACTGTTTGAAGCTTACCCGGACAGTTACAAAATGAATGTGTATCAAACTCGCCGTACTGCGTCTTACCCACAGTATGTCTATGATGCAACGAAGAAAATTGCGGGAAGCGCCGAATTGGTTGAAGGCGGTAATGGTATTGTCAACGCAGCCATTGGTATTCCTTTTCCAATTCCATCGAACGGCTTGGAGGCTATTTGGAACCATACGTTACGTTTCCGTGGTGTAGCGGCAAGTCGTAACGGCGGTCAGGTTGCCCCTACTGCTTCAGGTGACTTTGTGACTATCGGCTTTGATGAACAAATTATGTTCAAATACTCAGCGCCGGACGCTACAGTGGAAGCATTGCAAAAAGAAAATATCCTGTTCCGTTTCAAGCAGGCTGTTACTACTCCGGCTCGCCTGGCTGGTACTGCACTTTTAGTGCATGAAACTATGGATCAGGTGAAAACTCCACGCCAGGCCTGGACTTACAATACA
>CBIMJC010000030.1:0-20963 GCA_966244125.1 uncultured Rheinheimera sp.
CTTTATGCACTGCTAATGTCATGTCCATAGCACGCTGCATAATGGCGATTTCTGCGGCCGATTTTTGTGCTCTGCAACCTTGTGTCACAGCTTTAGCACTGACGATCTGTTGTTTGGCATTGGCTTGTCGTAAACCTTCAAAGATAAAAAACGCGCTACTGTCATCCAGCGCCAATACTGGTTCTGCTTTGTGACAAATCTGCTGTACTGCATTGAGCAGTAACTCATACGGGTTTTCATGTTCATGCCAGCCGAGGATCTCCCCCTGGATCACCTGAAAACCTTGGAGTGTAGGGATCTCAAACACCGGGCTGATGTAAACCAGCTCACCTTCTGCTGGCAACAAAGCGCCAACCAAACGCTCGCTGGCATACCAGACAGTGCCGGTAAAGTAACTTAAGTTGGTACCCGCATTCAGATACAGCGCATCTATGCCCTGCTGTTTCATCAGCTGCTGCGCTTTATAAATACGAGCCTGATACTCAGCTGCGCTGATCGGCTGAACTCCTGCGACCATAGATTTCAAATGGTCCAACGCCTGTTGTTTGGTTTTACCGCCTATCTGACTCATGACTTACTCCGCTATTGAGTGAATACCTCAAAGTATGCAGCTGCGCTCACATGAATTAAAATGATATAAATTCAACAGATCATGAATTGGATTCATCCATGTTGCCTCCACTAAAAGCCTTACAAGCCTTCGAAGCCACGGCACGGTTAAAAAGTTTTAGCAAAGCTGCTGAGCAATTATTTGTCACCCAAAGTGCGGTCAGCCATCAGGTGAAAGTGCTGGAAGATTTTATTGGTCAGCCTTTGCTACTGAGGCAAAACAAAAGCGTGGAACTGACCCAGTCGGGCGACATGTTGTATTCAGTAGTGCGGGACTGTTTTGTCCGATTAAACTCAGTCACACAACATCTGTTGAACCAGCCACCAGTGCAGTTAAAAATTCTGGCACAAACCTCTATTGCCGTGGAATGGCTGGCCCCGCGACTGGAGTTGTTTAAACAGCAGCACCCGGAGTTGGATACCTTATTGGACATGGCCTCTATGGCCAATAATGCCGACCCTGAGCTCTACGACATTATTCTGGGCACCTGGCCTGCTCCTGCAGGTTTTGTCAGCAGACAATTGCGTACTGAATTCTGGTATCCGGTTTGTGCCCCAGCTCAGTTTCACATGTTAAAAACAGAGGACCCGGCAGAATTATTACAGTACCCGCTCTATAGCTCGGAAACAGGCGAAGACTGGCAGTTGTGGTGTCAGCATCAGCAACTACGCAGTCCGGCGACTATGCAGCTGCGATACGTCAATCTGGCATTATTGGCGACAAAAGCTGTCAGTGGTGGCTACGGCTTCGCGTTGTCAAACGACTTTATTGCCGGACCGGCTTTAGCCAATGGTCAGTTGATGGCTCTGCGTCAGTTCAGCTACCAGCTGCCCTGGGGTCAATACCAGCTGCATTACAAAACCGACAGCGTGCAAAGTACAGCTGTCGATCAGTTTATTCAATGGCTTTATAGCCAGGTCACTTCAGAATGAAGAACTCAGCGGGTGATAAAAACTCTTCGCCTCGTAAACTCGCATCTTAAGGTCAGGTGGATAGAGAACAATTGCAGCCGGCGCCTATTCAGAATTCAGCGCGCTTATTCAGTATTCAGTGCGCTGTGCGTAAGCACGCCAAAACATCACACCACAGACGAAAAACACAAAAGCCAGCACTAGCGGTAAGCTGTTCCATTTGGTCATGACGATGATGTTATTGTCCGGCCATAGTAGTTTTTTATTGGTAGCAGAGGTGCGGATACCATGGATTAAAAAATCACCGACTTTGTTTTCGATAAAAAATATCAGTTGATTTTCTCTGTTTAAAAAACCGTATAACTGGTGGGTGTTGTCGCAATCCTGCCTATCCTGCAAGGGCAACCATTCAGTCGACAGGCTACTTTTTAAATAAATAATGCCTTTACCACCCAGATCAGCATCACAGTTCATACCAGTGAGCACTGCCGGTACCTGCAATAAATCTGAGCCATCACTTTCTACAGTGTATTTGGGAAAATACACAAACACCGCCACAGCAAGGGCCGCCAACAAAAAGCTGCACAAGCTGGTCCACTTTAACTGCCGGATACTCCAGTTCAGATAAGACAGGCTTTTTTTCATAGATCACCCCAATGCGCAAAGAGCGATAAATTACCAGTGTCATGAGTCTAAGGAAAGCAGAGTCTGTAGATGGTTAAAGTTAAAGTCCGGCTTTTTAAATAAAAACACCGCAGCCTGCATCCACAGGCTAGGGTGTTATTGCACTAAATTAAGACTTAGCTTCAGCTCTGGCTTTGGCTTTCTCATGCCATTTTTGCTGGCGTTCTGCCAGTTTGGCTTTTTGTTCAACTGTCAGTACTTTATTGATCTCAAACTGTAACTTAGCCCGGGCTACCTCGTGTTCCAGTTTATCTTTCTGCTGAGATTCCAATAAGGCCCGTACCGCAGCTTCATCAAAACTATCGGCCTGTACCAGCGCCCTGAGCTGTTCCATTGCTGGTTTTATTTCATCCCGCTTTGGCATAGTGGCGCGGTGTTGTTCCATCAGAGTTTTAATCTGCTCTTTTTGCGCATCGGTTAAATCCAGCCCTTTGAGGGCCTTCATATGAAAACCTGCGACAGGACCATGACCTTCGTGGCCGCGCTCCGGCCCTGCCATGCTGCTGATACTGGTTGTAGCCAATAAACCACTGAATACTAGTGCAATCACTGTAGAATGTTTCATAGTGTCTTTCCTCATTTGCCTTGTTTGGCTTTCATTGCGACAGTGATAGCTTACGACACCGAATGCAAAGCAGCGCAAAGCCAACGTAAAGGTTGTGTAAAGGACTGCAACAAGTTTGCGCTGTCTTTTACACTGGCAAAAAAATGCTCCGGAGCCAGAATGACTTCTATATTGATGATTGATGACGATGTGGCCCTGACCCAACTGGTCGCAGAGTATCTGCAACTGGATGGTTATCAGTTCAGGGCGGTACATCAGGGCCCTGAAGGCCTGGAACTGGCCAAATCCAACGATTTTCAACTGGTATTGCTGGATATTATGCTGCCTGGTATGGACGGCCTGACATTGTTAAAACAGCTGCGCCAGCATAGTTATTGTCCTGTCCTGATGCTGACAGCTCGGGGTGATGAAATAGACCGTGTGGTTGGGCTGGAACTGGGGGCTGATGACTATCTGGCGAAACCTTTTAGCCCAAGGGAACTGGTGGCCCGCATTAAAGCTATTTTGCGCCGGGTGGAACTGCTCCAACAGCAGCAACAGCCGCAATTAGCCGTATTGCAGGTCAATAACTTGCGATTGGACAGCGCCAAACGACAAATATTTGTTCAGGACCATGCGCTGGTACTGACAGCAACCGAATATCAGATCCTCGAACTTTTAATGCGCCACGCCGGTGATGTGGTCAGTAAAGAAGATTTAAGCCAGCTGGCGTTAGGCAAAAGGCTGCAGCTGTACGATCGTAGCCTGGACATGCATATCAGCAATATCCGCAAAAAAATTGCACAGTACGATGAAAGCGAAAAAATTCAGACCTTAAGAGGCCTCGGCTATTTGTTACTCAAAGGTGAGAGCTGATGAACTGGTCACGCTGTAATCCGGTGAATTATCTGGCTGGCCGGATTTTTTTGTGGTTTTGGCTGGTGTTGTCTGTGGCTGTAGCAGGTGCCATTTTATTAGCCAGAGGCTGGCCTGAACAAACCGAAATCAGGCGTTTACCTCACCCTGTGGCTGAACAGTTCAGGCATCTGAAAGAACATTTTCAGCCTTTTGCTAACCTTGGCACCTTACAACGGGATTTGGAACGTAAATACAAAGGCCGCTGGCTGATGGTGGATGTGGACAGCAATCAGTTGCTCAACCCGGATGCCTTACCCTCTAACTTTGATCCGAACTGGCTGACCGAACTGTCGCAACTGAACAGACCCCGATTACTGGTGCATAAAAATACTTTTGTCGCCGGACCTTTACTGACGCTGATATCCGATAAAAATATCGCTTTATTTCAGTTAAAACAACGACCTGAACAAGCCTGGTGGCAGCTGCATGCGCTACCTGAAGGGTCATTGCTGACCTTGTTGCTGGCGGTATCCGCTGTTGCCAGTCTTATTCTGGCTTTGTCGATCACCCGTCCTTTGCGCGAACTGAGCAGCAGCCATTTAAAATTTGCCCAGGGTGAGCTGGACAACAGGGTCACAGCTTTGGCCGCCCGTAAAGATGAGCTGGGTGATTTAGGCCGGGGTTTTAATACCATGGCCGCTCAGATAGAAAACCTGATCCACAATCAGCAGCGCTTACTGCGGGATGTGTCACATGAACTACGTTCCCCCCTGACCCGCTCGCAACTGGCGCTGGCATTGCAACAACGCCATGGCGATACTCCAGCGCTGCAACGTATTGAAATGGAACTCAAATTACTGGACCAGTTGCTCGACGAGTTATTAACCTACAGCCGTCTTGATGCGGGTCAGTACCCACTGGAAAAACAACAACTGGACCTGACTGAATTGCTCGGCGCCATTATTGAGCTGAATCAACTGGAAGCCGATGCCAAACAACAAACAGTTCAGCTGAATGCACCTGAACAATGCTGGCTGGCTGCCGATCAGCGTTTATTGGGCCGGGCTATTGAAAATGTGCTGCGAAACGCTATTAAATACAGCCCGGCCGGAACTCTGATTTCATGCACGCTAAAGCAACAGGAACAGCAGTTGGAGTTGTTGATCCAGGATCAGGGCCCCGGTGTACCGGAGCAGAGTTTGTCGCAAATTTTTGCGCCTTTTTACCGGGTATCGGCAGTACGTGAACATCAGAATGGCACTGGCCTGGGTTTAGCGATAGCGGCCTCAGCCATACGGCAACATCAGGGCAGCATCAGCGCTTGTTTGCCTGAAAGCGGCGGTTTGTTAATACGCATTTTATTACCTCTGACTCATTAAGGATTTTTGCTTGTCTGTATCACCACATCCAGTTTTGGCCGGCCGTTTTACTGAGAAGCAATTGGCAGAGGCTTTGCCTGTTTTGCAGACTTTTTGGCAGCAGGGGCTACATCAGTCCTTTGTCAGTTTTGATCAATGCCGGATTCATTACAGCAGTTTCCGCCATCCGGCACCACGGGCTGAAATAGTGCTGTCACCGGGCCGTATTGAAGCGGGCCTGAAGTACCAGGAATTCTGCTTTGATTTGTATCAGGCAGGTTTTACTCTGCATCTGATTGATCACAGAGGTCAGGGCTTGTCGGACAGGCTCAATGCAGACAGGCATTTAGGAGATGTGGCTGATTTTCAGCATTATGTGCAGGACTTCGCACTCTGGTTAGAGCAGCATCTCATGCCACAGCAACAAGCACCGCTGTTGGGTTTAGCCCACTCCATGGGGAGTGCCATTTTGTGCCGTTATTTGCAGCAAAACAGCCAGCATGGGTTTCGCGGGGTTGTGTATTGCTCACCAATGTTCGGTATTCAAAGCAAGCCTATACCAAAAGCCATAGCCACAGGACTGGTGAAGCTGCTCACCAGGCTAAATCAGCTATGCGGAAGACCAGCCTGCTATTTTCCGGGCCAAAAACCTTATCAGGACAAAGCTTTTGCCGGTAATCATCTGACGCACAGTGCGGTGCGTTATCAGTGGTTCCGCCAGTTGTATCAAGACAGGCCTGAACTGCAGCTAGGTGGCGTATCCTGCCGTTGGCTGCAACAATCCCTGGATGCCATAGAGGTTTTGCAGCAGGCCCCGGCCCTGCACTTACCCCAGTTGATTATTCAGGCCACCGCAGATCCTGTGGTAGACAACCAGACGCAACAAGGCTACTGGCAGAAGCATTCAGAACAAGGGCTGCCTTGCGAGCTGGTGAAAATTCAGGGGGCTTTGCACGAGGTTATCTTTGAAAGCGACCCGCTGCGGAACCAGTTATTCAAGGCTCTGGACCGTTTTGTGCTTCAACTCGGACTCTGAATAAGGTTCGGCATGAATAATGACTTCGGCTTGTTTATATAAAGCCATCAGTTGCTGCTCAGCCTGATCCACTATGGCATGAGCGGCCAGCAAAGATAAATCATCCTGCAAGACCAGTCGCAGCTGGATAAAAACATAAGGCCCGGCCTGACGGGTTTTTAGTTGCTCCACTGCCAGAACCTCAGCTTGTGTCAGCAAAGTCTGTTCTATACGCAGCAATTGTTCAGGCGGTAATTGTTCGTCGAGCAAATGTTGCAGTGCTTCTTTAGCCAGCTCAAAAGCGCTGTACAGCAAATAACCACAAATCAGTACAGCCACCAGATTATCCGCCCAGAGCAAATTCTGACTGGCCAAAAACAGCGCCGTCAGCACCAGCAGATTCATCAGCAAATCGCTGCGATAATGCAGCAAGTCAGCCTTAACCGCCAAAGAGCCGGTACGCTGGATAATCCAGCGCTGCGCCAAAACCAGAGTCAGGGTTAAAGCGGCACAAAGCACAGTGATCCAGATGCCAAATTCCAGTTGCTGCAAAGCTTCAGCCTGATGAAAACGGCTGAAGGTTTGAGTCAGTAATAACAAGGCAGCCCCAGTCAGAAAAGCCGCCTGCAATAACGCCATCACGGCTTCAGCTTTGCCATGACCAAAACCATGGTTGTGATCCGCAGGACGCAAAGCATAACGCAGCACAGCAAAATTCAGTAATGAGACCAGTAAATCCATATAGGCGTCGGCAAAAGATGCCAGCACTGAACTGGAGTTAGTGACCAGCACTGCGCTGAACTTTAACAACAGAATAGTGAAGGCTATAGTCAGTGTCAGATAACCAGAACGTTTCACCCAAAGTTGATAATCTGCACTCTGAGTAGTTTGCGTATTTAAAGTACTCACTCCAACCTCTTTCCTGTTCAGCATCCATAGGCATTGTACGCCAATTTTGTTACACTCACAGCGCTTCAGAATTTGGAAATCATCATGTTAGACATAGTGTTATATGAACCAGAAATCCCGCCCAATACAGGCAACATTATTCGTCTTTGTGCCAATACAGGTTTTCGCCTGCATTTAATTGAGCCTTTGGGTTTTGCCTGGGATGATAAACGTATTAAAAGAGCGGGCCTGGATTACCACGAATTTGCCGATGTGAAACGCCATGCCAACTTTGCCGCCTTTTTAGCAGAGGTTAAACCAACACGGGTCTTTGCCTGCACCACCAAAGGCAGCAATCACCACAGTGACGCGGTTTATCAGCTGGGAGATGCTCTGGTCTTTGGTCCTGAAAGCCGTGGTTTACCTGCGGATGTACTGGCAACTTTGCCAAAAGAACAATGGCTGCGTATCCCGATGACACCGGATAGCCGTTCAATGAATCTCTCCAATGCGGTCTCAGTTTTTGTCTATGAATCCTGGCGTCAGTTGGGTTATCCGGGTGCCAGGGCCTGAGTTTGCCAAGCAGGAAAGCATAGAGCTATAGTATTACTCAGCTTGCTGATTTATCAGTAATTTTAATAAAAATTGTCCGGGGAATGAATTCAGATGCTGCTGCGATGCCTTAAATTTTGCCTGGCGTTTTGGTTAGTCTGCAGCAGCAGTGGGCTTCAGGCTTATTTACAAGTGCAGCCTATGGTGCACTCCCGTCAATCCCAACATTTGGCCATTGAGCTTTTTACTCAGGATAAATCAGGTTTGTTGTGGTGGAGTACCAGCACCCAGCTGCACCGTTTTGATGGTCATGAACATCAGTCCTACACCTTACCCGCTGAATTACAAACTCAGGCTTTGGTGCAGCTATTAACTTTGGATCAGCATCAATTGTGGCTGGCCAGCGTCGATCAACTCTGGTTGTTTGAGCAGCAAAGTGGTCAGTTCCGCCAGATCTGGCAAAGTAAAGAACCCATTAAAGCCTTGTTTCTGGCTCTGAACGATACGCCGCTGATTTTGACAGAACAGGAAATCTGGCAATGGTCAGCCGATTCTGGGCAAGCCGCTTTGTTATGGCGCAGCAGCACGACAGCAGCAGGCTGGGCTCAGGGGGTCAGTGATGGTGAATCCCTGTGGTTGTGGTCCAATGATGCCAAATTAGCCCGCTACAACTTAGCCAGCCAGAGCTGGCAACATTACCCGACTAATTTGCCACAACACACCGATCTGGCGTTAGGCCCGGATCAGCAGTTATGGCTGCTGGCGCAAAATAAAACCCTGTATCAGTTCAAACAACAACAGTTCCAGGCCGTGGCTACTCCGGCAGATTTTAATGCCAGTGCGATGGAAGTCGATCCCTTAGGTCAGGTCTGGTTGCTTTCCGCAAAAAAACTCTATTTATACCAACCCGAAACTGCGAAGTGGCAGAGCCAGCAACTGGTGCAACCCTGGGCTCAGTTGTTTGCAGACAGGCACCAGAATATCTGGCTGGCCGACTCGACAGGAGCTTTGGCATTGGCCCAGTCCTCAGCTCTGGAGGTGCAGGCCACGGATCAGCCGCTGTTATGGGATACCAAAAATCAAAGCTGGCGACTGGAGCAACAGCGTCTGACGCCAGTCAGTCCGGGCTCGGATCCGGCAGCCGCTTTAGTTTTCCCTTTTGCCCTGGAGCAGGTTAAAAAATTCTGGTATCAGCAGGGATATTTTGCCTGGGTAGGTCAACAACTCTGGCGTTACAACGAAAAAACCGCCAGCTGGCTGCCGCTGCAGCAACAGCCGGTATTGGATATCGCTTTGTCTGAAGGCAGATTCTGGTATCTGACGCCACAGGCGTTATGGCAGTGGCAACCAGAGACCAACAATTCAGTGCAGCTCAGTGATCAGGCCGGCTGGTCTTTAGTGCGTTATCAATCCGGCCAACTGTGGTTGTCCGGCAGTGACAGGCTGTATTCGTATCAGTTGGCTGAACAGCAACTGCTGACCTACAACATCAACAGCTGCACCAGTTCGCCTTGTCTGGATGTACGGCAAATTCTGGATTTTGTGCCGGAACAACAAGGTCTGTGGTTGTTAACCCCGGACCAGCTTTATCACTACGAAACCGAACAAAACAATAACAAGCTGACCCTGACACTGCAAAAACAGTGGCAAGTGCCGTGGCAGCAACAACATATGCGAAAACATCAGCAGCAGATCTGGCTCTGGTCCAGACAACAGCTCAGTGTGTTTGATCTGAACAATGGTGCACTGATGCAATGGCAACTGAATCAGGGTGAACATCTGCTGCCCTTTCAAAGTCAGCTGAGCAGGGATCAGTTTTTGATTAACAGCAGCATAGGTCATTACAGCTTGCCACTCAGCCAGCACAAAACTTTGATCACAGCCAACCCCTTGCGTCTGGAACTGATCGCAGAAAATGGCCAGCATCTGAAGCAACAGGAGCATCTGTTGCAACTGGACAGTTGGGGCCCGGAACTGCAGTTCCGCTTAAGTCATTACCCTACAGCCGGCAAACAGTGGAACTACTTTCGCTACAGCCTGGACCAGGCCCCTTTTGTTCTGCTGACCTATCCTCAGCGGCAATTCAGCCTGCAGCTGGACAACAGTGGTAACTATCAACTGGCTATTGAGGCCAGTCAGGATGGACTGAGCTGGCAGCCGGCAGGCAATTACCAGCTGCAGTTTAACCGCTATTGGTGGATCCAGCAGAGCTGGCTTTGGCTGATGTTATTTTTATCTGTCTTCATGCTGGCTGTCCTGTTATGGCGTTATCGTGTCCATCAAAAACGTTTACATCAGCGACTGGAACAACAGCTGATGATCAGCTCCCTGTTTGACAATACCCAGGACGCGGTCTGGTTAGGGGACGAACAACTGCGGATAGAAAAAGTGAATCAGGCGTTTTGCCAGATCACAGGCTTTGATGCCAAACAGATCGAAGGCCAAACCCTGCAGCTGTACACAGCTCAGGGTCATCAGACTGAACTGCTGAAAACCATAGTGCAGCAGTTGCAGCAATTCAGCTTCTGGCGTGGCGAGGTCTGGAGTAAAAAAGCCAATGGCGACAGCTTTGCCTTGTCCTTAGCTATTACGCTGTTGTCTGGCAAAGGTGTAAACGAGCCCAAACTTTATCTGGCGATCTTCTCAGATGTCACCAACCGCAAGCTGAACGAACGTGAACTGCGTAAACTCAGCACCCGCGATCCCCTAACCCAGTTGCCGAACCGGGCTTTGTTTCTGGAACATCTGGACAGAGCATTTTTCAGCTGCAGCAGCCGCTTTCCACACTTTGCCGTTTTGCTGGTGGATTTAGATCGTTTTGCCAAAATTAATGATTCCTTAGGCCACGACAGCGGCAATCTGCTGTTGAAGATGGTCGCCGAGCGGCTGCAAAAACAGCTGCCGGCCGGGTATATTCTGGCGAAATTAGGTGTGGACGAATTCGCAATTCTGGTACCGTCTCATTTTAGTCTGGAACAGTTTGATCTGTTGTTAAACCGCCTGAGTCTGCAATTGCTGCTGCAAATCCGCCAGCCGCTGTCACTGGGCGAACTGGAAATTACCCTGACGGCAAGTATTGGTATTGCGGTTTATCCTGAGGATGGTCGCTCCTCGGACATTCTGCTGCGCAGTGCCGATACAGCTCTGCATCATGCCAAACAAATGGGCCGCAACAATGCGCAGTTTTTTAATGACAAGATGCTGCAACGCACTCCGGAATATCTGGCACTGGAAAGTGATTTATGGCGTGGTATCAGCCAGGGCGAGTTTAAAGTGGTGTACCAGCCCAAATACAATGTCAGCAGCAATACCATAGTGGGTTATGAGGCCTTATGCCGCTGGCACAACCCAGCCAGAGGTTTGGTGTCACCTGTGATGTTTATTCCTATTGCGGAAGAAAATGGCGTCATTATTCAACTGGACAGGCTGGTGTTTAGTCAGGTCTGCGCCCAAATCCAGCAATGGCAACAACAAGGCCGGATGCGGGGCCGGGTGGCGGTGAATCTGTCCGTGCAACAACTGCAACAACCCGATTTACTCGATTTCTTGCAACAAGAATTACAGCATTATCAACTGGATGCGGCTTTACTTGAGCTGGAAATCACCGAAACCGCCATGATGCGGGATGCAGAACACTGCCTTGAAGTGATGCATCAGCTCAAAGCTATGGGCTTTACTCTGGCACTGGATGATTTTGGTACAGGTTATTCGTCTTTGGGTTACCTGAAACGTTTCCCAATCGACACCTTAAAAATTGACCGGGCCTTTATCAAGGATATGGATACGTCCGAACAAGACCGCAATATCACCTCTACCATTATCCGGCTGGCCGGGTATTTAAAAATTGCAGTGGTCGCAGAAGGGGTTGAAACCGAAATGCAGGCCTATTTACTGCACGTGATGGGCTGTCAGGTGGTGCAGGGTTATCTGTTTAGCCCACCAGTGCAACCAGAACAAATAGCAGCGCTACTGGATAAAGAGCCAAGGACGGAGAGCTAATCTCAGAGGTCAGGCGACAAAGGAACGAGACCCCAGGAGCATAGATCACTATGCGACTGGGGCGAGACTCTTACCTTAAAAGCGGGGCAGGCAACAAAGCTGCGGCGCCAAATACAACGGGTATTTTTAGCCTAAGTAGTTGAAGTTGCAGCGAGGCGGCAAGAGATTGAGGCCCCGGGAGCATAGATCACTATGCGACTGGGGCGAAAGCTCGCAGCCAACAAAGCTGCAGCTTCAAATATGCGGCTAATACCCTAAGTAGTTGGTGTTGCAGCGCGGCGGCAAGAGATTGAGACCCCGGGAGCATAGATCACTATGCGACTGGGGCGAAAGCTCGCAGCCAACAAAGCTGCAGCTTCAAATATGCGGCTAATACCCTAAGTAGTTGGTGTTGCAGCGCGGCGACAAAGGAACGAGACCCCAGGAGCATAGATCACTATGCGACTGGGGCGAGAGAGTGCAGGCAACAAAGCTGCGGCGCCAAATACGACGGGTATTTTATTCGTCGCGTTTTTCGCGGCCTAATAGATCCATCGCCGCCAACCGCGCATCTTTACCCTGATACAACACCTGGTAAATTTGCTCGGTAATAGGCATTTCCACACCAACACGTTGTGCCAGGTTAAAGACTTCTTTGGCATTACGATAACCTTCCACCACCTGACCTATAGTCGTCATGGCTTCGTCTACGCCTTTGCCTTCTCCCAATAACAAACCAAAACGTCTGTTACGGGACTGATTGTCTGTGCAGGTTAAAACCAGATCACCTAAACCCGCCATACCCATAAAGGTTTCTTTTTTTGCACCTAAAGCACAACCTAAACGGCACATTTCGGTTAAACCACGGGTGATCAAAGCAGTACGGGCATTGGCACCAAAACCAATACCATCGGCCATACCAGCGCCTATAGCGATGACGTTCTTCACAGCGCCACCGAGTTGCACCCCAATAAAATCTGGATTGGTATACACCCTGAAGGTTTTAGTGCAGTGCAATAAATCAGACAAAGTGGCAATAAATTCAGGATCGGTAGAAGATAAGGAGATAGCAGTAGGCAGGCCTTTCGCTAATTCTTTGGCAAAAGTCGGGCCAGATAACACCGCTAAAGACACGTCTTCGCCAAGGATTTCTTTGGCGACGTCCTGCAACAAACGTCCTGTTTCCGGCTCCAGACCTTTAGTCGCCCAGGCCACCCGGGCATGGGGCTGCAAATAAGGTTTTATTTGCTTTAAGGTGTCAGCAAAAGCATGGCTTGGCACGGACAATAAAATATCCCGGCATGAAGCCACTGCTGATGCCAAATCCGCAGTTACGGCTAAAGCATCAGGCAAGCGAATATCCGGCAAATAGCGCTGATTGATCCGTTGTTCGGCCATCACGCGGATATCCTCCGCATTGCGTCCCCACAACAAAGTGGGATTACCATTCCGGGCCAGTGAAATGGCAAGGGCGGTCCCGTAAGAGCCCGCCCCTAACACAGCAATTGCAGCTTTCATCTTAAGAATGTTGAGTCACGCCTTGCTGGGCCTGAGCGTCAGCCTGACGTTTTTGCACATACTGAGCAAATAAGGCATCAAAATTGACAGGTGCCAGATTCAGTTGCGGGAAAGTACCACGGTTTACCAGGTTAGACACTGCTTCACGGGCATAAGGGAACAGAATGTTAGGGCAGAAAGACGCTAACATATGTGCCATTTGTGCATCTTCCAGTGCAGGAACTGTGAAAATACCAGCTTGTTGTACTTCACATAAAAATGCCACTTCTTCTTCAATACGGGCCGTCACTGTCAGAGACAATAAGACTTCAAAGGTATTGTCATCTAACTTTTCGCTACGGGTATCTAAGTCTAACTGAATAGCAGGTTGCCATTCTTTACGGAAAATGGCCGGCGCATTAGGTGACTCATAAGAAATGTCTTTGACGTAAATACGCTGGATAGCAAATTGTTCCGCGGCTTGTTGTTCGGCCATGATAAATCCTAGTTTTAGTAATAGTTAGTGAAAGGTAGAACGCCGGCTGCACTTATGCAGACAGCATCGAATTCAAAGTACCGGCATTTTCCAGTGCAAAAAGATCGTCACAGCCACCTACATGAATATCGCCAATAAAAATTTGCGGCACTGTGGTACGGCCATTGGCCCGCTCAATCATAGCTGGACGCAACTCTGGCTGTTCATCGATTTTAATCTCGTCAAACTGCACACCTTTTTGACCTAATAACGCCTTAGCGCGAACACAATAAGGACAATAGGCTTTAGTGTAAATAGTGACTTGTGCCATCTTTGCTCCGACTTACTTTTTAACAACCGGCAGGTTTGCACCTGTCCAGGTATTCATGCCGCCCTGTAACACAAAAACCTTGCTAAAACCTTGCTTGGTTAAAGTGGCAGCGACACCTTGTGCAGACATACCGGCCTGACAGACTACTATGATGGGTGCGTCTTTTTTGTTTTCAAGTGCAGCCACAGCCTGATTGTTAATTTGTTCCGTTGTCAGATGACGGGCACCGGTAATATGGCCTTTTTTAAAGTCAGCTTCAGCACGAATGTCGATGACTGTTGCATCTTCTCTGTTAACCAGCAAAGTTAACTGAGTTGGCGTAATAGGTTTCACCGAAGAGGTTAAGGATTTAATCCAACTGACAACTAAAGCTAAAAACAACGCCACCCAGGCGGCGGTCAGGTAAGGATGATTACTTAAAAAATCAATATATTGCTGCATAAACACCATTCTGTTTCATTTCAGGAGCAAAACTTTGCGGCCGAGTATACCTAGTTTGCTAAAAGAATGCAGCAATGAAGCCCTATCCGTACTATTTCGTCACTGTTTTCACGGTAAAAACAAGGTAAGATAGGCCAACAAAACGATGATATAGCAACAAGATACGGAGCCATAAGTATGCAGCCGAAAAAGCCGTTAGTCTTACTGATATTGGACGGATGGGGATACAGAGAAGAACGTGAATCCAACGCCATTTTACAAGCCAATACTCCGGTGATGGACAAGTTATGGGCAGAGTATCCTCATACGCTGATCTCCGGCTCTGGTCTGGATGTAGGTTTGCCTGATGGCCAGATGGGTAACTCTGAAGTTGGCCATGTTAATTTAGGTTCAGGCCGTGTGGTGTATCAGGATTTTACCCGTATCACCAAAGCTATTGCTGATGGCGACTTTTTTACCAACCCTGTACTGGTTGAAGCCACCCAGGCAGCAGTGCGCCATGGCAAAGCCGTGCATCTGATGGGCCTGTTGTCGCCAGGTGGTGTGCACAGTCACGAAGACCACATTATCGCGATGATTGATTTAGCCAAACAACAAGGCGCGACTGAAATTTACCTGCATGCTTTTTTAGATGGCCGCGATACACCACCACGCAGCGCTGAAGCTTCATTACAACGGGTCGAAGATCACTTTAAAGCTATAGGCACAGGCCAGGTGGCTTCTGTGATTGGCCGTTATTATGCGATGGACCGCGATAAACGCTGGGACCGCGTGCAAGCTGCTTATGATTTACTGACCCAGGGCAAAGCCGAATACACTGCAACTACAGCTGTGGATGCAGTAAAAGCCGCCTACAGCCGCGATGAAAATGATGAGTTTGTCAAAGCCACAGCCATTAAAAATGCGGCTGGTGCTGTAATTAAAATGCAGCAGGGCGACAGCCTGATTTTTATGAACTTCCGTGCCGACCGGGCCCGTCAGTTCAGCCGGGCTTTTATTGATGCCGATTTCACAGGCTTTAAACGTGACTATCAGCCGCAACTGGCCAGCTTTGTCATGCTGACTGAATATGCTGCTGATATTAAAGCACCTTGTGCTTACCCGCCAGAAAGCCTGAATAACGTCTTAGGCGAATGGCTGGCCAAACACCAGAAAACTCAGTTACGTATTTCAGAAACCGAAAAATATGCTCACGTGACCTTTTTCTTTAGCGGTGGCCGTGAAGAGGTATTTGACGGTGAACAACGTATTCTGGTGCCCTCCCCTAATGTGGCCACTTACGATTTGCAGCCGGAAATGAATTCCACCGAACTGACCAACAAACTGGTGGATGCGATTCACAGTGGCGACTTTGATGTGATCATTTGTAATTATCCGAATGGCGATATGGTTGGCCATACTGGTATTTTATCTGCCGCTATTAAAGCTGTAGAAGCTGTGGATCACTGCATTGGCCGTGTGGTGGAAGCACTGCAACAGGTCGGTGGTGAATGTTTAATTACAGCCGACCATGGCAATGCTGAGCAGATGCTGGATCCGGAATCAGGTCAGGCGCACACAGCCCACACTAGTGATCCTGTGCCCCTGATTTATGTTGGCCGCAATGCGGCAGTGACAGAGGGCGGTATCTTAAGTGATATAGCGCCAACCATGCTGCACTTGATGGGTATGCCTATCCCTGCTGAAATGACGGGCAAAATTCTGATGAAGTTAAATTAATGCCATTAAGACCTTTGAAGTACAGTGTAAAGATGCAGCAGAGCTTAGCTCTGCTGCTCTGTTTAGGCTCGGCCCCTGTTGTGGCTCAGGATCAAAAAGAGGTGCAGCAGGAACTGTCGCAGCTTAAAGGGCAAATTCAGAAAACTGAAAAAGAACTGCAACAGCAGCAAAAAGCTTTTAGCAAAGCTCAGGATTTATTGAAATCTGCCGACCAATCCCTGGCCAGGCTGGCGCAGCAAATACGCCAGAGTGATGACGAGCTGATTAAGGTGCAGCAACGTCAGCAGCAGTTAGAGCTGGAGCAGCAACAACTGCAACAAAGTTTTGAGCTGCAAAAGTCCTTACTGGCACAGCAGCTCAAAGGTGCTTTTGTCACAGGGGAACATGACTACACCAAAATGCTGCTGAACCAGCAGGACAGCAACAAACTGGAGCGGGTGCTGACTTATTACCAGTACCTGAATCAGGCTCGTATGCAGCAGATCACCCAGATACAACAAACAGCTGAATCTTTAAAACAAGTTGAGCTGGAGTTGCAGCAAAAAGCAGAACAACAGCGGGAATTGCAGGCCAGGCTGAAACAACAACAGCAAGAGCTGATGGACGCAAAATCCAGCCAGTTGGCTTCCGTAAAAAAGATGAAGAGCTTTTTGACAGATCAGGAACAGCAACTGGATTATCTGAAACAAAACGAACAAAGCCTGCAAACGACTTTAGGTAAATTAAAAGCTGCAGCTATTGCCGCCAAAAAACGGATCAATCTGCCAAAAACCAAAGGCAAACTGCCCTGGCCTGTGCAAGGTGATATTTTGCAGGGGTATGGCGAAAAACGTCTGGCGGGTGTCAGCTCACGTGGCATATTAATAGCGGCACCTGAAGGCTCCAAAGTCAAAGCTGTGGCCGATGGTCAGGTGATTTATGCCGACTGGCTTAAAGGCTATGGCTGGGTCATAGTGCTGGATCACGGCAATGGCGTGATGAGTCTCTATGGTCACAATCAAACTTTATTAAAAAAACCCGGTGAAGCCGTAAACGCCAGTGAGGCCGTGGCTTTAGTCGGAGCCAGTGGTGGTCAGGCTCAGGCCGGATTGTATTTTGAGATCCGGCAAAAAGGCACAGCCATTAACCCTGTCACCTGGTTACAAAAACGCGCAGGATCTTAGTGAATGAAGTATGTACTGAGCTTAGCTTTTGCGCTTTGCAGTTGGTCCGGTTTCGCCGCCAAAGTGGCTATTGTTATAGATGATATTGGTTACCATCAGACGGACTATAAGCTGCTGGATTTGCCTTATGAGTTGACCTTTGCGGTGATCCCTCATACTCCCCATAGCAATGCAGTGGCTAAAGCCGCCTACCAGAAGCGCCGGGATGTGATTTTGCATATGCCGATGGAATCGGCACGACGGGCGGATTTAAGTAAAAATGCGTTAAAAGTGACTATGAACCGCAGCCAAATCGAGCAAAAGCTGCACGCCGCTTTTACCGATATACCTTACGCTATAGGCGTCAATAACCATATGGGCAGCTATTTTACTGAGCAAAGCAGCGTGATGGACTGGACTTTGGGCTACATTGCCAAACGTCAGTTGTTTTTCCTCGACAGTAAAACCACAGCCCGCAGTCAGGCTGGGGCTTATGCGAAAAAACACCAGATGCCACTGCTGACCCGACAAGTTTTTCTGGACAATGACCGCTCTTACAAAGCTTTGGATAAGCAGTTTAAGCTGATGATTAAACTGGCGAAACAACATCAGTCTGCAATAGCTATTGGCCATCCTTATCCTGAAACTTACGCTTACCTGAAAAAACATCTGGCTGATTTAAAAGCTCAGGGGGTTGAAGTGGTCAGGTTATCTGCGCTGTTGCCCGCTGATTATCAGGTGGTGACTGCAGCTCAAACTGCTGATGTGCCTTTGTCGTTACCGCAGCAGGACCCTGTGCAGATAGCCCAGCATAAGCCCAGCGGGAAAAAACCAATGAAGACTGAAGTTAAAGCAGAACAGGTTGAACCTGTGTATGTTCCGGCTATTGAAGAACCTGAAGCTGTGATTGCGATCTATAGCCAGAACTGGGATATCCCCCAATGGCTGAATCCTTTAACTGTAGCCGTAATGAAACCAGCTCCGGTGTTGGTACAAAAACCATGGGCTTTAGCGGAAAAGGTGGAAAAACCAACCAGCTCACTGCCTTTTTATCAGTTAGGCAGCAGTTTTTAAACTAATTCGGGTCAGAGTAAAATTAAACCAGCGGCTTCATTTTACTCTGACCCGAATTATTAAGCGGCCATTGCAGCCTGCAGTTTTTTCATCGCATTTTTCTCTAACTGACGCACACGCTCAGCAGACACCTGATAACGATCAGCCAATTCCTGTAATGTCAGTTTCTGATCATCTAACCAACGGGCACGGATAATATCCTGGCTGCGCTCGTCCAGGGTGCGTACTGCAGCCTGCAGACGATCCACTGAGGCGTTGTCCCACTGGTCTTCTTCAATACGATTGGCTAAGTCTGAGCCTTTATCCTGCAGATAAAATACCGGTGCAGTGTAATTGCTTTCGTCTTCATCATCCGACGCATCAAAAGGCATATCGTGATTACTCATCCGGGATTCCATTTCCAGCACTTCGTGCACGGGAACACCTAAGGAGTCAGCCACGTTCTGCACTTCTTCCTGGCTGAACCAGCCTAAATGCTTTTTAGCTTTGCGCAGGTTAAAGAACAACTTGCGTTGTGCTTTGGTCGTTGCCACTTTGACAATACGCCAGTTTTTCAGCACAAACTCATGAATTTCAGCTTTGATCCAGTGCACAGCAAAAGAAACTAAACGCACACCTACAGATGGATCAAAACGTTTTACCGCTTTCATCAGGCCTATATTGCCTTCCTGAATTAAGTCGCTGATAGGTAAACCATAACCTGAGTAGCTGCGGGCAATATGCACCACAAAACGCAGGTGAGACATAATCAGCACACGGGCCGATTCCAAATCACCGTCTTGTTGTAATTTTTCAGCTAAAGAACGTTCTTCTTCTGCTGTGAGCATTGGGATAGTACTTACCGCATGAGTGTAAGCTTCAAGGCTGCCACTTCCAGCCACTGTCAGAGTCATCATTTGTGAAGCCTGAGTCATGTCATTTCCCCTGTATTGCTTGATTGGGTCAAATCTTAGCACTCTTTAACGGAGAGTGCTAAAAAATTTTTCTGGTTTTAAGACCCGAATTGTATAAGCCCAAATTTTTAATAATATCAATTCATATATACACACACGCTTTTCTTATATGATAAATTTAGAACCTGCGATTTGTGCTAATGAAAAAAATAAAAATCAGCTAAGGCCCACTGTATGTATTGTTATGTCGCCCGTCAGCCTATTTTTGACCGCCAGAAAGCCGTGACAGGTTACGAACTGTTGTTCCGGGATGGTGTAGATAACTGTTTTCCTAATATTGATGCCGATGAAGCCACCTCCAAGCTGATCACCCAACATCACTTGTTATTGGGCGTCGAAAAAATCACCGGCGGTAAACAAGCTTTTATCAACTTCTCGGCCGACACTTTAATTCATCATTTCCCCACCTCTATCGACCCTGGCAGCATGGTGATAGAGATTCTCGAAACCGTGCCTATCAGTGATGAACTGCTGACCGCCTGCAAAGAGCTGCATAAAATGGGCTACCGGCTGGCACTGGATGACCATGACTTTGATGCCAAGTGGGATGTGTTTTTGCCTTATGTCAGTATTATTAAAGTGGATGTGCAGATGTTTAACATGCTGCAAATCAGCAAGTATCTGCGCCGCATTGCCAAATACCCAGTCACCTTACTGGCAGAAAAAGTAGAAACTGCTGATGAATACGAGCAGTTAAAACAACTGGGCTTCGATTTATATCAGGGCTACTTTTTTGCCCGTCCCGAAATGCTGAAACACAAACAGATAGGCAGTAACAAACTGAACCTGCTGGCGTTGATTAGCGAATCCAGTAAAGTGCGACTGGACTTTGACGGTCTCGCCGCCATAGTAGAACGTGATCTGGATATGTCCTACAAGCTGCTGCGTTTTATCAACAGCGCCAATTTTGCCCGCAAACAAAGCATTGGTTCCTTAAAACATGCCATGGTCTATATGGGCGAAGCCGAGCTGAAGAAGTTTATCTCCTTGCTGGCACTGGCTAATCTGGCAGAAGGGCAATCCGATGAATTACTGGTGATGTCTTTGATCCGGGCCCGCTTTTGTGATCGGCTGGCCAATATCCGTGGAGACACTGAAAACCCGCCAGCAGCTTTTTTGACAGGTTTATTTTCTTTAGTCGACGCCTTACTGGAGCAACCTTTGGCAGAGTTATTAGCTCAATTGCCTTTGCTGCCGGCAATCAAAGCGGCTCTGCTGGAAAACAAAGGGGTATTAGCAGATTACCTCAAGGTTGAACGCACTTTTGAACTGGGCCTATGGCAACAACAGACTGAATTATCCTCCCGTATGGTGCCTCAGAACGTTGACTTGAACCTGGTGTATTTTGAAGCTGTGGAATGGGGGCAACGCCTGCTGACTGTGCAGCAACATTGACCCCTGATAGATTCAGGTTAAATACCAGTGGCTTCTATCTGACTGATGTTTCTGCGTACCGCAAGAAAAGAGCCGGTAAAACCTAAGCCGACCGCAACCAGTAATAAATAACCCAATTCAGCCAGACTCAGCGGCTGCAGACTAAAGCTGCTGTCATACAATTGGGTTACGCTGGTAATGGCATGCTTTAACCACCACAGCAGCACTTCTTCAATTAAAAAGGTCAGAATGCCACCAAAAAAACCCAACCAGATACCAGTGTATAAAAAAGGACGCTGAATATAGCTGTTGGTGGCACCGACCAGTTTCATCACTTCAATTTCATCCTTTTTATTCAGGATCATTAACCTGATGGTATTCCCTACCACCAGAAGCACTGCCACCATCAATAGAACAGCCACGGCAATAGCGACCTGCCGCACTAAACTGACAATAGCATCCAGCCGTTCTAACCAGCCAATATCCAGTTTCGCCAACTCGACATAACGCTCCTGCTGCAATGTGGTTAACAAAGCGGAAGCGGCCACACTGGAGGTAT
>CBIMJC010000031.1:0-20645 GCA_966244125.1 uncultured Rheinheimera sp.
AACCTTGTGGGTTAGCAAACTTCACCATAGCCACCTGAGCTAAGTAAGTTTGATCGCCATTGGAGTACGAGGCCATCACTTTACCTGCAGCATCAATATCCACGCTGGTTAAACGACCTACAGTAGTACCATCGCCATCTAAGCTGCCTAACTCAAATTTTGAGGAGTATTGAGTTGGATTTTTCGTACCAGCAGGGTCGGTGAAGTTGATCGACACGTCCGTGGTAAACTGGGCACCGTTAGTCAATAAACCGTCTAAAGTAGCTTTTGGCATAACCAGGGAC
This sequence comes from uncultured Rheinheimera sp., assembly GCA_966244125.1. Taxonomy (GTDB): domain Bacteria; phylum Pseudomonadota; class Gammaproteobacteria; order Enterobacterales; family Alteromonadaceae; genus Pararheinheimera. The sequence continues at coordinate 285 of CBIMJC010000031.1, forward strand.
GGCATAGGAGTCGTAGTCGGGTTACCATTTAAGTCAAAATCCAGCACAGGGGTAGCAGCTGGTAAAGTAAAAGGGGCAGCCGTATTGTCATCCAGCACCGCATACACTTCCCAGTCGTTATCTGTCACAGGGTCGGTACGGCGGAAATAGATAGATAAAATATGCGGCTCACCCAGGCTGTCATACACAGTAGTTGATGTCTGGTTGTTGTAAGTGGCCGAGTTGGTCGCATCAAAAGCCGGCAGTGGCACAGCTTTAGGTTGTTGCCGCGAATCCAGGTTCATCGTCAGAAACACGTTTTGTGTGGCTCGTGGCGCACCTGCTGTGTTTGGGATCTGAATAGGAGAGGTAGTACTTAAACTGACTGAGGTGGTTTCACCTGTGGCCGGGTTGACCGGAAACCCCTGTAAAAAACCACCATTGTTATCTGTGATAAAGTTGTTTTTATCCAGCTTAAAAGCGCCGGCTCTGGTGTAAGAATAATCGCGGTTACCAATCTCTGGCGCTATTGCAAAAAAGCCGTCTCCGGTAATAGCTAAATCCAGCGAGTTGTTGGTAAATTTCAACGAGCCTTGCGTAAATTGCTGTGCCACTTTTGAGGTGGTCACACCGTCACCTACTTTGGTTTTGTTAGAACTGAATACAGAAGCCGCATACACATCGGCAAATTCAGCCCGTGATTCTTTAAAGCCCGTGGTATTGACGTTGGCGATGTTATTCGCAGTGGTATCAATATCCTTTTGAGCCGCAGCCAGGCCACTTAATGCTATATTAAAACTCATAGTTCACCTCAATTCTTTGATTAGGTAGCAATTTCTTCAATATCAGATAATTTTTTCTGGCCTTGGCCATACACATTTAATAACAGGCCCTGAGTGGTGCCATTGCCTAAAGTAATACTGGTCACAGGAGCGTAGACGGACGTGACTATCGCCTCATTTTTCCCCGCTATACTGGCTTCCACTGAAATGGTGTACACACCTGCTTTGGCAATTTCCATCACCGGGTTGCCTTTATCATCGACTTTAGGTGTGCCATCTTCGTTCAGAACCTGAGTATCCGTAGTGCCATCCCATGGTAGTTGCAAACGGCCTGCGTCGGCTTTATCTATAGTGGCTGAACGAACCACTACACCATCCGCATTTTTGATCTGCACTTTGACGTTAGTTGCGTTTTCAGGGAAGTTTGCACTGGCAACTACTTCATTTTTACCATCAAAAACCATGTCATCTGACTTCACCAGCACATACTGCCCAACCAGTGAAGACGCCTGCAGTGCCTGGCTGGAATTCATGGTGGTGGCAAAGTCTTTAAAGTTGGTATTTAACTGAGAGATACCATCGGCCATAGTGAAACTGGTCATCTGGGCTATCATCTGATCGTTCTCAACCGGTTTGGTCGGATCCTGATAAGCCAGCTGCTGTGTTAACAGTGCAAAGAAGTCTGATTGAGTTAAGGCACCATTATTATTGTTTTCCGTTGTAGTGGTTTTATCCCCCCAATACAAACCATCTAATGCACTGCCTTCATTACTGACGTTACTCATACCCTACCCCTTTTACCTTTGACCCAGCATCAGCGTGCGGCTGACCATTTGTTTAGCCGCATCAGCCACCTGCACATTGGTTTCATACGAACGCGAGGCAGAAATCATATTGGCCATTTCTTCCATAATGTTGACGTTTGGCTTGTAGATGTAGCCTTTTTCATCTGACAAAGGGTGATGAGGCGCATACTCGATATTCAGTGGAGCATCGGACTCCACTATGCCCAGCACCTGTACTTTGGCACCTTCCTGCCCCTGCTGGGCTTGTTCCAGCGCAGTGGCAAACACAGGATGACGCGCTCTGTAGGTTTGATCGACGCTACTGCTGACGCTGTTTGCGTTTGCCATGTTACTGGCCGTAGTATTCAGCCGCACTTGTTGTGCAGACATGCCGCTGCCGGCAATATCAAAAACGTTATAAAGGCTCATAAATGACATACTCCATTACTGGCAATATCAAAAACGTTAAAAAGGTGCATTATTGAGTACCTCCGGTAATGGCTTTTTTCAGGCCGCTGATCCGACTGTTCAGAAAGTTCAGCGTGGTCTGATACTCCATACTGTTGCGGGTAAAGGCATTTCGCTCTTCATGGATGTCAACACTGTTGCCATCCCCGGTATCAGGCTGGTTAGGAGTCCGGTACTGAGTATCAGCATGGCGGGCAGTGGAAATTTCAAAATGCTTAGGATCAGTACGCCCCAGTGAGCCTGACTGGCGTGACTGAGCACCTGCTAATGCGGTTTGAAAATCCATGTCTTTTGCTTTGTAACCCGGCGTATCGGCATTGGCGATATTTTCGGCCAGGACTTGAGAGCGTTTATCACGGATCAGTAGTGCATCCGGGTGAAGCCCAAATGCGTTTTCGAAGCTGATTGCCATTGTTGCCATCCTGTCTTTCAGAGATGGCAAATACTAAGCAAAACTCAGGCCAGAATTTTAGTCAGACTTTTTTCCGGTACACTATACCCGGATTACAACGCAGCATTTCAAAGTCGTTGTTCAGACTGGAGAGGGATTCAGAAGCACCAAGAAACAAGTAACCACGCGGGTTAAGGGCCTGCGAGAACTGTTTGATGATCTTCATTTTGACTTCGGGAGAAAAGTAGATCAGTACGTTACGACAAAAAATAATGTCGAACTTACCAAGCAAGGTATAACTGTCCAGCAGGTTTAAATGACGGAACGAAACGTTTTTTCGCACGGCATCTTTTAGCCGCATCATGCCGTTTCCGGAATCGTCAAAAAATTTACTCCGCCGCTCCGGTGATAAGCCCCTTGATAAAGCCAAACCGTCGTATTCGGCGCGCTGACAATGTTCCAGCATCGCATTGGAAATATCAGTGCCTAAAATTTGTAAACCCAAAGGAAAAGCAGAAGGTCTGCTTTGCTGGTACTCAAGCCCTGTCATAGCGATTGAATAAGGCTCCTGGCCTGAAGAGCTGGCTGCCGACCAAATCTTGACAGTCTTATGATCTTTTTCAAACTCAGGCAAAATTTGCTTTTTTAATAACTCATATGGGTAGTTATCGCGAAACCATAAGGTTTCGTTGGTGGTCATAGCGTCAATGACAGCGGAACGCAATTGCCGCTCAAATGGACTTAAAGTTTTGTTTAATAATTCAGACAATGATGACAGACCAAAACGCTGCATCAAAGGGGCCAGCCGGCTTTTCACCAGGTACTGTTTATTATCACCCAGCACAATACCGCACTGTTGCTCGAGGAAATCCCGAAACAGTCGATACTCACTTTCCTGCAGTTCTTTGTTTGCCACTAACATAAAACCTCTAATCAGTATGCAACCATTTCCGCACGGATTCGGCTAATTCATCCGGGTTAAATTTCGCAATAAAATCGTCTGCGCCTACTTTCTGCACCATCTGCTGATTAAATACACCACTGAGTGAGGTATGTAAAATCACATGTAATGGTTTCAGTTTTGGATCCAACCGGATTTCTGCGGTCAGGGTATAACCATCCATCTCCGGCATTTCGATATCAGAAATTAACAAGCCGACTTTGTCAGTGACTGAATTTTGACAAGCAGCGGCAGTTTCCTGCAGATAAGTTAAAGCTTCGCGGCCATTGTTCACCAGGTGCATCTTCACCCCTAAGCTTTCCAGCGCCCTTTTGACCTGGTTACGGGCTACAGCAGAATCGTCGGCAATCAGAATGAGTCTGTCACCTAAGTCTTCACTGATACTAGAAGTTGCAACAGCGCTACTGATCGCTGTTGGAGACGGAGAAATTTCTTCCAGAATTTTTTCGACGTCAATAATCTCAACCAGTTCTTTATCAATTTCAGTGATAGCCGTCAGATAGCTCTGTTTGCCGCCTGTTCCTTTTGGCGGTGGCATAATAGAAGCCCAGTTGATATTGATAATACGCTCAACCGACTGTACCAAAAACCCCTGCACTGAGCGGTTATACTCAGCAATAATAATAAAGCAGTCTTTAGTGTTCTCTATGGCTTTGCCGCCTGTAGCCAGACTTAAATCAATCACTGAAATTGTCTGACCACGGATATGGGCTATGCCTCTGACGTACTTATTTCGTTTAGGAATCGCAGTTAAAGGTGGGCATTGCAGCACTTCACGCACTTTGAACACATTGATGCCAAAACGCTGGCGACCTTGTAAGCGGAATAATAAAAGCTCCAGTCTGTTCTGCCCCACTAACTGAGTGCGCTGATTGACTGAATCCAGAATACCCGCCATAGACGACTCCCTTGCGTGAAAGAATTAGTGGTCCTGGAGAATCGGGAACGATTCTTGCTTAGACCACTTCAGGATGAAAAATGACTGAAAATTGACATACTTAAGTATGTTATAACCCTTTGCCGATAAAGCATAGCTGAAACCATATGAAAATGTACGATAAATTTTTGAAATACCCCCTGCTTTGCGCTTTATCAGCAGTTGCTTTTTCTGTGGCATTTTCTGCAGAGGCGGCAAGTTTTAGCCCACAACAATTGACAGCGGCAACGGCCGACTGGTTAACGCAGCAACAAGAAGTTCCGGCAGGAACACAAAGTCAAATCACGCCTCTGGATTCACGTCTGGCCACTAAAATCTGTGATCAGGCATTGCATTTTAGTTTTGCCGGCCCTGTGACGAATCAGGCTACGGTACAAATTCGCTGTGTAAGCCCACAGCCATGGAAACTTTTTGTTTCAGCACGATTTAGTCAACACACAGAAGCTGTCCATAGTTTGCGTAATGTTGCTTCAGGTTCACTGATCACTGCCGATATGTTGACACTGGGTCAGGCAGATCTGCGACTGGCCAGAGGCTCTTTAGTGAAAAATCCGGCTTCAGTACTGGGCGCCAGAGTAAAAAGGAGCCTCTCTGCCGGGCAAGTTGTGACATTGCAGGATCTTTGTCTTGTATGTAAAGGCGATATAGTTACAATTAGTGGTTTGAATAACGGTCTTGAAGTCAGAACTGTTGGTATAGCCCAAATGGACGGCATTCTTGGAGATCAAATCCAGGTGATCAACAGGCAGTCCAACAGAACAGTAGTCGCAGAAGTGGTTGCGGTGAAAAAAGTTGCAATAAAATTTTAAATACTATCTAAAGTTTTATCGGGTGCTGCCGTTAAACAAAGCAAGGGATCCGAAACCGGATAGAGAGGATAGAAAAAATGGCGATTAATGTGAACACAGGTCAGCCTGTCACTCAACAAGTGAAAGCTGATAAATTAGAACAGCAGAACGTTCAGAAGCAGCAGGTTGCCCAGCAACAGGCGGTTCAGCAGCAAAGCACCACGGGTGCCGCACAGAAACAGGATTCAGTGTCTCTGACTTCTCAGGCGCAGCAATTTAGCAAGGCGCAGGAAAAAGCCAAGGCCAGCTCAGGTATTGATCAGGAAAAAGTAGATAAGATCAAACAAGAGATTGCTGAAGGCAAATACAAAGTGAACGTAGAGCAACTGGCTCGCCGTATTGTTCAGTTTGAAGGCGAGTTTTTTGGTAAGAAATGAGTAACGCCTACTCTTCTGTCCTTACCCTGTTAAATGAACAAGAGCAGCACCTGGATAGGCTGCTTTTATTGCTTCATACCGAGCTGGACGCCATCCGGACCCGGGATGTTGAAGCTTTAAAAGCCAATACCGAAGAAAAAATCCATATCCTCGATTTAGTTCAGGCGACAGATGCACAATTGACTGACGCCCCCGATCTGGCCGCAGCCAAAACCCAGCCCTGGTTTACAGAACATCTGCAACGGCTGGAAGATAAACTGGCTCAATGTAAATTTCAAAATCAGGTCAACAGCCAAAGCGTAGAACAAAGCCAGCTGGTGATTGAACGCTTTAAAACTGAACTGCTGCAAAGCCGCGGCCGCGCTGGTTTAACTTATACCAATAAAGGCAAAGCGGCTCAGGTAGACAAAGGCCCCGGTATCAAGGCCTGAGATTTCAATAATACTTCACTTCTTTAATTCTGCGAGTTGGCTGACTATTCAGATATAAATCATAAACTTGTTTAAAATCCAGCTCCAGTTCTGTCGCATACACATCCCCGACAGGATAAGTTTTTACAACACGGGCACCACGAATAATGCCGCTGACAGATGAGCTTAGTTGATCATTACCAACCATCATTTGTTGCATATTCGCTTTAGCGTCAATTCTTTGGCCATACACCTGCTCTGCCAGTTCACGGTACGCCTCCAGCTTGGAAGCCTTCATCGCCATCAGCATACGCTCCTGCTCACTGGCACCTGGTTGCTGACTTAAAGGAGCATAACCTACAGCTTTTAGCAGTGGAAAACGTTGTGGTTCCACTGTTTCCCATTCCACATGCCGGTCCGCGACCAGACTACAGCCTGGCAGCAAGGTCAGTAACAACACACTGGTGGTCAGTTTTTTCATCATAGAGCGCCTCTGCTCAGCTTTAATTAACTATCAACGTAAACGATGCACAAACTATGCCTTTTCTTTAATTTTTTACAGGCTTTGATAAAAGTTGAAATTCAGGCATAACTTTTGCTTCTGCCCTTGCAGTGATTTATTTGGGGGTTGTCATGCGTCTATCTGTGCTTAGCTGGCCATTACTGGCATCAGCATTATTTTCGGCTTACAGCATGGCCGATTGGTATGAAGCCACAGGCCAGGCCGTGTTACGCGCTGGTGATACCGCAGCAGCCAGAACTCTGGCGACTGAAGATGCAGTACGTAAGGCTTTATTGTACTCAGGGGCGTCCATCCGTACAGTGCAACAGGTAACCGACGGTTTATTGACTCAGGAATCGATGTTTTTGCAAACTCAGGGCGAAGTGCAGAATGTGCAAATCGTTTCTGAAACTGAAGAAAATGGCTATATCAATGTCACTATCAGAGCAGACATTTATCCGGACCAAAATCAGTGCGCCAATCTGCAGCTGAAAAAAGAACTGCTGATCAGCCCTTTTTTCATTGAAAACAGAGAACAGGCTATTACAGGACAACTTTATGAGCTGGATGAAGCCAGCACCAAAGTCTTTATTCAAAAACTTGAAGCATTATCAGCCTCAAGTCTGATCAAAATGCTGCCTCAATCTATCCGGCAAAAAGAGTTAAGTTATGCAGATCGTGGCGCCTTGCAACGTAATTATGGCGGCCGCTATCTGCTCAAAGCCAGCTTAGGTGACGTGTCGCTGGGAGAAAGAGTCGGCACCAACTGGAGTTTTTGGTCGGATCAGGACAGGGAACGTTTTTACCAGTTGCAACTGGAATTGTCTGACATTCAGGAGCAAAAAGTACTGTTCAATCAAACCTACCAGACTTCAGCTGTCTGGGGTTTTAACAGCACCACTGTGATCAGCCCTAAAACCCAGCGTTTCTGGCAAACCGATTATGGCAAATCAATAGAGCGGCTATTAAATGGCGCAGCTCAGGATGTAGAGGAAGCGCTACGCTGCGAAACCATATTGGCCGACATTACGCTGGTACAACAGCACAAAGTGCTGCTAAATCTTGGTAGCCAGCAAGGGTTAAAAATTGGCGATGAGCTGACTATTTTATTCCGCCGCCAGCACAAAGACAGTTTAGGCCAGTTGCAGGATCAACTGACGGTCAGCGAACTGAAAGTGAAAATCACCGAACTGACCCACAAAAATGCCTGGGCAGAGAGCGTTAACATGGACTTATTGGCGAATGTGCAGGTAGGTGATGCCGCTAGTCTGGTCAGCGACAAGCAATAACACAGGCTGTTTCAGGAAAAAAATGGCCGCCCCAACAGGAATCGAACCTGTAACTGCCCCTTAGGAGGGGGCCGTTATATCCATTTAACTATGGGGCGATACAAAACGGGGCTAAAACTACCACATTATAAAGACGCTGTGAACAGTTCACAGGGGTAAGCGTATGTTTGTTCACCATTTTTTAGATAAAGTTGCTGATAATACAAACAGAATGACAATCAGTAGCAGACGTTAAAGAAAAGCCGGAAACAGCCGAAATAGTAAAAACAGTATCTCTATCAAAAGAGACGGAGTAAAGTGATGGTTAAAGCTAACACACAAAAACTGACAGTATTGCCAGAACCTAAGCCAGACTCCGGAGTGTGCATGGCAAATAAACCCATTTTTGTCACTCAGCCTGCTTTGCCTCCAATGGAAGAGTTTATGCCTTATCTCGAACAGATTTGGCAAAACAAAATTCTGACCAACTGTGGCCCTTTCCATCAGCAATTTGAACAAGCTTTGGCTGATTACTTAGGCGTGAAATATGTATGTCTTTTTGCCAATGCTACCCTGGCTTTAGTGACGGCTTTGCAGGCCCTGCGAATTACCGGTGAAGTGATTACCACACCTTACTCTTTTGTCGCCACGGCCCACTCATTAAAATGGAACAGTATTCAACCCGTCTTCGTTGATATCGATCCTAAAACCTGTAATCTGGATCCGGCAAAAATCGAAGCAGCTATCACGCCCCAAACCACAGCCATCATGCCGGTGCATGTTTATGGCAACCCTTGCGACGTCGATGCCATTGAGCGTATTGCTGAAAACTACAATCTGAAAGTGATTTACGATGCTGCGCACGCGTTTGGCTGCACCTACAACAACCGTTCTTTATGCTCATTCGGCGATTTGTCTGTGGTCAGTTTTCATGCCACCAAAGTCTTTAACACTTTTGAAGGCGGCGCCATTATTTGCAAAGACGCCAAAACCAAAGCTCACATTGATCATCTGAAAAATTTCGGTTTTGTCGACGAGACCATAGTAGTGGCTGCAGGTATTAATGGAAAAATGAGCGAGTTTAACGCTGCTTTGGGCCTGGTTCAGTTAAACCATATTCAGCGCTATATCGCAAAGCGTCAGCAGTTAGCTCAAACCTATTGCCGTATGTTAGAGGGTATCAAAGGCCTGAGTTTTGTTAACTTTCCGCCGGATCATGAATCGAATTACTCCTATTTTCCTATTTTGGTTGGCCCAGATTTCCCGTTAAGCCGAGACCTGCTTTATACAAAACTGAAAGAAATGGGAATTAACGGCAGACGTTATTTTTATCCTTTGATCAGCGAATTTCCAATGTACAGAGGTCTGGTCTCCGCCAATCCGGCGAATCTGTCACAAGCCAGGCAAATTGCAGATTCAGTGATCTGTTTGCCTATACATCCTGACTTAAGGGTTGAAGACGTTGCCAGAGTGGTTCAGAGTATAAAAGCTGCGATACAAAGCCAATGAATATTGCCATTATGCAGCCCTATTTCCTGCCTTATCTGGGGTATTGGCAACTCCTGAGTGCAGTGGATAAGTTTGTTATCTACGACAATATTCAGTACACCAAAAAGGGCTGGTTTAACAGAAACTATATTTTGTCGCAGGGTGAAAAGAAGCTGTTTACTCTGCCTCTGCAAAAAGCCTCAGACTACCTGAATGTCGATCAACGCAGCCTTGCAGACAACCATAGGCTGCAGGCAGAAAAGAACCTCAGACTCATTCAGGCCTCTTATAAAAATTCGGCATTTTTTCAGGAAACCTATGGGGTGATAGAGCAGATATTTCTTTACCCTGACCCCAACTTATTCCGTTATATTGCCAACTCAATCCAACAAATAAAAGCTCATCTGGCCATTCAGACTGAGCTGGTGGTGTCTTCGGAAATAGAGATTGACCATAGCTTGAAGTCAGAACAAAAAGTCATAGCTTTGTGCCGGCAATTAAACGCAAAGTCTTACATCAATCCGCCAGGTGGTGTGCATTTGTACAATGCCAGACACTTTGCGGATCATGGTATTGAGCTGTTTTTTATCGAACCCAACTGCCCGGTCTACCAGCAACCTGCGGCTGAATTTCACTCCCATTTATCCATCATCGACCTGTTAATGTGTGTGGGAAAAGATTCGGCACGACAAATGCTGGCCAATTACAGTATTTTTAAAGCAACAGACTCCCGGTTTGCAGGGGGTGAGCAATGTTATGCAACGACCTGAGCCTCAGATTCAAAGGATCTCTATGAGCACGCATCTCGACCAGCATCTGAACGCCTATACAGGGGGTAACCTGTACGATTTTGATAATGGTATTTTATTGAACTGGTACCCCAAACGTATTTTGAGGCACACACAGGGTAAAAAAAGCCTGTTAGAACTGGGTATAGGTCATGGCTACACCACCACTATTTTCGCAGAGGCTTTTGACAGGCATCTGGTGTTAGATGGCTCGCCTTCAGTGATCCGGCAGTTCAGGCAAAAGTACCCTGAATGCAAAGCAGAAATCACAGAAACCTACTTCGAAGATTTTCAGACCACTGAGCGCTTTGATGTCATTGTGATGGGATTTGTGCTTGAGCATGTAGCTGACCCGCAACGAATTTTGCGCCATTACAGGCAATTTTTGTCAGAAAATGGAGTGATCTTCGTCGCTGTCCCTAATGCCGAAGTCATGAACAGGCGACTTGGGCATTTGGCAGGCTTGCTGGATGAGATGACCACATTGTCAGCCCACGATCAATTACTGGGCCACCAGCGTTATTACACCATGCAGAGTTTTACTGAAGACCTGCACAGCTGTGGCTATACAGTCAACTGGATGGAAGGCATTTACCTGAAACCTTTTACCACAGCACAAATGCTGACGCTGCAGCTGGATCAGAGCATACTTCAAAGCCTGTGTGAGCTTGGGGTCAATTACCCTGAACTTTGCTGCGGCATGCTGGCTCAGGTCTCTGCATCAGCAGTTCAGTAGCTGAAGGATTGATATCGATGAAAGTGCTGCTGACAGGCGCCTCTTCGGCTTTGGCTTCCAGACTGGCTCCCAGGCTCTGCGACTTTGCTGAGGTTCTGCTGGCTGGCCGGACTAATGCCGACCATCAACTGGACTTAACCTCAGACTATCGGCTACCCGATAAGATAGACACACTAGTGCAACTGGCTGCTGATTTCGGCGGCCCTACTGCGGACGACTTACTCAGAGCTGAGCAGGTGAATGCCATAGGTACGTTAAAGCTGTATCAACAATGCGCCCTGCAAGGAGTGAAGCATTTTGTTTATATTTCAAGCATTTACAGCACAGTATCAGATTCATCTCCTTTGTATTCAGCCTATTCCCTGTCGAAACGCCATGCCGAAGACCTTTTACTGTACAGCGCGAGATCTGCGGCAACTCAGTTGACCATCATCCGACCAGGCCCATTTTATGCCTCAGGCCCCGGATTTCGGCGTCATCAGCCCTTTTTGCATCAGTTGATCGATAAAGCCTATACGGGCAGCGCTATAGAGTTGTACGGAACTCATGATGCACTACGCAACTATTTGCATGCGGACGATCTGGCCCTGATTCTGGCTGAAGTAGTGCGCCAGCGTTTAGCTGGCAGTTATAATTGCCTGGCTCTGGAAAATATCAGCTTAAAAACTATTGCTCAAACCGCTGCGGCTGTATTTGGTCAACCCAGCAGGATTTCTTTTAATCCAGACAAAACCAACATTGCGGACATTATTTTTCCGATAGACGACACCTTGTTTCAACACCTTCAGTGTTATCCCGGCATATCCTTTGCAGCGGGTATGGAGCTGGAAGCGGCGTACCGGAGGACAATTTAAGTGAAACGAGTGATGGTCAGTGGCGCCAGTGGCATAGTGGGTTATGGTATTTTACGTTCACTCAGAGCCAGTGGAACAGAACTCTTTCTGCTTGGCACCTCCATTCATCAGGACTCAGTGGCCCCTGCATTTTGCGACCAATTTGAACTGGCGCCCAGGACCGATAGTCCAGCCTATTTACCCTGGTTAATTCAGATCCTTTCTCACTACCAAATCGACCTGCTGATCCCTGGTATAGAAGCAGATCTGTATTGCTGGAACAACTACCGTAAGGAAATCACAGAAACAGGCGCCCTGCCCTTGCTCAATACCGCCGAACTGGTTGGTTTGTGTCAGGATAAATGGATGTTTTATCAGTATCTGTCAGAGCAGCAGCAGGACTGCAGGATCCCGACCAGTCTGAGCCGGGATTTTAACGAGCTCAGTGCAGAGTTTGGTATCCCCTTTTTAGTTAAACCCCGTCGCGGTTTCGGTTCCAAAGGCATAGTCAGGGTGGCTGACCGCCCTCAGTTTGAGCAGCTCAAAGCGCAATGGGGAGACGACATCCTGGCTCAGCCCATTGTTGGCTCGGACGACGAAGAATACACAGTTGCAGGTTTTGGGGATGGTCAGGGTCAGTTGCTGGCTTGTATTGCAATGCGCAGAGTCTTGTCCAAAGATGGTTTTACCGATAAAGCTGAAGTTGTGCCCCATCAGCCCTTTACCCCACTGCTGACTTCGCTGAGCCTGTTGTTTAAGCCACTGGGACCTACTAACTTTCAGTTCAGAAAAACCGCAACAGGATTTCAGTTGCTGGAAATAAACCCGCGGATTTCGTCATCCACCTCTATCAGAGCAGCCTTTGGCTACAATGAGTCTGCTATGGCTGTCAGGTTTTTTTTGCAGCAGCTTCCGATCAGCCAGCCCGAATTGTCCGGCGGTTGCGCCGTCCGTTACGTTACAGAGCATATTTTTTATGACCATAGCCTTCATCTCTGATATTCATGGCAATTATGAAGCCCTGAGTGCTGTGCTCACTGAGCTGGATCTGCTGGGTGTCGACCAGATCTACTGCGCTGGTGATATTGTTGGTTACTACAGCCAGGTCAATGAATGCTGTGCCGAGTTAAGGCGCAGGCAGATCCCAAGCGTGATGGGAAATCATGACTGGTATATGGCGGGTGGAGGCTTTTGTCCACGGTCACGCAGTGTCAACGACTGCCTGCATTACCAGCGTCAGGTTATTGAAACCAGCCACGTCGAATGGTTAAGGACCTTCCCTTTGCAGTTGCAGGCCGGACCGGTGCGGCTGGTGCATGGCGGCTGGGGCGATCCACTGGATGAATACCTCAAACCCAGTGCAGAGTATTTTGCCCGGCTGGAAGGCCAGTTTTTTGTCACAGGACACACGCATCAGCAACGTTTAGAGCAGTATCAGGACAAAACCTACTGCAATCCGGGTTCTGTCGGTCAACCCAGAGATGGTGATCCCAGAGCTGCTTTTGCTCTGTTTGATCAGGGGACTTTTCACTTAAAACGAGTTCCCTACGATATGCAGAAAGTTTTTGATTTAATGCACGCCGCCGGATTTAATGACTATTACTACGGCAGCCTGAAAACAGGTGCAGCGAATTTAAGACGGCTGTCTGATGATGAGGATGAAAAGAAAAACTGATGTTTAGATGGGAAAAACTGGGCAAACTTTTTGACCCCAAAGATCTGACGGTGCCGTCCTGGATGCATGATTATGCGCAGTCCCCTTCAGTGGTCGAACTTGAATCCTGTCTGCGGGTCTTTTTCTGTTCAAGGCCAGCTCCGGATGCGCAAGGCCTGTACCTGAGTTACATAGGTTTTATTGATTTGGACAAAACCAGTCTGCAACGGATCAACATCTGCCAGAAGCCAGTGCTTACACTTGGAAAATTCGGAACTTTTGATGAATTTGGTACTTACCCTGTTTCAGTGATCCGGGACGGTGCACAGTTAAGAGCCTATTATGCCGGCTGGACCCGCTGTGAATCCGTGCCCTTTAACGCCGCTATCGGAGTTGCTGTCAGTGATGACAATGGCGAAAACTTCAGGCGTATTGCACAAGGCCCGGTGTTGTCTTACAGCCCGGATGAGCCATTTTTGTTAGGTAGCCCGCGGATCAAACGTTTTGGCGATCAGTGGTGGTTGTTTTATGTTGCAGGTAAAACCTGGCTGGCTGGTGATAAGCCTGAACCTGTTTATAAAATACGTATGGCCAGTTCCACTGATGGCCTGAACTGGACTAAAGCCGGTCTGGATCTGATCCCGGATAAACTTGACGCGACAGAATGCCAGGCCTGCCCTGATGTCCATTTCCACAACGGCCGTTACCATATGTTTTTCAGCTACAGGGATATTAAAAACTATCGCAGCCGTGAAGGAGGCTACCGTATTGGTTACGCTGTATCCGATGATCTGCACTACTGGCAGCGGCAGGATGAATTGATTGACTTGCCCTGCTCGGCTTCAGGCTGGGATTCAGAAATGGTGAACTATCCTCATGTTTTTTCCCATCAAGGCAGCTTTTACATGCTGTATCAGGGTAATGAGATGGGGCGTATGGGTTTTGGTTTAGCCAGACTGGCTGAAGGCTGTGAGTGGTAACATGATGAAATGGACAAAATTAGGCCAGATTTTTAACCCACTTGAGCATCAGCTGTATGGCAACTGCAAAGAATTTGCCCAATCCCCACAAACACTGGTGTTAAACGACAGAGTCAGAGTGTTTTTCTCCACCAGAGAAAAAGATCAGACAGGCAAATACTTAAGCCATGTCGCTTATGTCGACTTTGATTTAACCATGCAGCAACTGCTGGGTGTTTCGACTCATCAGATCATGCCTTTGGGTGCCCTGGGAACCTTTGATGAACATGGCATTTTTCCTATTCATCTGGTCAATGACGGCGAACGGGTGCTGGCCTATACCACAGGCTGGAACCGAAAAGTGTCGGTGTCAGCTGATGCCTCCATCGGGCTTGCGATCAGTCAGAATAATGGTGAAAGCTTTGAGCGTTATGGTTCAGGCCCGGTGATGGCTTCGTCACTGCACGAACCCTTTTTAGTCGCAGACGCTTTTGTGCTGAAGCAAAGCACGGGTTATCACATGTGGTACATCTTTGGTAAAGAGTGGAAGAAGTTTGCAGAGAATGCTGAACCTGACCGTATTTACAAAATTGCTTATGCCTTTTCCACTGATGGCATCAACTGGCAACGGGATGGTGTGGCCATTATTCCGGATCTAATTGACGCAGATGAATGCCAGGCCCTGCCGACCGTCATACAGCTCAATGGTAAATACCATATGTATTTCTGCTACCGCCATGCCTATGGTTTCAGAACAGATCACAGACTGGCTTACCGTCTTGGTTATGCCTGGTCACTGGATGGGATCAACTGGACCAGAGATGATGAGAACGCCGGTATTGGTTTGTCAGAGTCCGGCTGGGACAGTGAAATGCAATGTTACCCTCACCTGTTTCAGGCGGGTGGGCACGTTTATCTGCTGTATAACGGTAATGCATTTGGCCGTTATGGCTTTGGCCTGGCCAGGCTTGAGCAGGATCAAGAGTTAAATACCAGGGAATATCATGTCTGAATCCAGAGATTACAACAAAGAACTGAGCGATCAGGAAAACCAGACCCACGAAAAGTACCTCTACAGCTTTGATTATGATGTGATGCATCCGCTGATGATCCGAAGCTTCCAGCCTTTTTTCAAAAAGGACAATGTGCTGGAACTGGGTTCGTACAAAGGGCATTTTACTCAGCGCCTGTTACCACACTTTACTCATATCAGTTGTGTGGAAGCCTCCAGTGACGCTGTAGAGGCCGCCCGCAAGGCTTTGCCTGCACGGGTTGACTTCATCAATGCGACCTTTGAAACAGTGCAACTGCAGCGGCGTTACGACAACATAGTGCTGACCCATGTGTTAGAACATCTGGATGACCCTGTTGCAGTGTTAAAACGTATTCGTGACGAGTGGTTAACTGAGGATGGCTGCCTGTTTTTGGCCACCCCGAATGCCATGGCTCCATCAAGACAGATTGCTGTCAAAATGGGTTTAATCAGCCACAATGCGGCAGTGACTCCGGCCGAAGAACAGCACGGCCATCGTATTACCTATACACTGGATACTCTGGAACGTGATGCGACAGCAGCCGGACTGAATGTGATGCTGCGCAGTGGCATCTTTTTTAAAGCTCTGGCAAATTTTCAATGGGACCGCTTGCTGCAGACCGATATTATCAGCCCGGAGTATCTGGAAGGTTGTTATAAGCTAGGTCAGGTTTACCCTGAACTCTGCTCCAGCATTTATCTGGTGTGCCGTCGCTGATCAACATGGCAGGAAACGACAGTATCGGCAGAGCCTGCCTGCCAATACTGTCTGATTTAACTGAGTTGTAGCTGTTCGCCGTCCCAGCAAAACACCCGTTTTTTACTGCCTTTTTGATGCAGCTGGTAGGTTGCATACACTGCTTCAGCAAAACTTGGGTCAAACTGCGCATCCTGCCTTTTTAGCAGATAGTGTTGAACCGCATCGGCCACAGCCTGCCGATGCGACTGGTAGTAAAGAGGATCACTGATTAAACGCCTGACCTTGTCCAGATACTCTTGTTGAGTGTCAGTCATACCCTGCTGCTCCAGCCCAAACTCCTTCAGCACCAGATAATCCGTATAACCGGCAATACGCTGGCCTTTGATCGCGACTACTGGCAATCCGAGCACTGTCGCATCAAAAATACTGTTGGTGTTGCCAAAAGGGAAAGGTGACAGACTCAGATGGCAACTTTTCAGCAGCTGTAAAAACTGACCATAAGGCAAGCCAGAATAAGTTTTTGCCAGCGGAATCCGGCGTTTGATCATCACATCCGTTTGTATAGCCAGAAAGTTAATGCCGGCATGAAAAAAATGAAACTGAACTTTGTCGCCAAATTCTTTGTTAATCTGCTCCAGACAAGCAAAAAAGTCGGCACTGAGCTTCATCACTGTGCAGTTGATCGCCAGATGCACTTTGCCGTCTTCCCGGGGCGCAACCGACAGCTCCAGCCCTTTGAGATCATCATGAAACGCAGAGTGAAACTGATAATTTTTAATACTGATAATTTTTTCGCTGCATTCGCCCCGGATAAATGGCAGATCCGGGCCATAAAACAAATAATCCATCACCTTAGACTGGCTGGAATCCGGGTGACCACAACTCATTAGCTGCATAGGCGCCAATCGCAGATTGCAAAGGAAACCTGTCCACTGTTTCATCCCCAGGCTGGGGTAATAAATGATGTCCGGAGCCAGCTCATTGATTTTCCCTATAATGCCTGATAAGTCCGTACTGTCAGGAATTTGTATGTTTTTCCTGAAAATTTCGCCTTCCAATTCTTCAGGTAATGCCTCTTCTGCCATCGACACCAAATCGAATTTGTCGGCCAGATGTTTAAAATAGGGCACATAACTGCGGTACATGGCGTGACCTTTATTGATACGTTCATGGATGACCAGCATCAAAGGTTTAGCTGTGGCAGGTTTTGCTTTGAGCTGAAACTGATCCAGCTTCTGGGTATGTAGAAAATTGACAATCATCTGATTGATGTTCTTTTTCAGTTGCAACCTGCCCTGGCCTTGCGAATAAGCACAGTGCATCCAGGCATTGTAAACATAGGTAATAAATGACTGATTGGCATTCACTTTAGCCAGTACATCAGACTGAGAGAACATTTTCTGACGTGCCTGTTCACCGAAAGCTGTTGTCACTTCACGGCAATTCAGCCAGCCGAGCATCAAAATGACATAAGTATCTTTTGGCAGTTTCTGCGCCAGCTGGAAATACACTGAGTCCAGCTCATCCAATGGAATAAACAGGAAATACAGGATCAACTTGCTTTGTGGCACAGACAACTCACCGTTATCCTGTTTCACCGCCAGGTAACTGCGTAAATGCGCAAAGCCGCGGTAACCACTGTTGAGAAAAATGCCGGAAATTTTTTCTTTATAAAGAATAAGTTCAGATAAATCAGACTGAGTCAGGTGAATGTCTTCACAAGAGGCCCACAAGGACAATAAGGTCGCCATGCGCGTACTCAGATTATCCAGTTGGTAATCAATGCGCTCCTGATCTTTATTGGCTATCCACTGGGATGGATCCAAAGCACACCATTTTCTCAACAGGCTTTGCACTTCATCAGGCGACAACTCGCCTCTGTTATGGATTTCAACTTCCAGTCTGGCAAGACTTAATAAAAAATCGGCCAGAACCAAATCTTTTGCGGCTACCTCAGTGGTCATCATAATTCAGTGTTATCCCTTATTTACAATACAGCTTGCGCCTGATTTTCGCAGTTCTGAACATTGGCGCTTCGCTTCATCATAACTGTCAAATGACCCGGCTTTCACCCTGAAGTATGTACGATTTGACACTATGACTTCTTCGGAATGAAAATCCAGATCAGACAACTGTTCAGGATAACGTTGCTGTAAACGTTGCCAGGTGGACTCCAAAGCCTGTTGTTCCGTTACAGAGGCAA
The DNA here is from genome assembly GCA_966244125.1 of uncultured Rheinheimera sp. Classification (GTDB taxonomy): domain Bacteria; phylum Pseudomonadota; class Gammaproteobacteria; order Enterobacterales; family Alteromonadaceae; genus Pararheinheimera. The sequence goes on from CBIMJC010000031.1 coordinate 18,387, forward strand.
GTTGCAGGCTAAAGCTGCGGTTTGGTTGTGGCTCTGCTGCAGCAGTGCTTTGGGCCTCAGCTTTTTGCTCTGGCACTGCAACCAGGGCCGCAGGTTGTGACGCAGCGGCCACTGCTGTGTTCACTACCACTGGCTGTGGTGCCGGCACTGCAGCTGCGCTGTTGACTTCAGGCGTCAGTTTTTTGTCGTTAAAGGACACAGGTTCCAGCACATAACTTTGAACATTCTGTCCCGCATCCGCAGATTGCAATTGATCTGTTGGATCCGTCGCTGCTGTTTCAAGAGTTTTCAGCAACACTTTCAGCTCGGACTCAATAGCCACCAGCCGTTGCACGCCCGGTTTCATTTTTTTCCATTCAGCCAACTCAGCCTGCATTTCAGTCTGAGCTGCACTTTGTTCTGGTGCAGGGCTGCTGGAGCATCCGGCCAGAACCAAAGACACTACAGCTAAACTGATGAAAACGACCTGTTTTTTAATCTGATACATAAGATGTACCCCTGGTTATGCCCGGCGTTTTTGCGTCAGGCTTAGATATCTGTTGTCAACTGGTTCACTACACATTTGAAGCTGCGGGCTTTGATTCGCTCACATACACGCTGCGCATAATCCTGGTCCTGAGAAAAGGCGGCTCGCAGCACATATTTACCACTGTCTTCATCCTGCAGGTAAAACGGCCTTAATCTAGCAACATTCATTCCAGAACTTGTGACTAAGCGCCAATAAGCTTTCAGTATGGTTAATGAACTGAACTCTCCTAATTCTGCGGCATAACCACTGGCCTCTTCCTTGCGGGCAAGCATAATGTTATTGCCGTTTACTACTTCTCCGCCCCGGATGCCAAGATAGACGGGATCCGACAAACGCAAATTACGTCTGTTGGTAAAACTCTTATCTATCATCACCTTATACTTGCCAGGCACCACGTCAACAAAGAGGTAATAACCGTCAAATTCAGACTGTGCTGTATCCACCACCTTGCCCTGTTCATTCACCAGTTGGATCTGCGCATAAGCAGCAGGTAACATTTCACCACCTTCAGTGCCCAGATATAAGGTGCCTTCCAGTTCACCAGTGGAGGTCGCTGCAAACTCAATGTGTTCCATCCGGCCTTTACGTCCCATAATGGCGACACCAGGCAATAAAGTTTTCATGGTGGCGTCTTCAAAACTTGCTCTGTCCACCACAATGTCTGTCGTTTGTAACGCAGATAATCCAGTCACAACAGCCACACCTTTCTCATTGGTGATGGCCTGTTTTCTGCCGCCTTGCAGGGACTGAATTTCAGCCCCTGCTATAGCTGGCTCATTCTCATCTTTCACACCGTTGAGGTTTTTGTCCTCAAACACTCTGGCTGTAACAGCACCGGCCTGCGACACCGAACTGTTGGTCGAGAAATAACCTGCATCTTCACTGACACCAAAACCAAAACGCGCATTCAGACCACCAGACCAGCCTGTCATACTGCTGTAGCTGGTTGATGCCGTCAGATACAGATTATCCAGACGCCAGTTCACCCCCAGGTTACCTGCAGTCTGCTCTGTCAGCTGATAACGGAACAAACTGAAACTGGAGGTAATATCCGGGGTAAAGGGGTAACTTAAACTGACCCCGTATGAGGTAAGCTCGCTCTGAGGTTTGATACTGTAGTTGGCAAAGATCCGGGTAAAGACAGAATTAAAGCTGTTTCTGTATTGCAAGCTACCAAAAGTGGAACGTTCATACTGATCCACACCTGTCAGTTCCTGCTGTTGCTGCTCTTCCATCTGAGCCAATAAGGACTGTGCATACTGATCCACATTAAACATATCTACCACAGGCGGTAAAGTTCCGGGCAGTAATTCTTGTTTACGCCATTCCAGCGCATGGCTGAATGAACCGAAACGGGTCCGGATCCCTAAAGAGTTACGGAAAACATCTAACTCCTCACCATAAGTGTCACTGCGGCGCCATTCGTTCTGATAACTGACAGGTAAATCACTGCTTTTAAACAACTGACCTGACATAGCCACACCATAAATGTCTTCCGTGTTGTCTACAGAGTTTTGTTCCTGTTCCAGCGCTTCGATTTGCCTGTAGTTAAAGTTGAAATTTTGCCCCAGCAACTGAGTTCTTAAATCATGGTTGGTTTGTCTGGATAAATCCTTGGTTTCGTTCACTGAGGTACTTAAAAAGGCTTTACTAAACAAAGAAGCACTCAAACCAAAGTTATGGCTGCGGACATCTTCTTTTCCATCCGGCTGAAATAATCCGGAGCCCGC
>CBIMJC010000032.1:0-19861 GCA_966244125.1 uncultured Rheinheimera sp.
CGGATTCAACTTCAAACTTGGTAATACCGGCGTTAAAAATAAACAGGTAGGTATTTTTGATATTGACGTCTATCAGTTTCAGCTCATTACACTGCTTATTAAAGTCGCGTAATACGTCGGCTAAGTTGTCAAAATCCAGAGTCACTTCAATAGGATAAGGTGTGACTTTGCCTGAGTAAAAATCGAGCTGGAAGTCGATGCGCTCTTTTTTCTCCTGCTCAATACGTTCGGCCTGACGTTTCAGTTGTTCCTGCTTATTGCCGACTAAGTTACGACGGTCAGACAGGGTAGAGGCCTTGTGCTGCACTTCAGCCAACTGCTCCTGCAGCTTGTCTTCTTCAATTTCAAGCTCGGATTGTAAGGCTTGTTGCTCGGAACTTATCTCCAGCATTTGCTGGTAGCGGCCAAATTTTTTGATGTCTTCTTCGGCTTGTAATAAATCCTGATACAAACGGTCTTTTTCGCGGGTTTTACCGGCCAAATCACCAGCGACGGCCAGCTGTTGCTCCAGCGTATGTAAGGTCTGCTGCAGTGCATCAATTTGCTCTTTCAGCTGGATTTTATTCTCGAGGCTATTTTGCTCAACCGGCTGCAAATGATGCAGGTCAATGACGACACCAGGTAAATGCAATTTGCCTTGTTTAAAGCAATCGGCAATCTTCTCCAACTGCTCTGAAAAGAGTGCATCGTCAAGAATTTCGATATCACCGCCACCAGTGGTAGAAAGTGACAACAAATCCGGGTTCAGAATGCGGGTAATTTGCTGCACTTCCGGCAGGCTTAAATCTTCGCGCAGACGGGAATACAGGTTAAATTCGAGGTTTTTCAGTTGCAGCTTTAAGCTTTGCAGCTGCTTGGCTGTCTGGCTTTTCTGATGCGCCAAAGTGGTAGCATTGACCTGACTGGCGCCTTGCAGGCTGTGGCTTAACTGCTCGTAGGCAGAACGTATATTGCTTAAGTTGGCTTGCAAGGTGGCTTCGTTACTTAAGCTGAATTTTTGTGACAGGCCATCAAATTCACCAAACCATTGCTGTAGTTGCTGCTGACGGCCGGACAATTCTTTAATTTGGCCTACATACAAGCGTTGCCGCTCTTCCAGCTGATTTTTCTCTGCCAACAGACCGGTCAGTTGTTCGTTCAGAAGCTCCTGCTGATCGTCAAAGTAGCTGTGGAACTCAGTTAAAGCCACATCCAGCTTAGGCGCATAAGTCGCTAAACGGCCTTTGAGTACAGAGCGGTTGTCGAGCAGGCTTTCAAGGGCTGTGACTGCTTCCTGCTGGTTTTCCAGCGCTTTGAGTTCACGTCTGTCTTTATTGACCTTTTCAAAAGCATTGTGCCAAACCTGATAAAAATCGACCTTAGGGTCACCCAAATGCCGGGCAAATACCGGCAATAACAGCCGTTTGACATCCTGAGCTGTCAGGCGGTGCAGGTTTAAGATCCGGCGGAAAATATCTTTATACACTGGTGCATCAGAGACATTGGCCAGTGGGATCATCCGCAGGTTAATACGGCTGTCAAAAGGTGTGGCACCACCAGTCAGCATAGCGTTCAGTTCAGACTGTTTTAATTCAATAGGATCAAAACCTAAACCGCGCAAATGATGGTCCAGTTTGTTGTAGCGCACATAACTTTTACCATCTAAATAATGGTTTAAATCCAGTTGGCCTTTGTAGCAAAAATATTGGAAGGCATAACCTGCAATTTTACCGCGGCCAGCTACCCCAATGACGACAGGGCCATCGGGTAAATTGGCTTCCAGCAGTATGTAGCTTTGGTCTGTGCCGAAATAAAACTTCCGGGTTTCGTCTAAGTCGTGGCCATCCCACTCCGTTAAGCGCAAATCGTTAATCAGCGGGAACTGCAGGGCGTTGATCACCGAACTTTTACCCGTATTATTCGGGGCGCAAATAGAGGAGGAGTCGTCCAGCGGGATCACACATTTGGCATAACCTGCAGTGTTCAGAAGCGCCAGTTTGGTTAAGCCATAGAGTTGTTGTTTTTGTTGCTCAGACATCGGCTTGCTCCTCTGTTACCGCGCTGTGATCCACATCCATCAGCGCGTCTAAATACCGATACACAGGGGATAGTAATTTGATGTTGTCGCCACTGGGCCGGGCCAGGCCATAACGTAATAAACGGTTGGCGATTTCACGTTTCATGTCGGTGACTGAGAAAATTTCCAGTTGCTCAAATAAATGGTATTGCTGCTGCAGCAACTGGCCCCAGATTTCTGTAGTGATTTCATGTTCAAACAAAGCCCGCAGCGGGTCCTGGCCTTTGTCGGCATAAAACTCTACCAGAGCAAAAAGCGTCAACGCAAAGAGCCGGGAAATTTTACCCATGCTGGCAGTGGCATCATCCACTTCAAAATAAAAGAAACCACGGCTGTCACGTTTGAGCGTATTGCCCAAGGCACCAAATAAGGCCGTATAGGAATCTTCCTGCTGATCCAGTTCCTGCCATAAGGCAAAATCCTGTTCGCTGATATGGTAACCGTTCGACAGTTTTTTACTGATCTCAGCCAGTTGGGTCAGTTCATCTAAATTTAATTGCATTTATAAAGTCCCGGCTTCGCTGCTTTGAAAAGGGTGTAAGGTCAGCTTATAGCCATTGAGTGTCAATTCGGTGTGGTGTTCGCTGTGCTCTAAGCTCAGCTCGTCCGAGCGAGATAATTCCTGATACAAAAACAGCATTTCGTCCACTGGTAGTTCAGGGTAACTCTCGGCCAGCCAACGACTTAAATCCGGCAGCTTTTTCAGCGTTTTAGCTTTGTGCACTACATCTTTCAGTTCTGGCACCTGCATCAGCATACTGTGATGGCTCAGAATTTCTTCCGGCAACTGATAAGCATCATGTTCGTACTGACACAGCTCGGCCATGTAACTGGTGATTTGATTGGCAGAGCCTAAGGAGAAACGTTGACTGTCAGAGCTGATGGCCGGCACTAAGGATTCCAGCGTCAGGTCGATGCCTTTTTTCCGCATCTGGCCTAATAAGAAACTGGCGTTACGGGATAACAAGGTATTACGGCGCAGCTCGTCCCGCAGTGGCATTAATAAGTCGGCACAACGGCTTAAACTTTCACGGCCGACCTGATTCATTTCAATCAAGCGGGTGCGCAGCTGAATAAGAGTTTCTTTTTCAGTGTTCAGTGTGCCTGTCACTTCAATAGTTTGCAGTAACTCGCTGAGCATAGCCTCTACGGCGGACACTGTTTGCTGGAAAGGGCCATTGATATCGACCAGTGCTAATACCGGGTCTATATAATCATCAAAAGCGTCCATCACAGCCGCATAACGCCGTGCCAGGCTCAATTTACCTTCGTCTGCCTTGGCGCGTTCTACTAAAGATAAAATCGCACTTTCGTTTTGGCCAAAATGTTTCAGTACCTCACGGATCCGTTCGTCCATAGCTCTGGAAAAACGCCGCAATTCGCTGCTGTCACGGTTATGCGCCGCTTCCCGCATCCGTTCAGACAAACGTTTCAGTTCCAGAATACGGCTTTCTATATCGGTGGCAAGGCCTAACTGCTGTTCCTGCATCAGTTGCTGGGCAAATTCCAGTACAGAACCATTGAGCTCCAGCTGGCTGGATTTAGCCAGCGGGATCAGAATTTCCAGTTGTAACAGACGCTGGGCTTCACGAAACACCTGCTCACTGCTCATACCGCTGTTGTGGCGCAGGATCAGATGTTGTACATCCTGAAAACTGAAGTTGCCGCTGGCACTTCGTTCAACCAAGTGTTCAATGACAGTCCAGTGCTCATCTAAGCAGCGGATAATTTTACGTGGCGCTATCATTTGTCCTTTCTTTTCATGCTTATCATAAATATTTCACAAATGTGACTTGCCAGGGTAGAGGCAACTGGCATGGGCTGATAGAATACCACCCCGCAAATTCCTTCCTTTTCCACAACAATAAAGCTGGTACTACATCATGTTAAGCGCAGTAATTTTGGCTCTGGTGGCAATAGCCTTTGTGATGATCGTTATAGAGGATATTATCCACGTAAACAAGGCAAAAACGACACTTTTTTTCGGTACTCTTTGCTGGATCCTCGCTTTTATTTTTCCAATGCACGGTGCTACAAGTGCCGAAATCAGTGAGCAGCTGAATCATAACTTATTAGAAATAGCTACTTTGTGGTTATTTTTGATGTCAACTATGACTTTTGTTGCTTATCTTAATAGCAAAGGCTTTATTTCTCAGGTGGTACAGCGTTTATTACCGGCTGAGCTATCTGAGCGCCGGCTGATGTTTATCATCGCGGTATTCGCTTTTATTTTCTCGTCTTTTGCCGACAACGTGACTGCCACGCTGGTGGCTATTGCGGTGATCAGCAGCATCAAGCTGGAAGTGAAAAAACGTATTCAGTACGCGACCTTGATTATTTTTGCGGTAAACAGTGGCGGTGTGTCTTTAATCACGGGTGACGTAACGACGCTGATGTTCTTTTTAGCTGGCAAAGTGACTATTGCTAATTTGCTGCTGCTGATTTTGCCTTCGCTTTTTGCCGTGGCCGTGCTGGCGATTTTGTTGTCGCGCAAAATGAAAGGCCGTATCGTCCTTGAAAAATCACCTAAGCCTATTGAAAAAGCAGACATTGTGATTGCTGTTATTTTTGCTTCGACCATAGGTTCAACACTGCTGTTTAATATTTTGTTCCAGATCCCACCTGTGCTGACCTTTTTGTTTGGTTTAGGTGTGATGTTTCTCTCTGCTCAGTATCTGCTGCGTAAGAAAGCCGGTGTGAACATCCTGAGCTACATTCGTGAAGTTGAGTTTGATACCTTGTTGTTTTTCTTATGTGTTTTACTACTGGTTGGCATTATGAAAGAAATAGGCGTGCTGACTAATATCACCCATCTGTATCAGTATTTAGAGCCGGTACAGGCCAATTACCTGATGGGTTTAATGTCTGCGCTGATTGATAACGTGCCTTTAACTGCCGCTTTATTAAAAGCAGATTTAACCATGACCACAGCGGAATGGCTGACCTTAACCTATGCCACTGGTGTAGGGGGTTCTATTCTGATCATAGGTTCAGCGGCCGGTATTATCGCCATGAGTAAAGTCAAAGAGCTGACCTTTGGCACTTACTTTAAAATGGCTGGTTACCTGCTGGGCTGCTACAGCCTGGGTTATGCAGGCGTTTATCTGGTTGGCCAGACCTTTTTATCCTGAGCCTCAACACAGGCTTAATTTGTTGCCGTTTTTTGTAATTAAATTACAGAAAACGGCAAAAGACGGCTAAACGGCTATTGCCTTTTGAAAAAAAGTCACTTAAGCTCAGCGCCGTCAATCATACGTGATTATGAGATACCCGATGTGTAGGGGCGGTGTTTACCCCCGCCCGTGTAACGCCAACGGGTATAGACCAGAAGAGGAGCGTTAACCAGGTAGAACATCTCAGGCTGCTACAAGCCGCAGGATGTTTGAGGGGGATTAACGCCGAGAATCAATGGCTGTAGCGGCCAATGGTTCGGTTGTTAAGGCTGAATCCTTACGACTGTCACCTGTTTTTTGTGGTGGAGAGCTTCTGGCCTTTGTGTGTCTGTGATCGGCTGTGTGCAGCATTATGCCTGCATGACGGCTTTATTTACTGCCTGCAAATGCCATGCTCTGCCTTATGACTTTTTGAATAAGGAGAGACTCGAATGTCTAATCAACTTATCGTCGCCAAATTTGGCGGAACTTCAGTGGCCGATTTTCCGGCTATGTCCCGTTGTGCTGACATAGTGTTAGCTGATCCTAATATCCGTCTGGTTGCCGTCAGTGCCAGTTCAGGCGTGACCAATTTATTGGTTGATATCACCAAACAAACCGAAGTTCAGGCCCGTTATGCATCCTTTGAAGGCATAGAGCGTATTACGCTGGCTGTGCTGAACGCACTTCAGCACCCTGAAGTTGTGGCGGCGCAAATCAATACCTTATTGGCCGATTTACGCAACCTGATTGAGACAGGTGGCGCTGTGTATTCGGGCGCGCACAAAGACCTGATCCAGTCTTTTGGTGAGCGGTTAAGTTCGGTGTTATTTACTCAGGTTTTAGTGGAACGTGGTGCAGCGGCTTTGTGTTTTGACGTACGCCGTGTACTGCGTACTGACAGCCGTTTTGGCAAAGGCGAACCGCAAATTGCAGCCATTGCAGAACTGGCACAAACTCATTTACAACCTCTGTTGTCTGAGCAGATTGTGGTGACTCAGGGCTTTATTGGTGCTGATGAAGCAGGGCAAACCACCACTTTAGGCCGCGGTGGTTCGGATTACAGCGCAGCCTTGTTAGGTGAAGCCTTAAACGCGCATATAGTTCAAATCTGGACTGATGTGGTCGGAATTTTCACCACAGATCCACGTTTAACCTCTGATGCGCGTTGTATCAATGAAATCAGCTTTGATGAAGCGGCCGAAATGGCTACTTTTGGCGCCAAAGTTTTGCACCCAGCTACCTTAATTCCGGCGATGCGCCGTAATATCAAGGTGTTTGTTGGTTCCAGCAGGGAGCCACAAGCAGGTGGCACCTGGATCGCCAAAACAGTGGAACATAGACCAGCGTACCGCGCCATCGCCTTGCGTAAGTCCCAGACGCTGATCACGGTAAAAAGCCCGGAAATGTTGCATGCTGCAGGCTTTTTGGCCCGGGTTTTTGATATTTTAAGCCGTCATCAGATTTCAGTTGATTTAGTCACCACCTCGGAAATTTCTGTGGCTTTAACGCTGGATGAGTCTGCAGGCAGTGCTTTTAGTTCTGCGATAGAACCAGCCCTGGATGAACTAAAAAGCTTCTGTGAAGTGACAGTGGAGCAGGGCTTAAGTCTGGTGGCCGTCATAGGTAATCATCTGCACAGCACCAAAGGCGTAACGGGTGAGCTGTTCAGCGCTTTAGAGCAAATTAATATGCGGCTGATTTGTCACGGCGCTTCACGGCATAACCTGTGCTTTTTAGTGCAGGATGCGTCAGCTGCTGCAGTGGTCAAAGAGCTACATCAGACTTTATTTAATTAATTTCAGTCGCTCCCAGATACAGGCGGGGTCGTTTGACCCTGCCTTGTGCCTGCTGGTTTAAGCTTTTTCTGTGAGAAATCAGCAATACGGGACACGTCGAACTATGTTGTTCCGGTTAGACTAAGTCACTTCTTCAGTCAGCTAAGGAATGACAGATGGCGAATCAGGCATATTTGCTGCAACAACTCAACAAAGCTGTGTTGCTGATGGCAAGCAAACTGGATCAGGAGCAGCAGGCCAGCCTGGATGAACTGGCTGAAGCTGCGGCTTTATCTAAATACCATTTCCACCGGATTTACCGGTTGCTGCTCGGCGAAACCTGTCAGCAAACTCAGCTCAGATTAAAACTGGCCAAAGCAGGGCAGGCTTTAACTCTGGCACAAAGCTCGGTCACTGAAGCCGCATTGCAGGCTGGTTTTGCCTCTTCTCAGTCGTTAGCAAAAGCTTTGCAGCGCGAGTTGGGTTGCAATGCCACTGATTTGCGTGCAGATCCAGAGCGTTTAAGTTGTCTTTTACAGGAACTTGCCACGCCAGCACAATTAACAGCTTCGCCTTATCAGGTAACCTTAGTATCGCTGGCTCCCTGCACTGTGGTCAGTATCACTAGCCTTGGACAATATCCTGAACTGAATGACACTTATGGTTATCTGTTTAGTGTGCTGGCGGAGCATGCAGACATACAGGCCATTCTTGGGCTGGCTTATGAGGATGTTGACAGCGATCTGAACGCCCGTTTTGATTGTGCTTTACTGGTACAGCCGTTACCTATTCAGTTGGATCCTGAACTACAGCTGCAGCAGCTTGATGCTCAGCAGTATCTGGTGCTTCGTCATCAGGGTAGTTATGACACTTTGTCGGATAGTATCGACTGGTTGTATTGTTATTGTCTGAGCCAAAGCATGTATCTGCCGGATCACCAGCCTTGTTTACACCATTATCTGGATGATCCGGAACAGGTTGAGCAGGCGTTGCTGCGCACCGATATTTATTTGCCGGTCACAGTGGGTTGACCGGGTCAGCAGGAATAAAAAAGGCGTCTCTGTAAAAAGGACGCCTTTTAGTTTTAGTGGCCGAAGCAATTAAACAAACAGCTGTTTCATATCCTGATAAATGGCCACAAATTCCGGGGAGCGGTAGAAATCAACCCCAGTGATTAAACCCCGGTCTGCATATGGTTTAAGGGCCTGACGTGGTTCAGTTTTATCTCTGCAATGGCCTTTTTGAATGGTGGCAATACGGATAAAATCCAGATAATTCACTTTTTCCGTGTGAGGCAATTTGGTGTTCCATTGCTCTGCCACTTCCACCAGCTCGTCCGGAAATTCCCATTTCCGTAAAATACTGCCGCCTACACCACCAGCTAAATCCGTGATGCACCCAGCGATAAAATCTTTGTCGCCAAACTGATCCAGATGTTTTTCAGCTTCAGTCAAAATAGGCAAAGCACCTATGTTATGAATTAAACCGGCTAATGTCATGGTATCAAAATTCACTGGGCTGACTTTTAAGTTGCTGTTATAAAGCTGCATAGCGGCCAGAGCAACAGCTGCCACTTCTAAAGTATCCTGCCAGACTTTGCTCATCATGCCTTTGATTAAACTGGAATGAGAGACAAACAATTGCTCCACCGCCATAGCTGTCACTATGTTTTTGATGTAACGCAAACCTATACGTGTGACGGCCTGATGCAGTGAATTGACGTGCACAGTGCGGCCTAAAAAAGCGCTGTTGGCAATTTTCATCATACGGGCCGACATGGCCGGATCGTGAGAAATAATGTCTGCCATCTGGTTTAAATTTACATTTGGATCTTCCGCCATTTTGCGGATCCGTAATGCAATTTCAGGAAGGCTTGGCAGCACTAAGGTATCATTCTGGATTTTTTCAACCAGCAAGCTTAATAACGCGTTTTCGTTTGACATAAACTACAACCCTGTGACAAAAAAGGAGAACTCAGTGTGTGATACTTTTTAATTTTTCTTTAAACGAACATCCTGATTATTAGCGAATTTTGTTGGCTTTGCCCAGTAGTAAAATAAAAGAATTTTTCATTTTGTCCAGATGCTGGGAATTAATCGGTATCTTTACCCTGAATTTGAAACAGCTTGTCACGAATTTGCCAAAAACGCCCCTCTTTGCGCGCTATGATGGCGTCCGGCGGTTGAAATCTGTGCTCTTGTTGCAGCACTTTGTTGACCGTTGTTTCCGTAAACGCTCTGTGCCTGTCGACCAGATGAGGTGGCACAAAAAGGCTTAAAAACTTCTGTTTTTGCGCTTTGGTTTGCAGGCTCCAGTATTCGGCTAATTCAGCGCCATCCGTGCCAAAATAACTGACCTTTAATACAGTTTTCCCTTCCTTCGTCTGGTGACTGCTTAATTGCATCCGGCTGACATAAAGCACTAACGCATCTTTTAAGCTCAACGCTTCTTTGAGTTTTTTATCAGGATCAACCAACACCAGACCACAGTCACCGCAGTGACGGGCGGCGATATCATTTTCTGCACCACAGTCCGGGCAAAATTTGGCTTTAAAGCGATAACCACAGGCTTGAGGCTGGGCATCCTGATCGTCTTTGTAGCCCTGACATCGGCGGCCGTAATGTTCCAGCACCAAACCTCTGTCGTCTGTTTTGCCCCAGAAGTTATTAAAAAAACCACATAAGGGGCAGGGCACTGTGACCAGTTCTGTACCGGGTTCTGGCCGCAGTTCGCCAATATCGGGTTGCTCCAGATTAAACCTGTTGCCGGCATAATCCAGAACCAGACAATCGGTTTTCCCCGGGCTTAACCGCAAGCCACGGCCGACAATCTGTTGATACAAAGTGACAGATTCAGTCGGACGCAAAATAGCGATCAAGTCGATATGAGGGGCGTCAAAACCCGTGGTTAATACCGCCACATTAACCAGATACTTCAACTCTTTTTGCTTGAAGCTCTGGATCAATGCATCCCGCTCTTTTTGTGGGGTATCGCCTAAAATCAAGGCAGTTTCTGCTGCGGGCAGATAGCCTAAAATCTCCCGGGCGTGGGCTGTAGTCGCGGCAAATATCATCACACCAGCGCGGCTTTGGGCCTGTTGTATCACTTGCTGAATAATTTGTGGGGTAGCGCGCTGTTGCTGATTAATGCGTAAATCCAGATCGGCTTCTTTAAAATAACCACTGGCGGTGGGTTTTAAACCCGCGAAGTCATAACTTAATACAGGCGCATCCATCAGCACGGCCGGAGTTAGATAAGCTTCAGCCAATAAAAAACGGATCGGCAAGTCAAAAATACAGTATTTAAAAAATCGCGGTTCAGTGGTGCGGATAAGACCACGGCTATGGTACTGATAAATCCAGCCTGAGCCCAGGCGGTAGGGGGTGGCGGTTAACCCCAGCACTTTTAAGTCCGGGTTTTGCAATTGCAAAGCGCGGATCACTTTTAAGTAACTGCTGTCTTCGTCGTCACCGACGCGATGACATTCGTCTATCACCAACAGGCTGTATTGTTCAGTAAAGTCGGCGAGGTTACGTGCGACCGACTGCACTGAAGCAAATACCACTTTGGCTGCGGTTTCTTTGCGACCCAGGCTTGCAGAAAATATTGCCGCTTCTAAACCATAACTTTGGTATTTCGCATGATTTTGCTCTACCAGCTCTTTCACATGAGCCAACACCAACACCCGGCCACGGGCCAAACGTGCCAGTTCGGCTATCACCAGACTTTTACCGGCACCAGTGGGCAATACCATAACCGCTGCATCCGGCTTTTGCCGAAAATGCACTAACACAGATTTAACTGCTTGTTGTTGGTAATCTCTAAGTTGCAGCATACAAGAAGGACAGATAAAGAAGGGAGCAAAGACTGCCCCCTGGAGCTGATAGTACAGAAATTATTATTGAATACCGTGGTTTGAGAAGACGGTAGCGCGGTCTGCTAAGAAAGTGATCTTGATATTTTTAGCATCATCACCCCAGCGGCAGCTTTTGGTGCCAACAGCTTCGTCACAATGGCTGGCTTTGCCTAAAATACTGGTCACTTCATCGTAGGTCATACCGGCTTTCACCTGGTCGTAATTTTCTTGTGTTAATTTGCTGCAGGCCCCTAAAAAGGCCAACGCCGCTAACAAAACCACGATTTTTTTCATAACAGATTCCTTGTGTTATTGAGTTGTTGAAAGAGTTGCCGCCCCTGTTGTTTCGGGCGGGGTAAAACGTTTCACCTGAATAATCACCCCTAAACGCGGATGATCCAGATAATGAATTTGGCCTAAAGTTAAACGTGCACTTTGTTTAATAGCTAGTTGCGCCGGTTGTTTTGCATCGTCAGTCTGGCGCAGATAAAAAGTACCGTCAAACTGAATAAAACGCCCTAAACGTAACTGCAGCAGGGAGTCAAATTGCCACGGACTGTACCATAATTGCAAGCTGCTTTGGCCTTGCTGTACTGCAGAGAGTTGTTGCTGCACCTGCTGCATCAAATCTATAGTCTGTTCGGTTTCTGTTGCAGTTTCCTGCTGATACATACCTGAATACCAGTGGCTGCGGCTGTTGCGGCCTGACACCAAAGGCTGACGCCAGGCTGTGTGTAATAACAGTTGTTTGCCAGCTTCCCGCTGTAACTGATAAGCCAGATTTTTCAGCTGCAGGCCATCGGGCCCGACCAGATAGGCTCCATCTTTGGCCTGGCCATCACCGGTAAAAGTAGCAGGAATTTGCGCCGGTGCCGGTAACTGCAATGCCAGTTCTTCGGCAGTTAAAGCCCGGCTTATTAACTGACCCTCTGCATCCCATTGTTCCATCTGACAATTCTGGAAATTCAGCTGATACAAAGAAGCCGCGACAGGCTCCGGGTCCAGCTGCACATCCAGGGAATCAGGGGCCACTGCAGCAACAGGCTGCATTTTTTGTTGATGCTCAGTCAAAAGTTGCTGAATTTGTTGCTGTACTGTGGCAGAGACAGGGGCCGCTGTTGTCGCTGGATCTGACGGGGCAGTACTGGCAGCGCAGGCTGGTATAGCCTTAATTAAATCAGCCAGTGCAGGTTGCACCAAAGGACGCATTAAATCCAACGCATTGTTGGTTTTTAATGGTTCTGTCGGGGCAGCAAACTGCTCTTTTAAACTGTTGTTGGCACTGCGGCTAAAAGCAATGAGTTCAATTTCATACCAGCTATTGGCAATGGCCGGGCTTGCGGCAGTCAAAGCCACTAAAACCAATCCCAGTGAGGATAAGCGCAGATGTTTCATGATGCTCCTGTCTGATGTTTAGCAAAGTCATCCAGCATAAAGCTGACAAAGGCGAATCTGCTGTTGGTATCAGGTAAATCTTTGATAAATTTCAGTTTACTGCCACCTTCGAGCTTAAAGACTTTCGACTGAGTCTGAATAAGCTGAATAATGTAAGACGGGTTGACTGAAGTCCGTTCGGCGAATTCTAGCACACCACCTTTGCTGTTGGCTTCCAGTCGTTTAATGCCAAGCTGTTGCGCCTGCATTTTTAACTCTGTGATTTTGACTAAGTTTTTCGCCGCGTCCGGTAATAAACCAAAACGGTCGATCAATTCGACCTGCACATCGTCCAGTTCCTGTTCGTCACGACAGGAGGCTAACCTTTTGTAAAAGGATAAACGTAAGCTGACATCCGGAATATAAGAATCAGGCAGCAGGGCAGGCAGTTTCATATCCAGCTCAGTTTGCTGAGTCAGCAGCGCATCCAGACTAGGCTCTTTGCCGGCTTTCAGTGCTTCAACCGCTTGTTCCAGCATTTCCATATACAAGCTAAAACCAACAGATTCAATCTGGCCACTTTGTTCATCGCCCAACAGCTCACCTGCACCCCGGATTTCCATATCCTGACTGGCCAGTGCAAAACCAGCGCCTAAATCTTCTAAAGCCGAAATGGCTTCGAGGCGTTTTTCCGCATCTTTGGTTAAACGTTTGGGCGGTGGCGTGAGTAAATAAGCATAAGCCTGATGGTGCGACCGGCCAACCCGGCCGCGCAACTGGTGCAATTGCGCCAGACCAAAATTATCGGCTCTGTTTATAATAATGGTATTGGCGGTGGGCACGTCTATGCCGGTTTCGATAATGGTCGAGCAGAGCAGCAGGTTAAAACGCTGATGGTAAAAATCAGCCATGATCTGTTCCAGCTCGCGCTCCCGCATCTGGCCATGGGCTATACCAATTAATGCTTCCGGCAGCAACAGAGCTAAATCGGCTGCGGTTTTTTCAATGCTTGCCACATCGTTATGCAGGAAATACACCTGACCACCACGGGAGATTTCCCTAAGCACAGCTTCACGAATTAAGCCTTCTTCATGCTCACGCACAAAAGTTTTGACGGCTAAACGTTTGGCGGGCGGTGTGGCGATAATAGATAAATCGCGCATGCCGGACAGCGACATATTGAGTGTGCGTGGAATAGGGGTGGCCGTTAAGGTCAGAATGTCGATATTGGCGCGTAATGCTTTGATTTTGTCTTTTTGCCTTACACCGAACCTGTGTTCTTCATCAACAATCAGCAGGCCCAAATCTTTAAATCGAATATCGTCCTGCAACAATTTGTGAGTCCCGATCAGGATATCGACTTTGCCTTGTTCGGTTTCATCCAAAATGGCTTTTTGTTCTTTGGTGCTGATAAAACGCGATAGCACTGCGACTTTGACCGGCCAGTTGGCAAAACGGTCGCGGAAGTTTTCAAAATGCTGCTGCGCCAGCAAAGTGGTTGGTACTAACACCGCCACTTGTTTATTGTCATTGACTGCGACAAAAGCAGCCCGCATCGCCACTTCCGTTTTACCAAAACCTACATCCCCACAGACCAGTCTGTCCATGGCACGTTCAGCCTGCATATCGGCCAGCACTGCAGCTATAGCGTCAAGCTGATCGACAGTCTCCTGATAAGGGAAACCATCGGCAAATAGTTCGTATTGCTCTGCATCCAGTTTAAAACCGTAGCCGGTTTGGGCGGCGCGCTGCGCATAGACATCCAATAGCTCTGCTGCCACATCCCGCACTTTTTCTGCTGCTTTACGCCGTGCTTTTTCCCAGCTGTCGTTGCCAAGTTTATGCAGCGGTGCATTGTCCTGATCCGAACCCGTGTAACGGCTGATTAAATGCAAGGACGACACAGGCACATACAACTTGCTGCCACCTGCGTATTCAATGGTGACAAATTCAGCGCTGATGCCAGCGGCATCCAGTACCTGCAAGCCCTGATAACGGCCTATACCATGTTGTAAATGCACTACAGGCTGACCGACTGACAACTCAGCCAGATTGCGGATTATGGTGTCGCCTGAGATCTGCTGGCTGTGTTTACGCTTACGCCTCTGGGTAACTTTTTGACCAAATAGCTCGTTTTCGCTGATCAGGGCCAGTGGTTCTTCACCTGCCTTGGCTTTGCTCTGGCTCTGTTGTAGCAAGCAACCTTGCTCCAATGAACCTATCACTATGCCTAAATCCACCTGATCGGTTAAAAACTCTTCGACCGAGGCAAATTGCTGCAAGCGAATTTGGTTACGCTGCATCAGTTGCAATAAGCTTTCGCGCCGGCCTTCGGATTCAACAAAAAACAGCACCCGGCCTTGCTGCTTTTTGATCTGAAGAATAAATTGCTGCAGCTTCTCCAGCGGGTTTTTTAGCTGATGATTCACCGTCAACTCAGGCAGATCAGCGACAGCGGCATTAAACTGTCCGGCACGTTCCGGCAACTCAGCCCGGCTTAACCTTAAGCGGGGCCACTGCTTTAACTGGGCAAAAAACTCATCAACCGCTAAATACAATTCCTGCGGTTTTAAAATAGGTTTGAGTAAGTCGATGGCTCTGTCCTGATAACGACGTTGTAAGTCGTGCCAGAAACGCTCTGCCGCAGCTTCTAAATCGCCGACCGCCAGCATCACCGTATCTTTAGGTAACATCGAAAATAAAGGTGCAGACTGTTCAGCAAAAAGCGGCAGGTAATATTCAATACCAGCCGGCATCAGGCCCTGACTAACCTGCATATAGAGCGATTCTTTTTCGCTGCGCGCCGGGAAACGTTCACGGTAACGGATACGGAAACGTTCTATCGCGGCTTTATCCTGCGGGAATTCGTGGGCGGGCAAGAGTTCGATTTCATCAACTTGCTGCACAGTGCGCTGATTATCCGGGTCAAACAGGCGAATGCCGTCAATTTCGTCGTCTAAAAAGTCAATGCGATAAGGCAGGGTACTGCCCATAGGATAGAGATCGAGCAAAGAGCCCCGCACTGAAAATTCGCCATGTTCCATCACCTGATCCACAGCCCTGTATCCCACAGCAGCCAGTTGCTGACGCAAAGCTGTTAAATCCAGCTGCTGGCCTTTTTTCAGCACCAGACTGTATTGCTGCAGATAGCTGGCGTCTGTCAGACGCAACAAAGCGGTGTTCAGCGGCACTATCACTATGCCATGCTTTAAACGGGGCAGGCTGTACAGGGTTTTTATACGCTGGGAAATAATGTCCTGATGCGGGGAAAAAACGTCATAAGGCAAGGTTTCCCAGTCAGGGAAAGTCCAGACTTCTGCGGCATTTTCATGGAAAAACACCATCAGCTCCTGCTCTAAACGCAGTGCTGTGGTGGTGTCCGGCACTATCACCAGATAAAGACCTTGCTGGCGTTGATACAGCTGATAAATAGCCCAGGGCAAAGCCGCGCCGGACAGGCGGCCCCATTGTTTTAAGTCTGTGCCGGAGGAGGGGGCTGGTAATGCTTCAATGCGGATCATCAGGGAAATTCTTTACTCGTTATAAAAAGACCGCATTGTAGTACGGTCTGTTGTTTGATTTAGTTTCAACACTGCTCAATCTATACCCAATCTAATTGGCGTTGCAGGGAGAGCACGCAGTCAACAAAGCTGCAAGTACTAAGGGTATTTTATTGCTGACTCTGTTGTGCTTGCTGACGCAGCTCAGCCTTACGTTTTAGCTGTCTGGATTGTTCGTGCAGACTGGCTCTGACCACCATATCTCTGTCTTCATCGCGGATACGGCGAAATAAAATCTTAATCAGATACTGCGGTGGCTGTTCAGCTTCTGCACCCTGCTGTTTAGTCACTTCAATCACCTGGCCCAGGCAATACAAAGCACCGTCATTATTGTCCAGAAAGAGTTTGACTTCGTATATCTGACCTAAAGCTACAGCCTCGTTCATCCAGACCTGCACACCTGAACCGCCATAACTGAAGGTATGAAAACGTTGCTTAGGGTCGTCCTGCGAGCGCAACACATAATGGGTTAATGCATCCAGTTTACGGGCTTGTTGTTGCAGGTAATGGGCTAAATCTGCAGACAAATCTTTCACTGCATTAAAAGTGCGGATAGAAGAATTATTTAACTGGTTTAGTTCGCTGGTCATTTTAAAGGCATCAGGAATAAGGCGTAAAAAACCATCCTGATCCGGCAAAGCCAAAGAAAATGGCACTAAATTGACAGTGGTCTGATGTTCAATCTGAAAGTAGTCCGCAAATTCGACTGCTAATTCTGCGGCTATGGTTGTATTGCCTGGCTGTTGCATAAGGATACCTCGGGTAGCAAGCTTGTAACCTTAACGGATAATCACTATTATCGCAGCAATTTCTTCACCAACCCAAGTGGAAGTCTGTGAAAAGCCTGCAATTCCCTCTGAGTGTCCGTATTGGTTTGCGTTACAGCCAAAGCCGGAAAGGCAACGGCTTTTTATCTTTTATTACGCTGTTTTCCATCACAGGTATTTTTTTAGGCGTGATGGCGCTGACTATTGTCAGCTCGGTGATGAATGGTTTTGAAGCTGAGCTGAAAAAACGTATCCTTGGTGTGGTTCCACATTTAATAGTACAAAGCGAAGCCACTGAACAGTTGGATAGAGCGGCTTTACAGCAACAGTACCCTCAAATTCTTCAGGTCACACCTTATTTGCAGCTTGAAGCTTTAGCTCAGAGCCCGGGTCAACTGACCGCCGTCTTATTGCAAGGCATTGAACCCAGCCAAATCCCGGCTTTTTTGCAGCAGTCTTTGGTGGTGGGGGACTGGTCTGATTTAACCAAACAACCTTATTCAGTGATTTTAGGCGCTGGTCTTGCGGATGAATTAAAAGTTGGCCCTGGTCAGCAAATCCGTTTATTACTGGCCGAGGGCGGCAGTTTTACCCCTATGGGCTGGTTACCACGCCAGCGTTTGTTTACCGTAGCAGGTTTAATTAATACCGGTTCTGAAGTGGATAACGCTGTGGCCTTGGTGCATTTGCCGGATTTAACACGTCTTGGCAGCAAAGCCAAAGATGCACCAGAGTGGCGTTTAAGTTTAACTGAGCCTTTTATTGCGCCTGCTTTGGCCAATGAAATTGCGGCATTTCCTGCTGTCGCCAAAGTCACCGACTGGCGCGACAGTCACGGCAAATTGTTTTCTGCTGTGGCTATGGAAAAAGCCATGATGTGGTTGATGTTATTGCTGATAGTAGCTGTGGCGGCTTTTAATATAGTCTCAGCGCTGGTGATGATGGTGACGGAAAAACAACGTGAAGTAGCAATTTTAAAAACCCAGGGCATGACAGATAGCCAGCTTTTTACCGTTTTTGCCGTACAAGGTATGAACAATGGTTTGCTTGGTACCTTAAGTGGTGCTGTGGTGGGTATTTTGGTTGCATGGCAGTTGAATAGTATTTTGTCGCTTTTGGGTATTAGTGTTGTGGCCGGCGTGTCTTTGCCGGTAGATATTCAGCCCGTACAAATTTTCTTTATTATAGTCTGCGCTTTAGTGCTGACCGCATTGGCTGTGGTGTATCCAGCCTGGCGGGCGGTGCAGGTACAACCAGCGGAAATCCTTCGTGATGACTAGTTTCCTCGTCGTACTTGAAGCTGCAGCTTTGTTGACTACGCGCTTTCACTCAAACTCAGCTTTATGTGCAAGACGGGCGGGTACAAGACCCGCCCCTACAGTGTCGTCGCGCTGTAACATCAATTTTTGGGATAGGATCTAATGACCAGTATTTTAACGGCCCGTCACATCAGTAAAAGTTATACCGATGGGGCAAATGTCACACCTGTGTTGCATCAGATCAGTCTGGACGTCAAAGCTGGCGATATGCTGGCGATAGTCGGCAGCTCAGGCTCTGGTAAAAGTACTTTGTTGCATATACTGGGCACTTTGGATCAGCCCGACAGTGGTGAACTGACGTTATTGGGGCAAGCTGTCGCTAAGTTATCGGCCAATGCCAAAGCCAGACTGCGGAATGAAAAGCTGGGGTTTATTTATCAGTTTCACCATTTGCTGATGGATTTCACCGCTCTGGAAAATGTCGCTATGCCGCTGCTGATCCGCGGCGAGTCCACTGAAAAGGCCGAACAAAAAGCTGCGGCTATGCTGACCCGTGTTGGCCTTGCCCATCGTATCAAACACAGACCTGCGGAATTGAGTGGCGGTGAACGTCAGCGTGTGGCTATAGCCCGGGCTTTAGTAGGGGAACCTGCACTGGTCCTGGCGGATGAGCCCACGGGTAACCTGGATCATCAAACTGCCGAGAGTATTTATATGCTGCTGCGTGAATTAAACCGCGAGCTGAAAACCAGCTTTATTGTGGTGACTCATGATTTGGCGCTGGCCAGGAAGCTGGATCTGCAGTACTGGATGCGGGACGGCCATTTGGGCAAGACTATGGATGGCTTATCTCATGGCTAGTTTGTCCTGGCAACTGGCACAGCGTTATCGTAAAAGCCGTAACAGTAACGCTTTTATTCGTTTTATTGCCGCTTCGTCCACTATAGGTATAGGCCTTGGCGTTGCTATTCTGATCCTGGCCTTGACTGTGATGAATGGCTTTGAACTGGCATTAAAAGACAAGCTGTTATCCGTGATCCCTCATGTCGAGTTGCAGGCGGTGTCGGATCCTATTGGCAACTGGCAGAAAAAAATTAAACCTCTGCAACAACATCCCGGTGTAGTGGCCGGTGCACCTTATATTAAAACCAATACCATGATCCGCAGTGGCGCCAAAGTCAAAGCAGCCAGTTTGCGCGGCATTGACTTGCAGTTGGAGCAAGGTATCAGTGCGTTAGGCTCTTTTGTTGTTGCAGGGGAGTTAAGCCAAATCAGTGCACATCAGATAGTGCTTGGCAAAGGCATAGCGGACGAAGTGCAGGCTAAAGTCGGGGATGAAGTGCAACTGATGCTGCCGCAAGTGACAGCGGACGGTAAACTCGCCAGCCACAAACATGTCAGCTTAACAGTAGTGGCTATTGTCAGTATTGGCGGTCAGCTGGATTATCAGCAAGCCTGGGTTGATATAGCAGCTTTAGGGAGCTGGCTGAATTACCCACCGGCTGCAGTGCAGGGTTTTGCTTTTAAAATTGCTGATATTTTCGCAGCACCTGCCTTGTCACGTGAGCTTGGCGCTCTGGCCACTGATTATGTGTATATGCTGGACTGGTTCCGTACTCAGGGCCATTTGTACAACGATATTCAGATGGTCCGCAGTATTTTGTATCTGGTATTAGTGCTGGTATTGGCCGTCGCCTGTTTTAATATTGTCGCAACTTTAGTGATGGCGGTGCGGGAGAAACAAGGCGATATCGCTATTTTATTGACCATGGGTATGCCCAGAAGCCGTATAGTCCGGGCTTTTATGTGGCTCGGTTGGCTGAACGGTTTAACCGGTACTTTGGTGGGGGGTGTAGTGGGGCTATTGTTGGCCTGGCAAATAGAACCGCTATTTCGTCTGATCACCAGCTTAACGGGCTTTAGTTTGCTCGATTCCAGCATCTACTTTGTTGATTATGTGCCGTCCCATATTGAGCCTGTGCAAGTGGTGATGACCATAGGTATAGCCCTGGTGATGAGCTTGCTGGCCACTATTTACCCTGCGCTTAGCGCCAGCAAA
>CBIMJC010000033.1:0-19751 GCA_966244125.1 uncultured Rheinheimera sp.
CAGTTCCTGAAAATCCTGAAATGACACTAAATGCCCTTGTTGCACACAACGGGTGATTTGCTGGAAAAACCGCAGAGGTACGGCACCGAATTCTTCTTTCAGCCATTCATGGGTGTCTTCATTGAGGTTTTCATGCCGCCACAGTGCTGGAAAGCCGCTGCCGTAGGTAAAGCTGACTTGTTTACACACCGCGTTATTGCACTCATGGTGGGTTAAATTCACCAGCAGGCTAATCAGCTTGGCAACAAAACCGGGCGCATGTACGCCCCAGTGTGGATTCAGGTACTGAGTCATTTGCCGGACCAGCGGCACCATATATTGCAGCTTAAATTTGGACCAATCCGGTACTACAGGGTGCAACGACACAGCGTTGGTAACAATAGTAGTCACTTCAGGCACTAAACCTGCTATGGCTGACATCATAAAACTGGTGGAGCCCTGACAATGGATAACAGCTTTTAAATTGCTGGCGCCGGTTTCGGCCAGAATAGTTTGCACAGCTTTAGGGTGGTCGTATAAGGCCGCCTGATCCAAAGTCCATAAATTAGGGGCGAAGACGATGCTGGCGCGCCAGTTTTCCAGCCAGACATCATAGCCTTCGCTGAGCAGCGCATCGACCAGGCTGGTTGCAACCGGAGCTCTGAAAATATTGGCCCGGACACCGGCACCATGCACCAGAATAACAGGGCCTTTGTCAGGGGTTTTATCGCCACGGATATGAATTAAATTCAGCTCAACCCCATCATCTGTGACAAAAGGGACAATACGTTCAGAATAAGGCTGAGCTGGAGCTGTGGTCGGCGACATGAAATGTTCCTTTTATGCTGAGAATGTCCCTGTTTAAATGTCGTTAAAGAGCTTAGCACAGGTTTCCGATTTGGGAATGTTTGGCAGTTTTTTCTTTTATTATCAGAACCCTCGCTGTTTTCAGCTGACTTTAACCTCAGTTCCTGACTCATCGCAGGTCTGCCTGTTGTTTTTACTCCTTTTGTTGTGCTGGTTCTTCTGGCTGAACTTCTATATATTCCTTAGGAAATACAAATTCTTACCTGCGATTTTTTATGCGTATTCAACTTGATGATCTGACAGGCCCTGAAATAGCTGCTTTGTTGCAAGAGCATTTAAATGACATGAATGCGGTGTCGCCGCCCGAGAGCAAACATGCTTTGGATATGACGGGGTTAAAAGCCAAAGACATCAGCTTCTGGACCTTATGGCAACAGCAGCAATTGGCAGGTTGTGTGGCGCTGAAAGAATTAAATGCACAACAGGGCGAAATTAAATCCATGCGAAGTGCTACCGCCTTCAGGGGGCAGGGTATAGGCAAACACTTACTACAGCATGTGATCAGCGAAGCCAAAAAACGGGGTTATCAGCAGTTGTATCTGGAGACCGGTGCTATGGAGTATTTTGCCCCGGCCCGTGCTTTGTACCGCAGTTTTGGTTTTAGCCTCTGTGAGCCTTTTGCCCGGTACAAAGAAGACCCTAATTCGGTGTTTATGCAGCTGCCATTGCAAGACTGCAGAGGCAGCAGCTAAAACAGGCTCTATATTTTGTATCGACAAACTTCGGCGTTCAGCTGATCTGATAAATGCATCAGCTCTTTGCTGATAGCAGCGGATGCCGAGGTGTCGCTGGAGGTTTCCTGCGCTATCACTACGATTTGATGCACGTTCTTATTAATCATTTCTGATACTGTGGTTTGCTCTTCAGCTGCACTGGCAATCTGATTGTTCATATCATTAATGGTGGAAACCGAATGCTGAATTTCCTGTAATGCCGCGTCCACCAGTTCGGCCTGCTGCACTGTATTCTGGCTATGGTGTTTGATTTCATTAATAGCCTGAACTGCTTGTTCTGCCCCTTGTTGCAGGGAGACAATCATCTGATTGATTTCATCTGTGCTTTTGGCTGTTCTGGCGGCCAGCGTCCGTACTTCGTCCGCTACAACGGCAAAACCCCGGCCATGCTCACCGGCCCGTGCCGCCTCAATAGCCGCATTCAGTGCCAGTAAATTGGTTTGATCGGCAATAGAGCGGATCACATCCAATACAGCGCCGATATTTCTGGAATCATCTCCCACCTTATCTATCACAGAGACACCCACCTGCACTTGTTGCTCTAAGCCTCCGATCACCGAAATGGCTCTGTGCAACTTGGCATTGGCTTCGTGCACCTGAGTTTCAGCGTGATTTGCAGCCTGAGCCGCCTGACTGGCACTTTTGGCAACATCCTCCGCTGTGGCCGACATTTCATTAATTGCAGTAGCGACCTGATCACTTTCACTGTGTTGCTGCGCCACACCTGCTTCGGTTTTTTGCATTAAGGAGGCTAAATGTTCTGCAGATTGTCCCAGACTGCGCATGGAGCTCTGCACCTGACCTACCAGGGCCGCAACTTTGCCGGAAAACTGATTAAAAGCCTGAGCCAAAGCTCCGAGTTCATGGCCCATGGAAGCATCCAGTCTTTTCGTCAGATCGGCTTCACCTGAGCCAATGTCCTGCATCGCCTGCACTACGCTGAGCAGCGGATTTAAAATGGCTTTTGCAAACAAAGTACCAACAAAAATAACCAGACCGACCAGCACCAGCGTGATCAGGGCATTTTGTAATAAACCTGAGTAAATTTGCTGCTCTGTGGCCTGACGCTGCTGCTGGATCAGCTGTTCCAAATCATCAATATAAAAGCCTGTCGCCAGTACCCAGTCACCCAGCATAATGGCTTTTGCCAGTTTAGGGGCGGCTACTGTACTGCCGGGTTTAGGCCAGTTATAGCTGATGTAATCTCCTCCTTTTTTAGCGGCCTCTATGTACTCCCGGACTAAATAACGGCCTTCGGCTGATTTGCTGTCAAGGAAGTTTTTGCCTTCACGCTCTGGCTGATCTGCACTGACCACCTGAACGCCTTGCAAGTCATAGACAAAAAAATAGTTTTTGCCGTTTTCATAACGCAGACTACGTAAAATGGCCTTTTTGCTGTTTTCATCTGTCGCTGAACTTATCGCTGTGCCCGCCAGCTCCAGTAAGGTATCCAGTTGCTGTTTCCGTTCGGCATACAATGAATCACTCAGGTGTTTGACCCTGCTTTGTGCTTCATGCTGAGCCGAGAAGTAAGCTGTGCTGATCAGGACTGAGGCCAGAATAAAAACAGGGAAAAAAGCTAATAAAATCAGTTTGGTTTTTAAAGATACCGCGTTCATAGAAGCCTCGTATTAAAAATGCCACTTCAGCAGCAGGTTCAGATTGTATTCGTTGCTGCGCACACTGCTCCGGTCTTTTACACCAAACTTATTCAGCCACAGCACATATTCAAAACCAAAATAGATTTTATCTTCAATATTCAGAGGTTTGCTCAATAACCATTTAAACTGCGAGGTCATATTCAGATTGGCGCTATGATCTCTGGTTGCACTGGCCCAGTCGATAAAGCCATCGTACAAAAACTCCTGCCCGGCCAGTTCAAAGGGTAAACCCCAGGTGATAGTGGTTTGCCAATTGTCAGTGCGATGCTCGTTGTTGCGCCTGTACAAATTGACCTGAACATACCTGAAAAGTGGAATGTCCAGATTAAAGCCCAGGCCATACAGCAAGTGCGTGGCCTGACTGGACATTTCAGCTGTAGTGGCAAAGGTCATATCACTGACGAGGCCCCACTTTACATCGGCCAGACCTAACTTACTGAAACTCCAGCGAGGCGCCCATTCAGCATAATTACTTAGGTCGCCCTGATCCGGCCTTATATGATCGAGAAAGAAAAAACTATCGCCCCAACTGGTGGCGGCGGCGTGTTCCAGAGTGTAAATATCGCGTTTATTGTCGCCTAAACGGTAATTGTCACCCGTCAGGTAGCTGACACGAAAGTCTTGCCACAACACTGCAGACTGTGCTCCGGCGCAATACAGCAGGCTTAACCACAACAGAATTTTTTGCATAAACAGGTATGACTGAAGATCCGGGTGCTTTAATACTGGCAGCAAATTGCAGAACTTCAACCTAACCACAGGATTTTCCAAAGGATTTCCTTTTTTGGTGATGGTGCGTCCAGGTTTTTCCTCTGGTTGGCTGTACTGGGATCCGTCTGTTAGTTCTGAGTCAGCAACTGGTGGATTTGCTGCCTTAACCAGCGCCTTAGCGGATCGTCCTGAGTTCTGGAATGCCAGATCTGGCTGATTTGCACCTGCGGTAATGGCAAGGGACAGGCTTTAACCCGTAAATCCGGCATTGCCTGTTGCGCTATATCAGCTACAGATGTCAGGCAGGTCAGTAACAGATCATTTTTAGCCACTACATGAGCGGGTGATAAAAAACCTGAGAGCCCGGCACAGACCCGGCGCTTTAAACCTGATTTAGCCAGTTCCTGATCCACCAGACCATCCAGATCGCCTGTTAGCGTGGTCACTATATGACGAGCCTGACAATAAGTGTCCAGACTAAGGCGGTGCTGTGCCAGTGGATGTTCAGAGCGCATCAGTACCACGAAGTCTTCAGTCTGCAGTTTCTGCTGATAAAAACTTTCCGGTAAGTCGCGGTAAAAGCCAGCTACCGCCAGGTCGCAATCGCCGCGTTCGAGTTGCTGTTTTGGTAAAGTCCCCTGCGTGTGCCGCATTACCAGCTGAACCTGCGGTGCATGTTCTGCCAGCACACTGAGCAGTTTGGGCAACAATAAACTTTCGATATAGTCGGTACTGTAAATCACCAGCCTGTCGGCCTGAGTTAAAAAATCTGTTCCGCTCTGATGTTGGTAGAAGCCTTCCAGCGAAGAAACCAGGGGTAAGATTTCGGCAGAGAGACTGATAGCCTTTGGGGTTGGAGTCAGGCCTCGTGCAGCGCGGACAAATAAAGGATCGGCAAATTCATGACGTAGTTTGTTCAGTTTATGACTCAGCGCCGGCTGGCTCAGATTGAGCCGCACTGCGGCCGAGCTGAGGTTTTGCTCTTCGTACAGCACTTTAAACAGCAGCAATAAATTCAGATCTTTATTTTTAATATTCATAATTTGAATAGCTATTATTGAATCAATTCACTTCTTTGAAGTTTAACTCTGTTGCAGACTAAGCGCCATCGAATCTACAGCACAATCCAGAGTAAAGAGGTGAACAAATGAGAGTACCAACACGCATGCTACAACTTGGACTGGCAGCGGCTTTAACCTTAAGCAGCAGTCTGGTTATGGCGGCAGACAAAGTCCTGATCGTGGTCACCAGCCACAGCCAAATGGGCACGACCAGTGAAAAAACCGGTTACTGGCTGGGTGAAGTGACTCATCCCTATAAAGAGCTGACAGAGGCCGGTATTGAGGTTGATATTGCCAGCCTTGCAGGTGGTTTGGCGCCTGTGGACGAACGCAGTCTGACAGAAGCTGATGCAACCAATCAGTGGTTTATGGCCGATAAGCTGCACAACACTAAATTACAACAGACGCTGAAACTGGCTGATTTAAAAGCGGCAGATTATAAAGCTGTGCTTTTTGCCGGTGGTCACGGCACTATGTGGGATTTTCCACAGGATAAAGCCTTGCAGCAATTTGCCGCAGATGTATACCAGAGCAATGGCATAGTAGCGGCCGTTTGTCACGGTCCTGCAGCTTTACTGAATATTAAACTGGCAGACGGTAGTTATCTGATTGCAGGTAAAGAGCTGACAGGCTTTAGTAACAGCGAAGAAGAGCAGGTAAAATTAACTCAGGTGGTGCCATTTTCTTTACAGGATCAGCTGATACAGCGTGGAGCCCGCTACAGTGCTGCAGCTAACTGGCAATCCAAAGTGGTGGTGGACCAACGTCTGGTTACAGGCCAAAACCCACAGTCCGCTGCAGCTGTAGGTCAGGCAGTAGTGGCCTTGTTAAAGACAAAATAGACCATAGAGAGTCACCGACAACATCGCTGCAGTTGGCCGGAAACTGCGGCGATTTTGTTTTTGTTTGTCCCTGAAAAGAATAAATATCGGTAAAGCTGCAGAAGGAGCTCAGTGGCTACTGGCTTAGGGAGAAAAACTTATCTAGTCTCAAAGCAGGTTGTTTTGGGATATCTGGTTATGTGGGTTCGATTTTGTGTGGTGTTGGTCAGTATTCTGATGTTGGCAGAAGTGTATGCGGCGCCAAAACAGCAGGTAGTTTTACTGACCTATCATTTAAAAGCCCCTTATGTGATTGACTGGGGAGAGCAACGTGGGTTGTATTTTGATCTGGCGCTGTATCTGAATCATAAAACCGACAAATACCAGTTTACCACTGAACTTATCCCCAGAAAGCGGCTGGATACTCTGCTGGCACAGCCTTTTGCTGATGTGGTGCTTGGCGTTCAGCCGGAATGGTTTAAGCCTGTTGCAGATAAAATGCTGTTTACCTCGCCCTTTTTACATGACAAAGACATGTTTGTCTCAGATGCAAGAAAACCGGTGAGGGATGAGGATCTGGCTGATTTAAAAGGTAAAACCTTTATTGGCTCACAAGGTTATAAATACAAAGGCATAGACGATGCCGTCAGCGCCGGCACCTTGCACCGGGTTGATACCCTGCAGGAAGACTATGTGCTGGACATGTTAAGGTTAGAGCGGGGAGATTTTACTATTATCAGCTCGTCCACTTTGTCTTATAAATTCAGTCATAGTGATCTAGCCAGGCATTTTTATGTCGCCAGCACACCTCATGACGTAATTTTGCGGCGTTTTATGCTGAGTAAAACCGAACCTCAGTTGTATCAGTTTTTACAGCAGGTCGTCAGCCAGATGCCGCAAGACCAGGAGTGGCAGTTGTTGCTGGCGAAATATCAGATCCAGCACGCAGCTGTAAAACCCTGATAGTAAAACTGATTTTTCTGCACTCTTTCATCAAAGTTTCGTCCTGTTGTCACATATCTGCAAACAGCTGCCTGCATGCTGGACAGGCTTAAACTTGTTGCATGCATCACTGTTCCTGGTGATTTCAGGGCCCCTTAGCGGGCCCTTTTTTATGTCCATGCAGGGATGGGATGTCGTCATTGTCGGGAAGGTTGTTATGACGACATTTTACTGTCAGGTAAAATACCCTCGGACCATCCTTGCTTCGCGCACAGGTTCAAAAAAAGCCAGCATAGCGGTTTTCCGCAGCTTTCACTGCCTGAGCTAAAGATCATGGACTTTGTCAGCACACATCACTCCCGGCCCTTGTGTAGTGGCAGAAGGTTATTCATTGAGTAACCAGTCTTTAAGAAATTCTACAAAAAGCCGGACTCTGGCCGGGCGGAACTGACCAGGCGGATAAACAGCGTAAATGCCACCTTCGGGCAGTTGCCACTGAGGCAGAATGTGCTGCAATTCTCCTTGCCGGATCAGTCGTTTTGCACTGTAGTCTGTGATGACACCAAGGCCGGCGCCGGCTTTGAGTAAGGCGGTGACTGAGGCTGTTGAACCTGCTTTGATCTGGCTGCGCATCAACAGCTTCAGTTGTTCTGTGCCCTTGCTGAAATTCCAGTGTAAAGCCGAAGGCAGCAGGCTAAAGCAGATAAAGTTGTGCTGTGGTAACTCTGTTGGGTGCTGTGGTACACCATGCTGTTGTAAATAAGCGGGTGAGGCGACCAGCCACTGCTCAAAACGACCCAAAGCTACAGCTTTTTGGCTGGAATCTTTCAGCCAGCCAGCCCTGATCGACAAATCTATACCTTCTTTGACCAGATCCTTGATCTGATCGCTGCTTTTTAACTCAAAAGCCAAAGCCGGATGCAACTGACGAAAAGCCAGTAAAGCCGGGACTAATACTTGCTGCGCATAATCTTCAGGAGCACTGATCACTAAAGTCCCGCTTAAATTTTGCTCATTGCCTTGTAATTCCAGCAGCTGCTGACTGAGTTGCTGCAAGAGCGGGTGGCTGTGCTGATACAAATGCTCACCGGCTTGAGTCAGGCTGACTAAGCGGGTGGTGCGGCGAAACAAAGCAACCCCCAATCTGGACTCCAGCGTTTTGATTTGCAGGCTGACTTTGGTTTTAGTGCAGCCCAGTCGCTGTGCCGCAGCAGTAAAGCTGCGCTCCTGCGCCAGCACCAGAAAAACCGGTAAAGTGTTCAGGTCAATGTTTGAGAGTTGCATGCGGACTATTGTTGTTGAATTGATAACAGTGAATTATGAATTGGTGTATTTTTCAAATCAATACCAGGCCTGATAATAAGCACCATTCACTCAAACGGAGAAGATGTTATGAAGATAGTGATTATTGGTGCTTCTGGTTTTATTGGTTCGGCACTGACCACTGAGGCATTAAGCCGGGGTCATCAGGTAAAAGCTTTGGTCAGTCGTCCGGAACGGATAGAGCGAACTTCAGGCTTAACGGCCCAAAAAGCTGATGTGATGGACACAACGGCCCTCGCTGCGGCTTTGGCCGGCGCTGATTTGGTGATCAGTGCTTTTAGTGGCCACAAAGAGTCTGATGTTTCGGCTTATTACGTGCAGGGGTTTAAGTCTGTGCTGGCGACCAGCATCAGCGCCAAAGTGCCACGTTTGTTAGTCGTAGGTGGCGCTGCTTCACTTGAGTATGCTCCGGGTCAGATGTTACTGCACAGCCCGGATTTCCCTGCGGCTTATTTGGGGTCCGCTTTGGGGGCTTATCAGGCGCTTCAGCTATTGAAAGCCCAGGATCAGCAACACTGGAGTTATTTATCGCCTGCCGCTGAAATTTTTCCGGGCGAAAAAACCGGTACTTTCCGGTTAGGCCTGGATCAGTTAATCACAGATGCGCAAGGAAAAAGCCGTATATCAACAGCAGACTTTGCCGTGGCTATGCTGGATGAGGCGGAACAAAACCGTCATCTGAACCAACGTTTTTGCGTTGCCTATTAAGTTGTAGCTGCTGATCCAGAGCGAATAAACAAGGAGCCGGCAGCGGGCTCCTTGTTCATTAAGTTTTCATACAATCGTCACTGAAACGTCATAAGTCAACTTTAGGGTAGGGCCTGATTTTTTATATAAAACAGGACTTTACCTAAAATGAAATTCTCTGACTTGCGTTTTACTTTCATAGCTTCAGCTCTGCTGCTGGCTTTATCCGGCTGTAGTCTGGATGGTGAGGACGGTGCTACTGGTCCAAAAGGTTCTGATGGCGCTGCAGGGCAGCCGGGCACACCAGGTACTCCGGGTCTTCCCGGAACTCCGGGTACGCCAGGGCAAAATGCTCAGACAGGCATCACCACTAAAGCTGTGGCCCGTTTTGTCACTGGTACTTATGGTGCTGGCGCTGCGGAGATCACCCAGTATCACAAAGCATCCAAACGTATTTTTGTAGTGAATGGCGCGGCAAACCGGGTTGAAATTCTGGATGCTTCAGGCATTAAAAGCACAGCCCTGACCGATGCTATTACGGCCAATACCTTAACCAGCACTCCTTTGGCTATGCCTGCCAGCGTGACGGTAAAAAATGCCAGTGGCGCAGATGAAGTGCTGGCTTTAGGTTTTGCCAACTCTATCGCTATTTCCGGCAATCTTTTGGCTGTGGCAGCTGAAAACAAAGTGAAGTCCTCTGCTGGTGCTGTACTTTTTTATGACATCAGTGCTGCGACTCCTGTCTTGCTGAAAGCAGTGAAGGTGGGGGCTTTACCTGACATGGTCACCTTTACACCAGATGGCAGCCTGTTGCTGGTCGCAAACGAGGCTGAGCCTGAATCAGATTACACTGTGGATCCTGAAGGTTCCATCGGCATTATTGCTGTTAGCTCTGGTGTGGCTGCCGATCAGGCCACCTTATTAACATTTACTGCTTTTAATACAAAACAAGCAGAACTGGCAGCTCAGGGCGTGAAGTTTGCAGCACCTGCTGGCACCACTGTGGCGCAGGATTTAGAACCTGAATACATCACCGTCAGCAGTGACAGCAAAAAAGCTTTTGTGTCTTTGCAGGAAAACAACGCACTGGCCATAGTGGATTTAGCCAAAAAAGAAATCACTAAAGTGGTGGCCTTAGGCTTTAAAGATTACAGCCAGACTAAAAATGCGCTGGATGTCAGTAACAGAGATGGGGTGAAGCTCTCCACCTATCCTGGTGTTTATGGCATGTATCAGCCTGATACATTGGCCAGTTACAACTGGAAAGGTGCGACTTTTATCCTTAGTGCGAATGAAGGGGATGCGCGTGACTGGGAGGCATATAGCGAAGAGGGCAGAGTCAGTAGCTTAAAACGCTCAGCGGATTTAACTGCATTACAGGCAGGATTTTATTCAGCCAATGGCTTGGGTCGTTTGAATGTATCCAAAGCAATGGGCCTGAATGCTGATGGTGAATACGATGCTCTTTACGCTTATGGCGCCCGCTCTTTTAGTATCTGGGATCAAAACGGCAATCAGGTGTTTGACAGTGGCTCTGATTTTGAACGCATCAGTTCTGGTGTGCATGCTGAGCTGTTTAACACTAACCATACAGTGGTTGAAGGCGACAGCCGTTCGGACGATAAAGGCCCTGAACCTGAAGCTGTGACTGTAGGGCAGGTCGGGGAAAGAACTTATGCTTTTATTGGCACAGAACGCTTAAGTGGTGTTTTTGTGTATGACATCACCAATCCTTACGATACCAAGTTTGTGGATTACTTCCACAACCGTAATTTTGACGCTGTGTATGAAATTGACGACGACGCTGTTCCGGCGGAGGTGAGTGGCGATTATCAGCAGGCCGGTGATTTAGGTCCTGAAAGCCTGGTCTTTGTGCCGGCAGCTGACAGTGCTTCTGGTCAGGCTTTGTTACTGATGGCCAACGAAGTCAGTGGCAGCTTAACAGTGTTCGAAGTCAGCCCCCGCTATTAAAATTTGTACCGCACAGAGGGAATAATTCTCCCTCTGTGCTCTCATTTCACTGAAAACACTACTTTTTTTTCAAGGTTACAATACAATTTCAAGCGCTGCTACTATACTGAGCGCGGACAACAAGCGCCTGATGTAGGCTCTTTTCTGAAGTTTTTTCACCGGCCTGTATTGTTTTGTCTTGAGGATATACAAAGACGTGAAGATTAAGTTTGTTGCTGCTGTCATGGTGTTTTGGGTTGATTTTGCCTTAGCCATTGAAGTAGTAACTCATCCTGCCGTGCCTATGGACCAGCTGACAGTGACTCAGCTGCGGAGTATCTATTCTATGCGGCAACAAAACTGGCCCGATGGCACAGCCGTCCGGGTTTTTGTGTTGCCCGCTAAACACCAGGTTCATCAAAGTTTTACCAAAGAAAAATTGCAGATGTTCCCTTACCAGTTGGACAGGATCTGGCAAAAAATTACTTATTCAGGTTTAGGTGCTGCGCCTGTAGTGCTGACCTCAGAGCAACAAATGCGTGACATGGTTGCCAATACCGAAGGGGCTATTGGTTATATCGGGAATTCAGATGAACTATCCAAGCTTAAAGTCGTTCATGTTACGCAGTAAGTGGTGCTTCTTACTGCTGCTGAGCTGTTCATGGCAGTTGCAGGCAGAAGGGCTGACTACTGATCAGGTGCAATGGCATGGTTTTATTTCGCAGGGCCTTATTCAGGCGCCTGAAACAAACTTCGTAAATCTGGATGACAGTGTTTCAGCTGAACTGACGGATCTGGGCGTGAATATGTCCTGGGTTTTGTCCGATAAGCTGCGTCTGGCCGGGCAGGTCGTATATCTGGATGGTGGCCGCCGTTATGTGCAGGGCACCCGGCTTGATTATCTGTTTGTCGACTGGACCTTACACAGTGATTTTGACTGGCGTCTGAATATGTTTGTTGGCCGCTTTAAAAATCAGCATTGGTTGTATTCAGCGACCCGGGATGTACCTTTTACCCGTAATGCCATAGTTTTGCCGCAATCTGTCTATTTTGATTCCTTCCGCGATATTGCGGTAGGCAGCGATGGCCTGGCGTTGAAAGTCACCCGCAATACCAGTGTGGGTGAAGTGGAGCTGAACTGGAGCTGGGGCGCGACCAACTTAAGTAAAGAACAGAGTCAGATCCTGTTAAGTACGCTGGCGCAAGGGGATGCGGAGCAGGACTATGTGCATCAGGCCAGTCTGTTCTGGCGGCCGGAGCTTTCAGCCTGGCAGTTTGGATTGTCATTACTGGATTCTGATTTTACTTATAAAAAAGCCGATCTGGACTATTACAGCGATGGAGCCATGACGGTACAACGGGTGATGGCCAATGCCCGTTATGCCGCTGAATTCTGGGAGCTGAGCGGGGAATGGGTGCAGGAGCGTCTGGATATCAGTGACTTTTACGTCCCCGGATTTAAACGCGACAGTTTCAGCCAGGGCTGGTATCTGCAGGGCCGTTATAATGTGTTGCCCCGGACCTGGGCTTTGCTTAGTGTGGATTGGTTTGACCTGAATAAAGATGATCGCAATGGCCGCAAGTTCTCTGAAAGTACAGGTGGACTGGTGCCTGCCTATTTTGGTTATCAGGATGACCTGACCTTTGGCTTAACCTATGATTTTAAAGATAATCTTCGCTTAACCATGGAGCACCACTGGGTCAAAGGAACGGCCCGTCTGGCTTATCCTGTGTTGCCTGATTTGCAGCACAATAAAACCGAATACTGGCAAATGTGGGCTCTGCAATTGATGTATTGGTTTTAAACCTTATGCGGTCTTTTGTCTTTAGTTTACCTTGGAAAATTCTGCTGGCGACTATCAGTGCCTTGCTCTGTATGACGGTGTTGCAGACCAGTCTGGGTTTAATGCGGATGAGTGAAGAGTTTGACCGGCAGCAGCAGGTCAAACGTGAGTCGGCACGGCAACAGTATTTGCAGCAAAATGCGATGCTGGAACAGCAATTGCGGGTCTGGCTGGAAAGTTTTTCCGATCTGGTGCAACTCAGCCAGCAAAAAGACTTTTCAGCTTTTGCGCAACGTTTAGCTGAGCAAAGCGCCAATATGCAGTTGCATCTGAACATTGAACAAATCTGGTTGCACGACAGCGAGATGAAATTGTTGTTCAGCAGCGGACAACAAAGCCCTTACTTTTCGCCCTCGCTGGTGCAACAGGTGTTGCAACAACAAAGCCCGCTGACTGCCAATTTATGTGTGAAATATTGTGTCAAACAACTGAGCTTACCTGTGCTGAACAGCTCAGGAGAAGTTGCTGTGATGACGGTGACCACCACACTGGTGGATATTTTGTCGGCACTGCACCAAAGCTTAAACTCAGATGTAGCCCTGATCAGAGCCACCCGATCTGCTGATGGAAAAATCAGCCGCGAACTGATCGCCAGTTCAAATCCTGAGTTAGTAAAATCCCTGTTGAACAGAGTCACAGATCCGGAAGCGGATTTGGCTTTAACCAAAGGCCTGGAGCTGGAGCACAACGACCAGCAGTACCTGATCTCTGCCTTTGAGATGAAAAGTAAAGGGGTCTATCTGACTGTGGTGGATGATATCAGCGATTTTGTCGCCACCAACAATGGCTATCGCCGTCAGTTACTTATTACCTCAGTGATCCTGTTTGGCTGCATGGTGGTGCTGGTTTATCTGATTATGAGAC
This sequence comes from uncultured Rheinheimera sp., assembly GCA_966244125.1. Lineage (GTDB taxonomy): Bacteria > Pseudomonadota > Gammaproteobacteria > Enterobacterales > Alteromonadaceae > Pararheinheimera. Next base: position 13,445 of record CBIMJC010000033.1, read on the forward strand.
GGATCAGTCTGAGATTAAAAACTCTGAGTAAAGCATTGCCTCTGTTGTCGCAAAAACAATATGCGGGCTTTCGCCAGCAAAGCCAATTTCAATCCAGCTTGTGGCCGGATGAAGTGGATTTGTTGCGCAAGGCAGCCGAAGAATTGAGTGTGGAACTGGAGCAACTGAACCATAAAGTGGAGCAGCACACCAGCGAACTTGAAAAAGTGGCGATGTACGACTTGCTGACTACTTTACCGAACCGGAATATGTTGCAGTATCAGCTTGAACGTATGCTCAGCAGTCAAAGTGCCGAGAAAAAATTTCTGGCTGTGCTTTTTGTTGATTTAGACGACTTCAAACGTATTAATGACAGCTTAGGCCACGCGCATGGCGATAAGCTGCTGAAACTGGTCGCATTGCGCTTAAAAGACTGCTGCAGACCTAACGATCTGTTATGCCGCTTCGGTGGCGATGAATTTGTTTTTGTCCTGCCACAACTGTCTGATGTAGATACACCCTTTCGTTTAGCCAGCCAGATACTGCAGCGTATCCAGCAACCTTTGACTATTGACCAGCAAAATTTTGTCATGACAGCCAGTATTGGTTTAACCATGAGTGTTGAGACCTCACTGAGCTCAGATGATTTAATACGTCAGGCGGACCTGGCGATGCACGAAGTCAAACTCAATGGCGGTAATGGTGCTCAGGCATACAACCTCGATATGTATCAGAGGGTGCAACAAAGGGTGTTGCTGGAGCAGGATTTAAAAGAAGCATTGCTTTTGAATCAGTTCAGTATCAGTTTTCAGCCACAAATGAGCATAGCTACCGGGGCTTTGTATGGTTTTGAAGCCCTGATCCGCTGGCGTCATCCGGTGCGGGGTATGGTGCCACCTGATGAGTTTATTCCTGTGCTGGAGCAATCCAGACAAATCATACCTCTGGGGTACTGGATCATCGAACAATGTATGCAGCAGTGTTTAACGTTGTTGCACAGTGGCTGGCATCATTTCCGCATTGCGATTAATTTGTCGGCTGAACAATTTGTAGACCCGGATCTGATCCCTACCTTAAAACGGCTGCTGGATAAATATGAATTGCAGGGCTCTTATTTTGAGCTGGAGCTGACAGAGCGCACGCTGGTGCAAAGTATTGAGACCATGTTGAATATCATGTTGCAGATTAAAGCTATGGGGATTCATTTTGCCATCGATGACTTTGGCACAGGCTATTCGTCTTTGAGTTATCTGAAAAAAATGCCGATGGACTGCATCAAAATCGACAAGAGTTTTTTATCCGGTATGTTAGAAAATGCCGCAGATTTTCAGATCATCGCCTCGACCATAGCCATGGTGCAAAAGCTGCAGTTGCAAGTCGTGGCTGAAGGGGTGGAAACCCGTGAACAACTGGAGTTGTTGCGCCAGCAAGGTTGTGACATAGCCCAGGGGTATCTGATTGCCAGACCAGTACCACAACCCGAGCTGGCAGGCTTCTTAGAAGAGCATTTCCCGAAAGGCATCTGGCGGGGTCAGAACCTTGGTTCTGACCCCCATATTAGTGTTGATAGCAAAAGATAAGAACGAGCTGGGCTTGCCTCCATTCCTGAGCTATTGCTTGCTGGAATGGTGTTTACACTTAGATTATAGGGTCAGAGCCAAGGCTCTGACCCTTGATTAACGGCAGAGCTGACCTTGCTGAATATAAGGATTCAGAATAGGCGCCATACCTTTCAGTACCTGCAGTGGTAAAGCCGAAGTAAAACTAAAGTCTTCAGCACCTTTCCCCGGTACAAAAGCGGTCAGGGTACCAAAGTGATTATCCCCCAGATAAAACACAAAAGTCGCAGTACGGTTCACTGTGGTGGCCTGCACAGTACGACCACGGATCACCTGAGTCGCCATTTTGTTATCACCTGTGCCCGTTTTACCCCCTATGACCAGCGGCGAGCCATCAGCTTTAGTAAAAGCGCCCTGCAGGCGACGGGCTGTACCGTCCTCCGCAACTTGTGACAGCGCATAACGCAGGGCTCGGGCGACTTCGGATTTCATCACACGTTTCGCTTCGTGAGGCTGGTATTTCAGCTTCACTTCATAAGGCGTGTTGGCAGCAAAATGCAGCTGATCCACCCGCACTGTAGGCAATAACAAACCATCATTCTGGATAATGCCTATCAGCTCTGCCAAAGCTGCAGGCCTGTCCCCTGAGCTGCCCAAAGCTGTACCCAGTGAAGGCACCAGATGGTCAAAAGCGTACCCCAGCTTTTTCCAGCGCTGGTGAATATCCAGAAAAGCTTCCACTTCCAGCATAATGCGGATACGGGTGTCACGGGCGCTGCGGTTCGAGGTTTTAAATAACCAGCGATATACTTGCTGACGTTGTTCTGCCGATGCTTCCACTGCTTCTTTAAAGGTTGCTTGCGGGTTTTGTTGCATAAAACTCAGCAACCATAATTCCAGCGGGTGGACTTTGGCTATATAGCCTTGATCCATCAGGCTGAATTTGCCCGGACCATACTTGTTATACAACTCATCTATATCTTTTACCGTCAGGTTTTCTTCCGGCAGACGCTGCTGCAGGAAGGCGCTGAATTTGGCAAAGTCAGAGTCAGGCAACAAATAACGATGCACAGCAGCCAGACGATCCGGTGTTTGTTTTAAACCTTCAAAGAAGGTACTTAAGCGGTCTTCTTCGGTTTTCTTCTGGTACTTACGCCAGAAACGCTGCAGGAAAGAGCTGCCTTCTTTGTCGGCAAAACGACGCAAATAGTCTTCGCGGCGCGGATCTTTATCATTTTTTAATAACAATGAAGTACTGCCTGCCGTCTGGTAGCTGCTGCTGTAGGCCACAATGTCACGCATAATACGTACAAAGGGCAGGTTAATGGAGCCTTTAAGCGATTCCAGCACAGTAGGTACTTTCGCATCTTCTTTTTTCTGGAAATTATTAAACACCTGTAAACCACCACCGGTAAAAAACCGTTCGGCAGGAGAGGCTGAATAGGTGCGCTGTAAAGCTGCATCCAGCATTTTTGTCAGATCTCTGTCGGCGGTATGAGCCATGTAAGTGGCGGCCCAGCGGGTTAAATTATCGTTTGGTGCTATTTCAAGATTCAGCAGGTTTTCCGGCAATTCATCGATAAATGAGTCATGCAGTTCGGCGATGATCTCCAGATAGGTGGTCAGTACCCGCAGTTTAGCGGTCGAGCCGAGCTCCAGCTTGCTGCCTTCGTTTAAATCAAATGGCTGGTCGGTATTGTCGGTTTGCACCCGCACTCTGTTACCGTCCGGCGTTTTTTCAAACAAGGTAAAGCTGTAGGTGACTTTGTCGGTTTTATCAGCGCTGAGCAGTTTTTCTCCCAATAACCCGACCTTTTCAGCAACAGCAGGGGAGGAGAGACTATTCAGATAATGACTGACTTTTTGTTGCAGTTCATGATGCAAAGACACTTTGGCGGTTAAATCCAGTCGGTCTAAGTCGTACAACTGCTGGTTCAGTAAAGTGCCTAACCGGCCCCTGGCCACGTTGATGCCTTTGAGGGTTTGCGCATCCTGCTTAATACCAGGCGCTTTGCCACCTTTAAACAATAAACGTTGTGACATTGCAGAGTCTGCCAGCTCTTTGTCTATGACTTTGGCATTGGCCAGCACTCTTAAATGGCTGTTGGTCAGCTCTTCCAGATCATCATGGCCCTGCAATAAATAATAGGACGGCCGGCGCTGGGCTATCATCAGGGCCAGCACCTGACGTAATGCCAATCCACGCAAGCTCAGGTTTTGTGCTGTTGGTTCAGCATTTAATACCTGATTAAAGCGGCCAAAATCAGTACCAAACCAGGCCCAGAGTGCATCACCCACACCATGAACTTCACCAAAACCCGGGGCCGAAGACAGAGGCACTGAGTTTAAGTAATCCAGCACAATTTCATGCCGGGTTAACGAGGTATCAGCGCCATACCGGTAGGCACGGACTGACCCCGACACCATTTGCAAAAATTTATCGGTAAAGTTCTGGGTTAACCCCTGAGGCGAATGCCGGTATTTTTCAATCTGAGTCGCCAGAGTACTGCCCCCGGCGGACTGACCTTCCAGATTTAATACCTTAGTGACCTGAGACACAGCGGCCATCATAAAACGTGGCCAGTCTACCGCAGGGTTGGCCCGGGGCGGTGAGGTCAGCAGTTTGCGGTTTTCGATAAATAACAGTGTATTACGCACCAGATCCGGTACATCGGCCGGATGGTTATACACACGTTGAGGATGAGAAAAGGCAAACAACTCTTCATTGCGGCAATCGCCAATTAACAAACCACCCTGAGCTTTTTCCCGGTAAGGAGGAAAAAAGCCTAACTGGGTATAAAACAACAGATCAGGCGAAAAGGCGGCCTGCTGTTCTATAACAAAATTATTTTGGGTTAAACGTGGAATAAATTTAGGCAGTTTGGAATAGCCCAGACGCTGGTCAAAAGGACCTGCAATAGGATAAGACACCTGATCCGTGGCGCCGGATTGCAGCTGATAGGTCAGCTTTTTTGTATAAGCACTTATTTCTGTGGCCTGATAATGGGCTGTGTGCAGCTCATAAGCCACAAGCGCTGCGCCGGATAACAACAGCAGAATAAATAACCAGGGAATAAGGCTACGACGGCCAGGCTGCACCGCAGGGACTGCCTGTTCCGGCTGTCTGTCGTCACGGTAGTTATCAAATTGCATTTGATTAAAATCTGGTGGGGATGACAAGTTCTTATCCATGAGTTCAGGCATCTGCCATTTCAATCGATTTTAACTGGTATAGCTCTGCTTTGCAGCTGAATTTTGCTGAAGTTTTTGGATCAAACATACTGATTTGTCTCCATTTACTGCTTTTCCTGTGCTTTGTTCCCGGCTGGGGAGGATAAAACCCTGCCATCAAACCAGAGTTCAAGGCTGCGCCTGAATGCCGGGTCGGCCTGAACTTTGGGCAGGACGCTGTTTATCCGTTCGATCTGTTGTTGGCCCCAGGGGCTGTTGCTGCAGCCCACAGCTCCGGCTATAGGCTGAGATAATTCCATTACAGGCACATAAACCAGCCCCCTGGCCTGTTCCTGTGCTGTTTTGCTGAGGTAGGTCAGCACAATGTCATAATCCAGAGTGAAGTCAATACGACCAGTCTGGATCATTTTCAGTAAAGCCACCGGGCTATCATCGCCGGAACGGATCCATTCACTTTTCCGGTAAGGATCCAATAATGGCTCAATCACACCGTATTTGCGGCCAGCGGCCAGACCCAGTTTATAGGTTTTAGAAGCTAGCAACTGCTCCAGCCTGAGCGGAGAGCCAAACTGCTGTGCCAGATGAGTGGCCAGAGCCTGGCGGGTAATAACACCCTGAGGTCTGTACCAATGCGTTGGCTGACTAAAGACCGCTGTTTTTGTCGGCTCTGCTCTGTGGATCATACAAGGGAAACATAAGTTTTCTTTGTTATTCAGCGCCTGATGAATACGGGGTTGAGGCATCTGTAACTTCCGGTGGGACAGATCAGCAAGTTGGCTCTGGATACTGGAAACCAGTTGATCACAGAGACCCTGTTGATCAAAAGGACCACCCACTATATGAAAAGGAGGAGCTGCACTGATGGCCCAGTTCAATTCAGGCTGAACTGCACTGGCGGACAGAGGGCTACACAACACCAGTATTGCCAGCAGCTGGCCAAATTGCATCTGCGTTATGCCCCGGTTTCTCTTAACATATTGTTAATCTAACCAAAGCCGGGGGGCAGAACAAGGTTTTATTCAGTTCAGCAGTGCAATTGCTGAACTGAAGTTCAACCCTGGATTTTAGTGATGGTGATGGCCACCTACACCATGAGCATGGCCATGCTCAATTTCTTCAGCTGAGGCGGCACGTACATCAATCACGTCAATGTCAAAGCTTAAGGTTTTACCTGCTAATGGGTGGTTGGTATCCACTTCAGCCTTAAACATACCTACTTTGACTACTGTCACCTGACGTTGGCCCTGCTCAGTGTTGACCACAGCCACCATGCCTGGTTTCCATTTTTTTGCACCCATCAGGTGTTTGACCTGAACGCTTTGAATTGCATCTTCGGTGCGCTCACCATAAGCATCGGCCGGTGCTAAAGTGACACTGAATTTATCGCCGGCCTGATGGCCTTCCATTGATTTTTCTAAACCTTCGATCAGGTTGCCATGACCTTGCAGGTATAAAACCGGGTCCTGGCTTCTGGAGTTTTCTAATACACCAGTCTCGTCTGATAAGGTGTAATGGAACTGAACCACGGTATCTTTAGTGATTTGCATTGTCTGTTTATCCGCTGCTTGCTAAAAAAT